>CALWBW010000045.1 GCA_944376195.1 uncultured Clostridia bacterium | reverse complement strand
TATATTGATTTATCTATGCTTGTGAAACGCTCTCCATCTGCCATTGAAAGGGATTTGCGTACCGTAATTGCAGTCGCTTGGCAACATAACCGGCAATTTTTAATCCAACATTCCCCTTGCTTGCTTACGCATGCGCCCTCCGTAATGCTGTTTCTCGAAATTTTGACTATATATTTGCTTCATCAGAAAAATGGGAACACTTCCAGTCATAACCGTCGTACAGCTTTTTCTTCAGAAACCTTTTCTCCGTACCAACCATAAAGAATCAGAAGGTCGTTTGCTGCCAACGTATATCGAAAATAACCTAAAAGAGACGGTATAGCCAATGGCTATACCGTCTCTTCTTATCATAAAACGTTGAAATACAAAACCACATGGAACGCTCTCTTGATCACAAGCTCCCCAATATCCTCTTACGATACCATTTTATATCCGACAGGGAACGTTCCCGGCTTTTACGTATCCAAAAAACCCTAATTTACCGAATACGGTCTTCCCGATAGACAAGCGGCGCGTCTTTTCCATCCTCGCCGGTATAGTACACACAGGGGTGAACGCCGCCCCAAGCCTCATACTCACCGACACGGGTAGCCGTTCCCTCAATCACAGATTTTGCCGCTGCTTCAATCCGGTCAATCAACTCCGGTGTATCGTAACCAATCCCATGCCCCGTCAGCAGATAGTCATAAGAGTCCGCATACCGTTTCAAATTTTCAAGGGACTGGCACAACTGAACCAAAGTTGTACTCGTCGGCATAAACATCCACAACGTACGCGCCAGCACACTGTCACCGGTGAAAAGCACACGGTCTTTCCGAGAAAGCAGACAAATGCCTCCCGCTGTATGTCCCGGGAAAGCAATCACTTCCAGTTTTTTATCACCCAGATCAATCACATCCCCATCGTCAATGTTTTCGATGGGACAGGGTTCCAGGCCACGAATTGCCTCCGGCAGGAAGTCGCCTTCAAACATTTGATAGTACTGTTCACGGTCCCGGAAATTGATATAGGCCTTTGGAAACCACACATTACCGCGCACATGATCCGGGTGAGCATGGGTATTGACCAAGATCAACGGCAAATCCGTAAGGCTCCGCACAATTTCATAAAAATTCTCATAGCCGTTTGCGGTATCGATGACAAGCGCCCGTTCACTACCAAGAACCAGATACGCTGTACCGCTGTCATTGTCATTCAGCAGATAAATTGAATCGCTCATCTTGGTAATTTTCATTCTTTCAGACATTCTACTTCCCTCCAAATTCTTTTTTATCAAAACGCAAATGTTTTTTTAGACTGCATTTATACTTTTTCCTGCTCAATCTTCCGTTCCAGCGTCCGATACGATACCACCTTCATCTGAAGATATCTCCTCTGCCACAATTGTCGTTTCATCGTCAACAGTAGATTCCATCGAAGCACTGCCTTCACCATTCACCGACTCATCTACCGGCAAAGAAAGCATTTCCCTCAGAACATGCGAAGCAGCTTCCGGATAAGCACTGCGATCCCAAGAATATTGCGATGGCATTTCCTCGTCTGTCAGACCAAAAACCGTATAATTTAAAACATCATCTCCGGCATCATAGGAACAGTCCACATGACTCCACTCACCGCGGTTTAAAACCAAATTCCACATATGCGGAGCGCCATCACGCTTTCCCGATACTACAATACAGTCAATGTCCGCCATATCACAGAGCTGCTTGAACGCCAGCGCAAACCCCTCTCCCACCGCGCTCTTTTTAATCAAAGCGCCATAAACCGTGAAAGGATCTGTCTTGGATAGTGTTTTTTCACTTTCCTTTAAAAGTTGTGCCGTATCACTGTCAAATTCCACAGAACTACAGATTGTATCATAAAAATACTTCAAACGGTTCGCCGTTAATTTGCTACCGATATAGGAATCCAAGATTATCTGTGCCTCATCGGTAGCCGTTGCAGATTTTGCGGCAAGCGTAGCAGGCTGCTGGGCATAACTGACCGTCAATTCCACAATACGCGCCATCCCAGACTCTGGATAATAATGCGTTTCCATCGACTCAAATCCATAAGCCGCTTGGGGATTCTCATAATATACATCCATCAATAGCTTTTCAAAATCATAACGGGACTGCGTGTAATCATCAATCCGAAAAATCATACTGCCGGAAAATTGGCTCAATTTCTCCGCCAAAAAAGATTCCAGTTCCTCCATGCTTTCAATCTGTTTCATCTCGCTGATTTCCTGGGCCGTGCGCCGGTAACTGATATCAAAACGAATTTCATAATAGGAAAGAATTCGTGAACTTTGATAGGCAATATTCGTCACAGCGAAAGCCCCTAACGGCGTTGTCATGACATCGCGCACCGCCTGTTGCACATCGCTCTCTACATTTCCTGTATAATCGCTCAAACGCACGGTTTGAACAAAATCGTGATTTTCAATGAAGAAGAGCAAAGCTTCCTGCAAACCTTCATAACTGGTCAATTCCAAAATATCTTCCTTTGCGCTTTCTTCGTCGTCTGTTGAAACATGCGGTTCTTCAAAAACAAACTCTCGTTCCAGCAAATAGGAGCACCCGCCCAGAAAAAAAAGAATTAAAAATAAGCTTATGATATACAGACAAATTCGAGAACGAATTTTCACGAAATCACACCTCATAATACGAATTACTTCCGCTTGCAAGACTATATATTTTTATTATAACGAACTTCCTGCACAAACGCAACCGCTTCCTTTGGAAAGAACAATTGACAAGAACCCGGCAAAACGGTATACTATTTGCAGGAATTTCGTAAATTGAAGGAGGCAGACGGTATGAAAAAAGGGCTTGTTCTGCTTTTATCCGTCTGTTTGCTGGCAGTTACAAGTATTTCTTCCGCAACCGGCGGATCGAACTCAGACCCGGTTATAACGCAAAGTTATTTGGAAGAAAGCTATTTGCCTTCCATACTTGATGAATCAAACGCCCTAATCGATGCACGTTTTGAGGAACTCCTGGAGAGTTTTTTAAACGCGATGGAAGATCGTTCCTCTGATGCGGCAATTTATGCAGCTTACCTGCATCGTTCAGGCTATACAGTTGATTCAACCTATGGGATTGGCGGTTATTCTGGTGTTTTCAACGACATCTATGCGCTACCGCTTGGAACTATGATTTCTCTTGTCTCCGGTAGTGCAGAAATTGTTCTCTCAAATGGCGCCATGGTGGATATAACCGATGGCGTAGAGTGTGCATCCGGGCAGCAATTGCTTGCGGGACATACCTACCTTTCCGTGGAGGATCAGGTTGCCGCAGTACGCGTCACCTCTCAGGAAGCAGAAGTTGCCATGACGGGGAATTTCATGTATATCGGCACCAACCCGCCGCCTTATGTCTCTCAGGAAGGGATGTATGTTGCGCGTTATACGCGTTACGCAGATGCGTTACATGAAATGGGCTTATTCCTTGGCACAGGCGAAGGGTATGAACTGACCCGGGCTGCCACCCGTGTTGAGGGAATCGTCATGTTGATCCGTCTCCTTGGGGAGGAGAACGCCGCGCTTGCCTACACAGGCTCACATCCGTTCCGCGACGTGCCGTCCTGGGCCGCACCTTATGTCGCCTATGCCTACGAAAAAGGATACACAGTGGGGGTTTCCTCTACGGAATTTGCTCCCAACGCGGAAATTGACGCCGCGCAGTATCTAACCTTTTTACTGCGTGCACTGGGCTATGACGATGGAGCAGGTGATTTTTTGTGGTCGGAGTCCGGAGACAAAGCGGTGGCCGTCGGATTGATCCGTGCAGCGGAAAACCGTAATTTTGCGACGCTCTTTTATCGGGATCATGTCGCATACACCTCTTATCTGGCGCTTTTTACGCCCTTAAAGGATGCCGGAACAACGCTGATTGAAAAATTGCTTGCCTCCGGCGCTGTTTCGGAGCAAGCCTATGCCGCCATACGTTCCTGATCATGTAAATTTCAGCGTATTTTATCGCCCGGGCCAAAACACTACCCGGGCGGTTGTTTTTTCCAAAACCCGCACTTTTCATCGTTTTTCTTGAAATTTCGCCAAAGTACTTGCCTTCTTTATGCATTTGCTGTATACTTTTGAGAGATGCAGTTACATCACTTACGGAGGGGTTGTCGTTATGAGCAAAATTACTGTTATTTCACATCCGCTGATTACGCATAAAATAAGTGTCCTAAGAAGTGTAGACACAACTTGTAAAGAATTCCGCGAGCTTGTGGAAGAAATCGCCATGTTAATGGGCTATGAGTCTTTGCGGGATCTTCCGTTGGAAGACGTAGATATTGAGACGCCCATTTGCAAAACAACAGCAAAAATGCTGTCCGGGAAAAAGCTGGCTATCGTTCCGATTTTGCGCGCCGGTCTTGGCATGGTCAATGGCATGTTGGCGTTAGTCCCCTCCGCCAGAGTCGGTCACATCGGGCTGTACCGTGATCACGAAACGCTCGAGCCGCATGAGTATTACTGCAAGCTGCCGGACGATATTGAAAATCGCCTTGTGATCCTGTTGGATCCCATGCTGGCAACCGGTGGCAGCGCAAGCGCCGCAATTAACTTTATCAAACAGCGCGGATGCAATCATATCAAGCTTATGTCCATTCTGGCTGCGCCCGAAGGACTTGCCCGATTGGAAAAAGACCACCCCGACGTAGAAGTCTACTGCGGTTGCGTTGATGAAAAGCTCAATGACATCGGATATATTGTTCCGGGTCTGGGCGATGCAGGCGACCGTATTTTCGGTACAAAATAAGGAATTTATAAAAATCCCCTCTTTCTGGTTTACAGAAAGAGGGGATTTTTTACTCATGCAATGACACACGCCGCACGAGGATCCAGCCGATTGTCATCAGGCCCACGGAGACAACCAGGCATGTTGCAACAGCGCACCAAGGGTTGCCTGAATGAATACCAAGCACTCTTCCAACAAAACTCCAAAAGTTTCTGCTGATTTCACCCGCAAAAAATTGAAAATCGACAATCGGCAGGACGATCAGAAAAAGCGCCGGTACGCCTGCGCCGGCAATCAACTTTCCCAGCTTACCCAGGCGGTAAAAAATAACGGTAATTAGAAAACCGGCGCTCATCACCGCAAAATAAACAGCATAGTTAAAGAAAAAAGATTTGATATAGAGCAAAAGCATACTGTCTTCAGCCGAGCGGTGATATAGCAGATCGAGGAAAAGCGTTTGCTTCACAGCATCGTCAAACAGCGGCGACAGGAACGACCCTACAAAATACCAAACTTTATCGACGAGTGCCATGAACAGGCAAATTGTTGCCATGACGAGAATCCGCCCCACTAAAAGCGATTTCCGGGAAACGCCGTTTTGTGTCAACATCCCAAAATTTTCCTTAAACGAGCACAACCCCGAAACAAACAGGAAAATCAGCGTCGTCATACCCTCTCCCAGGTTAACAGTCGAGTTTATCTCCTGGTCATAAGCACGATCAATCCACAGACCTACACAAAAAAGTAAATAGAGACCGAACATGATCAGATAAAAAATGAAAATAGACTTTTTGTGATCTGCCAGCTGATATCGAAAAGACCCCTGAAGATTCATACTGCTCATCTCCTTTACACATTTGTCAGCTGAATAAACAGCTTTTGTAAGTCAACCGGCGCTTTTTCCAAACCTTTCGGCAGCGTATCCGGAGCTGTTCCCATGAGATATGCCAATCGAAACCCGCCCAGTGTCTCAACACCCAGCACGTCGCGCCCTGCTGTAAATGTATCCACAACCGCAGCGGGACCGGATACGGTATATGCGCGCTCTAACAACGTTTCGCGTGGTTCTGCACAAATGACGCGGCCGTTTTTTATAATTACGACGTCTTCAATCACATTGGCCACTTCATCAATTAAATGGGTAGAAATAATCATGGTAAACGGGGTTTCGCTGTACTTTTCAATTAAGATTTTATAAAAGAGATCCCGGTTATTCGCATCCAATCCCAGTACCGGTTCATCCAAAAATACATACGGCGTATTAACAGAGAGCGCAATCACCAGTTTGAAGATCGATAAAAAGCCGGTGGAAAGTGCCTTCACCCGCTTCCCGGTATCGAGTGCAAACTGTGCCGCGAGACGTTCTGCATATGCTTGATCGAAATCCGGATAAAACATCTTGGTCCAATGGAACGCTTCCCGCACGCGCATAGATTCCGGATAAAATGTCTTTTCACTCATGAGATAAATCTTCCCCAGCAAAGCATCCCGCTCCTGTATGGCTTCCTCATCCAACGTTACCTCGCCGCAATCCGGGAAAATACGATTCGTGATAATATTCAATAACGTCGACTTCCCCGCGCCGTTCCGTCCCAGCAGACCATAAATCTTTCCCGGTTCAAAGATAACGCTGACCTGTTCCAGCGCAGTCACTTTTCCAAATGTTTTCGTGACATTCCGAACTTGAATCCCTTTCACTTTTTCCACCCTCTTTCCATCATTTCCCGAAGTTCCTCCGGCGTAATTTGAAGACGTTCTGCTTCTTCCAACATTGCAACAACATACGTATCATAAAATTGTTCTTTGCGTTTTTTGCGCAGCGCCTCTACCGCGCCTGTTGCTACAAACATACCTAACCCTCTCTTTTTATACACAATACCTGCCTCCACGAGCAAGTTGATTCCTTTCAGCGCCGTTGCCGGATTAATCTTGTATGTTGTGGCAAATTCCGTGATGGACGGAATTTGGCTTTCCTCCGGGTATACGCCTGCGAGAATCGCATCCTCAAGGCCCTGCGTAATCTGCAAAAAAATCGGGATTTCCGATTCCGGCCTGATCTTCATGCATACCGCCTTTCTTCATCGGTTAACTACTTGACTAACTAACTGCAAATGTAGTATATATAACTGCATCTATTTTGTCAAGACTTTTTCAAAAAAAAGACGTTTTCAATTGAACGTTTTTTTGAACCTACAAATATTCCTATGAATTTTCTACCATCACCCAAATCTCCCCATAGTTTTTTTCTGGATCTGCACAAGCTTGAATATATGCCTCTACGTAATATGAATCCACAATCCGGTACGAAGGGTTATTGGGCAACCATTCATTCCATATCTTTGCGTCAACCTCCAAAAGAGCGTTTGGCCAAGGGCCTCTGCAAGGAAACACCGCCCAGGTACTCGCGGGAATCACACGGGTGACATATCCCTCCGGTACCGCTTTCCACGGGATACGAGAATCTGCAATAAGGAATTCAACATTTTTCCCCATGATTGATACAAATCCCAAACATTCCGCAAACGGTTTCACGGCCTCCGGCATCATGATGTGCTTTCTAAAATTTTGGGATTTCTATATGTGAGGCAGCAAGATTAAACATCCTTGGTTTTCCCATAACGGTAAACTGTTCTTTTCAAACAATTTCATATTCTACCACAGCGACCCCTCCGACTCTTTGATAGATCAAATCCGTCATTTCCTCAAAAAATTTTTTTGCATCCGTCAGGCTGATCTGTCGTAAAAAGCTTGTGCCCTGTCGTGTATACACGACAGGGCACAACTAATTTTATTGGAAATACTCCACGGCGGACGCGAACAGTTTCATATCGTATACGCCTGCCACATTCTGATAGAGGCCGCTATCAATCCGTTCTGAATGGCCCATTTTGCCAAAGACACGGCCATCCGGAGATGTGATCCCCTCAATTGCAAACGCAGAGTCGTTCGGATTATACCGCACATCATACGCCGGCTTGCCGTCCAGGTCCACGTACTGCGTTGCGATCTGTCCATTTACAGCCAACAGCTGCACCAAAGCGTCGGAGGCCAAGAACCGGCCTTCTCCATGTGAAATCGGCACAGTGTATACCTCTCCGGGTTTGGTGTTCATCAACCACGGGGATTTGTTGGACGCAACGCGCGTACGCACCAGGCGGGACTGGTGCCGTCCGATCGTATTATAAGTCAGGGTCGGGCAGTCCGCGTCCGTATCCATGATCTTGCCATACGGCACAAGTCCCAGCTTGATAAGCGCCTGGAACCCGTTACAAATCCCGCACATCAATCCATCACGCTGTTCCAGCAACGCCTGCACCTGTTCACGAATCGAGGCATTACGGAAAAATGCTGTAATAAACTTACCGGAGCCGTCCGGCTCATCACCGCCGGAGAACCCGCCCGGGATAAAGACAATCTGCGCCTGTTCCAACTTTTTCGCAAAAAGCGCTACCGATTCAGCAATACCCGACGCACTCAAATTATGGATTACAAAAATCTCCGGATCCGCACCGGCGGTTGCCAGAGCCTTTGCCGTATCATATTCACAGTTCGTGCCCGGGAACACCGGAATCAGTACACGCGGACGTGCAACCCGCACACCAGGTTTCGGCCAGGAAACAGCTTCCTGGGTAAAGGCCGGAATGTCTTTTGGCTGCTGCGCAATATTGCAGGGATAAATCGGCTCAAGCTTGTCCTCATAAACGCGCTGGAGCGCGTTAAGCGCCAACGTTTCAGCGCCATATACGATGGCCGCGTCTGCTGTCGTATAACCCAGCAGTGTACCCGCTTGCACCTCATCCGTCAGTTCAAGAAGGAAGGAACCGTAGCTGTAACCAAAGATTTCCGAAAGCGTTACAGCGCTGTCAAAGACAAAGCCAATCCCGTTTCCGAAAGCCATTTTCATCACGGCTTCCGCCACGCCGCCATAGGTCGGCGTATATGCTGCCGCGACATGTCCTCCCCGCATCAGGCTCGTCACCTCTGCAAAAAGCGCCTTTTCGCTCTCCACAGTCGGCAGGCCGTTTTCGTCATACTTCGGACGCAGCCATACAACGCGGTGCCCCGCCGCCTTCCATTCCGGAGATATGATTTCCCCGGTCGTCGCCGTCGTGACAGCAAAGGAAACCAGCGTCGGCGGTACATCGATATCCTCAAAACTTCCGCTCATGGAGTCCTTTCCGCCAATGGCGGCGATACCGTATTCCATCTGCGCACGGAAGGCGCCCAGCAACGCGGCAAGCGGTTTGCCCCAGCGCTTTCCGTCATGCTTTGGTTTTTCAAAATATTCCTGGAAGGTCAAATATACCTCAGAAAAGTCTGCGCCCGTGGCAATCAACTTTGCAACAGATTCCACAACTGCGAGATAAGCGCCATGGAAAGGACTCTTTTCCGCAATAAAGGGATTATAGCCCCATGCCATCAAAGAACAAGTGTCCGTATGCGCGCGTTCCACGGAAATCTTATGCACCATCGCCTGTGCAGGCGTTTGCTGATACCGTCCACCAAACGGCATCAACACCGTACCCGCTCCAATCGTGGAGTCAAACCGCTCGGAAAGGCCGCGCTTTGAACAGACATTCAAATCCCCGGCCAACGCCGTCATTCCCTCCGCAAAATCCGACGGAATTTCGCGTTTAATTGCAGCAGGTGCAGCAGGCGCAATTTTAATGTGCTTTTCCGCGCCATTGGAATTTAAAAATTCCCGCGAAACATCCACAATCTTTACACCGTTCCAACGCATGACAAGACGCGGCTCCGACTG
This sequence comes from uncultured Clostridia bacterium, assembly GCA_944376195.1. Classification (GTDB taxonomy): domain Bacteria; phylum Bacillota; class Clostridia; order Oscillospirales; family QAMX01; genus Allobutyricicoccus. The sequence goes on along the minus strand of CALWBW010000045.1, from coordinate 8,312 downwards.
TACACGCGCGACGATGGTTGCTTCCAGATTTTCTCCTGCCGCCAGTTCCATAAACCGCGCAGCATCTCCTGCCTCTACGACAACCGCCATACGCTCCTGGCTCTCACTGATAGCAAGTTCGGTGCCGTCCAGTCCCTCATACTTCTTCGGTACGGCGTTCAAATCAATTTCCAATCCGTCGGCCAATTCCCCAATCGCAACGGAAACACCGCCCGCTCCAAAGTCGTTACAACGCTTAATTAAACGCGATGCCTCCGCATTCCGGAACAAGCGTTGAAGTTTGCGTTCCTCGGGCGCGTTGCCCTTCTGGACCTCTGCGCCGCATTCTTCCAGCGATTCTGCCGTGTGCGCCTTGGAAGAGCCCGTCGCACCGCCGCAGCCATCCCGGCCGGTACGGCCGCCGAGCAAAATTACAATATCGCCGTCCTGCGGCACTTCACGGCGTACATTCTCCGCAGGCGTCGCAGCGATGACCGCGCCGATCTCCATACGTTTGGCAACATACCCTTCGTGATAGAGTTCATCCACCTGTCCGGTAGCAAGTCCGATCTGATTGCCGTAGGAACTATATCCTGCCGCAGCCGTCGTAACCAGCTTCCGCTGCGGAAGTTTTCCGGGAAGCGTCTCCCCGACCGGCTTTAAGGGGTCTCCCGCACCCGTCACACGCATCGCCGCATATACATAGGAACGGCCGGAGAGCGGATCGCGGATCGCGCCTCCAATACAGGTAGCCGCGCCGCCGAACGGTTCAATTTCCGTCGGATGATTATGCGTTTCATTTTTGAAAAGCAACAGCCAATCCTGCTGTTCCCCCTCCACATTGACCTTTATCTTCACCGTACACGCGTTAATTTCCTCAGACTCATCCAAATTCGGCAGTTTTCCCTGCGCTCTGAGCACACGCGTTGCCAGCGTCGCAATATCCATCAAATTAATGGGTTTGGTACGTCCAATGGCGCGCCGTGCCGCCAGATACTCTTCATAAGCGCCGCGCAGCAATTCATCTTCAAACTCCACCTGATCGATGGTCGTCAGGAAGGTCGTATGACGGCAATGATCGGACCAGTAGGTGTCGATCATGCGGATTTCCGTGATGGTCGGGTCCCGCTGCTCAGAGATAAAGTACTGCTGGCAAAAGGCGATATCATCTGCATCCATGGCAAGGCCATATTTCGTTACAAACGCCTCGAGACCTGCACGATCCAGTGCACGAAACCCCTCCAGTACGGCGACGGTTGTCGGCACCTCGTAAGAAGCGGCGAGTGTCTCTACAGGCTCCAGCGACGCCTCCCGGCTCTCAACGGGGTTTATCACATATTTTTTGACCGTTTCCACATCCGCATCCGACAAATCCCCATAGAGGAGATACACGCGCGCCGTCCGTACGAGCGGACGTTCTCCCTGGGAGATAATCTGAATGCACTGCGCAGCAGAATCTGCGCGCTGGTCAAATTGTCCGGGCAAATACTCCACGGCAAACACACGCGCGCCGTCTGCATCCAGATTTGACGATACAATATCAAGCTGCGGCTCGGAAAACACCGTTTTCGTCGCATAGTCGAAAAGTTCCGCGTCAATATTTTCTACATCGTAACGGTTTAAAAGCCGCAAATCCCGCAGGCCTTCAATTCTCAACAGGTTCCGGATATCGGAAGCAAGCGCTGCCGCTTCGTTTGCCAGCGCTTTTTTCTTTTCCACAAAAACGCGATATACCATAAAAAACCTCCTATGAAAGCGCCGCCAGCGCCCGCTGTCCAATGTCTTTTCGATAATACGCGTTGGCAAAATGTACATGCTCCACAGCCTGATAAGCCCGCGTAATCGCTTCCGGCAACGTTTCCGCCGTCGCGGTCACGCCAAGCACACGGCCGCCGGAGGTCACAAGTTTCCCATTTGTCAATTTTGCTCCCGCAAAATATACTTCCGCATCCGGATTCCCGTCCAGTGTAATTTCGAATCCGGTCTCATATTTCTGCGGATATCCATCCGACGCCATCACCACACAGCATGCGCTCCCCGTTGAGAAACGCACATCGGCCGTATCCAGCCGTTCGTCCGCCACCGCCTGCATCACGGCAAACAAGTCGCTTTCCAAAAGCGGCAGAACCACCTGCGTCTCCGGATCGCCAAACCGGCAGTTATACTCAATCACCTTCGGCCCATTCTTTGTCAGCATCAAGCCGAAGTACAGGCAGCCCTTGAAAGGACGCCCCTCTTCCCGCATAGCGCGAATGGTTGGCAGGAAGATTTCTTCCATGCAGCGCCGAGCGGTATCCGGCGTGTAATAGGGATTCGGCGCAACTGTTCCCATACCGCCAGTATTCAGGCCTTCGTCTCCATCATGCGCACGTTTGTGATCCATAGATGAAACCATCGGCACAACCGTTTTCCCATCCGTAAACGACAAGACCGACACCTCGGGGCCCTCCAGGAATTCCTCTACCACCACACGGCTGCCGCTCTCGCCAAACGCACGGTCTACCATAATGGTGCGTACGGCTTCAAACGCCTCTTCGCGCGTCATCGCCACAATCGCGCCCTTGCCAAGCGCCAGTCCATCCGCTTTGATGACGGTGGGAATTGGCGCAGTTTTCAGATACGCAAGCGCTGCGTCCGCATCTTCGAAGACCTCGTAAGCAGCAGTCGGAATTCCATACTTTTTCATCAGATTTTTGGAAAAAACTTTGCTGCCCTCAATAATTGCTGCATTTTTACGCGGGCCGAAACATTTCACCCCCGCCGCCTCCAGCGCATCCACAGCGCCGAGTACCAACGGATCATCCGGCGCCACAACCGCGAAATCAATCTGATGTTCCACGGCAAAGCGGACCTGTCCTTCCAAATCCTTCGCGCCAACAGGAACACAAATTGCATCCGCAGCAATCCCGCCATTTCCCGGCAGGGCATACAGCGCGTCAATTGCGCTGCTTTCCTTCAATTTTTTTATAATTGCGTGTTCCCGTCCGCCGGAACCGATTACCATAACGTTCACGAAACATTCCATCCTTTCGGAAGCCGCAAAAACGGCGGATTTTAATGGTGGAACAAGCGCATCCCGGTAAACGCCATCACCATGCCGTATTTATCACACGTCTCAATCACATTGTCATCACGGATCGAGCCGCCGGGCTGCGCAATATAGGAAACGCCGCTGCGATGCGCACGTTCAATATTATCGCCAAACGGGAAGAACGCATCGCTGCCAAGCGCCACGCCTGAAATTGTATCCAGATAAGCGCGCTGTTCCGCCTTCGGGAAAGGCTTCGGCTGTTCTGTAAAGAGTGCCTGCCAATTACCATCACCAATAACATCATCCGCGTCGTCCGAGAGATAAAGGTCAATCGCATTATCGCGGTCAGGACGCGCCACGGAATCTAAAAACGGCAGGGAAAGCACTTTTTCATGCTGGCGCAAATGCCAGAGATCCGCCTTATTTCCGGCAAGTCTTGTGCAGTGGATACGGGACTGCTGCCCGGCGCCAACGCCGATGGCCTGTCCGTCTACCGCATAGCAAACAGAGTTTGACTGCGTATATTTCAGCGTAATTAACGCAACAATCAGATCGCGTTTCGCGCTGTCGGGCAATTTCTGATTCTTTGTGACAAGATTTTGCAGTAACGCTTCGTCAATTTTAAAATTATTTCGTCCCTGTTCAAACGTAATCCCGAAAACCTGTTTGCGTTCCAGTTCTTCCGGCACATAGTTCGGATCAATCTTCACGACATTGTAGGCCCCGCCGCGTTTTTTCTTCAAAATTTCCAAAGCCTTCGGCGTATAATCCGGCGCAATAATTCCGTCGGACACCTCGCGGCGCACCAGGCGTGCCGTAACGGCGTCGCAGGTATCGCTCAGCGCAATCCAATCGCCAAACGAGGACATGCGGTCGGTACCGCGCGCACGCGCATAAGCACAGGCAAGCGGGGAATCATCCAAACCTTTGACATCGTCCACAAAGCAAGCCTTTTTCAAAGCGTCGGAAAGGGGAAGACCCAGCGCCGCCGAAGTGGGGCTTACGTGCTTAAAGGAAGTCGCACAGGGAAGTCCGGTTGCCGCTTTCAGTTCGCGCACAAGCTGGAAGCTATTGAACGCATCAAGGAAATTGATGTAACCGGGACGCCCGGAAAGCACCTCAATGGGAAGATCGCTGCCATCGGCCATATAGATACGCGCAGGTTTTTGATTGGGGTTACAGCCATATTTTAACGCAAACTCTTTCATAACCGGTCACTCCTTTTAGACTTTCAGTTCAGATTTGACTTCGCCGCCATAGAAACGGTCCAGTATGGGTGCTGCCACATCCCGCAGGAACTCTTCCACCTGGGAAACGCTGCGTCCAATATACAGCGCCGGGTCAAGTTCCTTTTCAATTTCTTCCCGGGAAAGCGGGAATGCCTCATCCTCCGCAATACGGTCAATCAAATCGTTTGCGCCGCCCTCCAATTTCACCTTTGCCGCAGCGGCGTGTGAATGGACGCGCAGCCGTTCATGCAGTTCCTGACGGTTTCCGCCCCGTTTCACAGATTCCATCATGATATTCTCCGTTGCCATAAAAGGCAGTTTTTCCATCACACGGCGGCGTACTACCTGATCATATACCACAAGGCCGGAACTGACGTTGATATAGATATTTAAAATTGCGTCCACAGCAAGGAACGCTTCCGCTACGGAAATACGCTTATTGGCAGAATCATCGAGCGTACGTTCAAACCATTGGGTTGCCGCCGTAAACGAAGGATTCAACGAATCCGTGATCACATAACGGGCCAACGCAGAAATCCGTTCCGAACGCATGGGGTTGCGTTTATAGGGCATCGCTGAAGAACCGATCTGATGCTTTTCAAAAGGCTCCTCCAGCTCCTCAAAGGATTGCAGGATACGCAGGTCGTTTGCAAACTTATAAGCACTCTGCGCAAATCCGGAGAGTACAGCCAGGAAATAAGCGTCTACTTTCCGGGAATACGTTTGCCCGGACACTGCTACACAACCCGGAAAATCCATTTCCTTGGCAATCAGATCTTCCAGTTTTTTCACCTTTTCTTCGTCACCCTCAAACAGTTCCATAAAGCTGGCCTGCGTACCGGTCGTTCCCTTGGAGCCCAAAAGAAGCAAGTGCTCCAATCTATGCTCCAGTTCTTCCATATCCATGATGATTTCATACATCCACAACGTCGCGCGCTTCCCAACTGTGGTAAGCTGCGCGGGTTGCAAATGCGTATAGGCCAAACAGGGCAATGCCTTATACTTTTCCGCAAAATCCGCAAGGTTTTTCACCACCTGCGCGGCTTTCCGCAGCAAAATCCGGGAGGCCTCCCGCAGGATAATCACGTCGGTATTATCTCCCACATAGCAGGAAGTCGCGCCCAGATGGATAATTGCTTCTGCTTTCGGGCACTGCTTGCCATAAGCGTAGATATGCGACATCACATCGTGGCGCACCTCGCGCTCCCGCGCTTCCGCCACTTCATAGTTGATCTCATCGCGGTGCGCCTCAAGCTCCGCAATCTGCTCTTCCGTGATATCAAGCCCCAGCGCACGCTCCGCCTTTGCCAGAGCAATCCACAACCGGCGCCAGGTACGGAACTTAAAATTATCGGAAAATACCGCCTGCATCTCATCGCTGGCATAGCGGGTAGAGAGCGGGGAAATGTAACGATCTCTTAAATCAGGCATAAGCTCCTCCCTCAGGCATTTTTGTTATATAGACGATATTCCGCCGTTCCACTTGCCAAATCCACGAAACGAACATACAGGGAAACCTTGTTCTGTTCATTGAGGCTTTCCCAAAGCATCTTGCCAAATACGTCAAGATCGCCCTCAATTTCGACCCGCTCCGGCTCGCCCGTAAAGGAAGGCACCGGATCGCCATCGTGCGCGTAAGTGTGGAGCACACGCGCCTCACCGGCAAGCGGAGACTCATATTCATAGAAATATCGCAGCGGCGTTTCATTTCCGCCGTTTTTCAAAATGCTGAGCACATAGGACATCGCGCCGTTTTCCACGGTCAGAAGACCAGAGATACGGGGAGTCCAGATGGGAGGATCCGGTTCAAATGTACGGGTACGCAATGCTTCGTAAAAGCTTTTCCCCTCGGCAAGCGCATCATAAATGGTGTCGGTCTGATCGCCGTTTGTCACAATGGTACAATTTTTCCACGTACGCACGGCGCGATACACATAAAGAGACGGGTTCGGGAGCTTCGATTCGTCAAAAGCACGCGTACGAATACCGTCGCCATCTTCTTCAAACACGCGGTTGCGCGAACCGGCAGAACGGCCCATGATAAAATAGCAAAGGACAGCCTTTTTACCGTCTGCCGTCCGGCCAATGGCAAGTCCCCGGCCGGGATAGGCGTTATCTTTCAAATATTCCGTAATTTTCATCGTTCTTCCTCCCTGATTCGTACCGTCCGGCCCACCACTTCAAGACGGCCTTCACTGAATAACCGGACCGCCTGCGGCAGGATCACCCATTCGCATTGTTCCATCACACGCCGCTGCAAAGTCTCCGGCGTATCCTGCTCCTCTATCGGGATCGCTTTCTGCAAAATAATCGGCCCGCCATCGGTGACGGCCGTAGCAAAATGCACCGTCGCGCCGGTCACTTTCACGCCATAGGAGAGCGCGGCTTCGTGCACATGCAAACCGTAATACCCCTCTCCGCAAAACGAAGGGATCAGCGCGGGATGCACGTTCATCGCGCGATTTTCAAACACCTCAAAAAACTGCGGACTTAAGATTACCATAAATCCGGCGAACACCACCAGATCAATTTGCGCATCCTGTAACGTTTCGCACAGCAGGCGGGTAAACGTCTCCCGCTTCTTTCCGCGCCGCTCAATCACCTTTGTTGGAATACCGGCCTTTTCGGCACGTTCCAGCGCATAGGCATCCGCCGCGCTGGATACCACCAGCGCGAATTCCACATTTGGCAGTTCTCCGCGCGCGCCGGCGTCAATCAAAGCCTGCAAATTGGTGCCGCCGCCGGACACCAGCACGGCAACACGCACCTTACCGGACGGCCGGGTCAGCATATCGTAATCCTTTCCTCAGACGCCGTAATCTCGCCGATGGCATATGCGTCCACACCCGATTCACGCAGCGTACGTATGGCAAGATCTGCTTCCGACGCGCCGACCACCACGCTCATTCCAACGCCCATATTATACGTATTAAACATATCGCGCTCGCTGATGTTGCCTTCACGGGCAAGCAGTTCAAAAATCGGCAGCACACGCACTGCTTTTCGCTCAATCTTTGCGCAGAGTCCCTTGGGGATACTGCGCGGGATATTTTCATAGAACCCGCCGCCTGTAATATGCGAGATTGCTTTCACATGCACGTTTTCCATCAGCGCAAGCACTGGTTTCACATAAATTTCTGTCGGCGTCAAAAGTGTTTCGCCAAGCGACGCACCGCCAAGCGATTCCATCGGCGTCGTCAAATCACGGTTTTCCACGTCAAACACACGGCGTACCAGAGAAAATCCATTGGAATGCACCCCGGAGGACGGCAGCGCAATCACAGCGTCGCCCACGCACACAGATGAATTGTCAATGATTTTCGCGCGATCGACGATACCGACCGAGAAACCCGCCAGGTCGTACTCCTCTTCCGGCATCAGACCGGGATGTTCCGCCGTCTCGCCGCCAATCAATGCCGCGCCTGCACGCACGCACCCCTCTGCTACACCCGCGACAATTGCCGCAATTTTCTCGGGGATATTCTTCCCGCAGGCAATATAGTCCAGGAAAAAAAGCGGTTTGGCGCCACAGCAAATGATATCGTTGACGCACATGGCGACACAGTCGATCCCCACCGTATCATGACGGTCCAGCAAAAACGCCAGTTTCAGCTTTGTCCCGACACCGTCCGTACCGCTGACCAGCACCGGATGCTCCATGCCCGTCAGATCCAACCCGAACAAACCGCCAAATCCGCCGATACCATCCAAAACGCCGGGCGTATTGGTACGTGCAATGTGGGATTTCATCAATTCCACAGCCCGGTAACCCGCTGTAATATCCACGCCTGCCTTTTTATAGCTCTCTGAATAACTTTTCTCCATTATTTCGCCTCCGAAATCTTACGGTCATATTTCCCATAATCCGCCAAATCGGGTTCCTCCGTCGGATACTGGTTATCAAAACAAGCCGTACAGAAGCCATGGCAGCCCTCTCCGCAGGCAATTTTTTTCACGCTCTCAATGCTGATAAATCCCAAGCTGTCAACGCCAATGATCTCTGCCATTTCCTCTACCGTGCGGTTATATGCAATTAAAAGTTCCCGGGAAGGCACGTCCGTTCCATAATAGCA
>CALWBW010000044.1 GCA_944376195.1 uncultured Clostridia bacterium | reverse complement strand
CCGTTGGGAAGCTGCACGGCCTTCTCGTAGATTTTCGCCGATTGCAGCAAGGTCGCCGTCGCCCTGATACGTAAAGAGAATACGATCGGGATTTGCACGTTTGGCGCCCGTTGCAACGGCAGGAGCACGGCCGTGTGCCGCTTCAATCATATCACAATTAAAATAATTATAAGCAAAAACAGAACAACCGACCGGTGCAATACCAATCGTTTTTCCCTCAATGCCCAGTTCGTCGATCGTCTCCGCAACCAGACGGTGGATAATACCGTGCGTGCAGCCGGGGCAATAGTGGAACGGCACGTCTGTAAGGCTTTTCGGCCTGTCAAATACGATACTCATAAAGTCTCCCCCTTGATTTCACGGATTTTTGCCAAAATCTCGTTCGGCGTAATCACCATACCGCCGGTACGGTTTGCCAGATATACCGGACGGCGGCAATTGATAGCCAGTTTCACGTCGTCGATCATCTGACCCATGCTGAGCTCGACCGAGAGGAACGCTTTTGCGGTATCGGCCAGGCGGTTGAGCGCTTTTTTCGGATACGGCCAGAGCGTGATGGGACGGAACATACCGACCCGGATGCCCTCCGCGCGCGCGGCCATAATGGCATTACGGGCAATACGGGAAGAAGCGCCATAGGCCACGATGACGATATCGGCGTCTTCGGTCATGAGTTCTTCGTAACGCACTTCATTTTCTTCAATATGGCGGTAACGGGCATAGCGATCCATGACGATTTTTTCCAGCTCGTCCGGCTTAATATAGAGCGAGTTGATGACGTTATGTTTCCGCTTCATGTCGGTGCCGCAAGTAGCCCACGGCTTTGCAATTTTGCTTTCATGCGGTTCGGGAAGCGCAACAGGTTCCATCATCTGGCCCAACATACCGTCGCCCAGAATCATTGCGGGCATACGATAAGTATCTGCTAAATCAAAAGCGTCGGAAACCAGATCGCACATTTCCTGAATACCGTTTGGCGCAAGAACTAAAATGTGAAAATCGCCATGCGCCAGGCCCTTGGTTGCCTGATTATAGTCGGACTGAGCCGGCTGAATGCCGCCAAGGCCAGGACCGCCGCGGCAAATATTGATGATGACCGCCGGAAGGTCAGAACCTGCGAGATACGAAATGCCCTCTGCCTTCAGGGAGATGCCGGGGCTTGACGAAGATGTCATAGCGCGCGTACCGGTAGAAGTAGCGCCATAGACCATGTTAATCGCGGCAACTTCGCTTTCCGCCTGCAGATAGGTACCGCCGATTTGCGGCATACGTTTCGCCATATAAGCCGCAACTTCCGTCTGCGGCGTGATGGGATATCCAAAGAAGCAGCGGCAGCCTGCGCGAATCGCAGATTCGGCCAGCGCTTCGTTTCCCTTCATCAGTACTTTATCAGCCATACTATCCCTCCTATTTCTCAACGCGGATGACGACATCCGGACACATGGTTGCGCACATGGCACAGCCAATGCACTGGGACATATCAATACACTCGACCGCGGTGTAGCCCTCTTTGTTGAATTTGTTTTCAGACAGGCGCAGTATCTTTTTCGGACACACGCTGATGCATAAGCCGCAGCCCTTACATCTGTCCTCGTTGAACGTCAGTTTTGCCATAAAACTGCCTCCTCCATAATTTAAAAACGACGGGTAACGGGCTCAATAGAGGGCCCATCCGGGTTTTTCGTAAATTTTAATCGGCCACGCGACGCCATCCTGCGGAGTAAGCGCAGGAGAGAGGTCCTCCCGATAGGAGGTGGCGACAAGGGGAAGGCCTGTCTCTTTTGAAACAGCCTCCATATAATTGCGCGCCTGTGTCACAGTTTCCGCCGTTGACTCATGTCCGAGATTGGTATTGTTAATCAGTCCCGTAAACCGAAGACTGCTCGCCGACTCAATCTCATGCATGATTTCCACGGCTTCCGTCGGCTCCAGAGTCAGATAACGCCGGGCATTGAGGACCAGAAGCATATCGTACCCGACCGCTTTAATCCGATCTGCGTATTGACCGAGCGCAATTGCGCCGGAGTCGTCGCCGCCGACGTCGATCACAGAGACATAATTACCGCCGAAAATAGCCGCCACTTCCGCAGGAAGATAGGGGAGATCCACGTTGGAATTGGCGAAGCGGGGTGAAATTAACCGTACGCCGGCCTCGCTGAGAATAGCTTCGGAGTCCTTGGTGCGAAAATAAGGATTAACGATGTCCATATCGCACAGGATCACGCTATCATGACGGCGCTTGAGTGCAAGCGCGGCATTTACGGCGAGGTTTGTTTTCCCACTACCGTAATGGCCTGCAAAAATGGTGATTTTTTTCATAGATTTCCTTACAAAAATGTCCCTGCCAGGCAAGTTGCCGACAGGGACACTGCATGTGACACTTACTTGGCTAATACTTTCTTGAGATGGACAAAACGAGGCAGTCCATCTTCCTTGACCATTTTGGTTTCACCCTGAATGAGCGGCAGGCAATAATCAATGAACTCCTGCCGGACGCCATTGCCGGCTTCGTTAATCCATTCCAGCGGGACCTTTTTCTCCGTGTTGGCGACCAGGCTCAGATCAAAGAGCTCCGTCTTGCACTGATAGCCATTTGCATCACGGGTGCACGTAAAGCCAACCATTTTATCGGTATGGCCGGCGACTGCCGCTTCTACAGCAGTTTTGCCGGACAGGAAGGACTCTTCAATGTCGGTGCCGGAAGCGCAATGTGCAGCGCAGCGCTGCAGCAGGGAGAATTCAATCGGACGAACCTTGGCGCCGGTTGCATTCTTTACGACGTCGGCCAGTCTGGCAGCGAGACCGCCCAGCTGGGCATGTCCGAATCCGTCCGTACCGGAAGTTTTCGCCTCGGAAACAAAGGTACCGTCGGCATAGTGCACGCCTTCGGAAACTGCAACAATGCAATTCTTCTTCTGCTCGTAAACGCGCTTGATATCAGAAATGAACTGATCCATGTTAAAATCAACCTCGGGGAGGTAGATGAGATCCGGACCGTCATTTTTAATATTGGCTAAAGCGGCAGCGGCAGTCAACCAACCGGCGTGACGCCCCATGCATTCGATAATGGTGACCATACCGGTATCATAAACCTGGCTGTCACGGGAAATTTCCATAATGGAAGTGGCAATATACTTGGCGGCAGAAGCAAAACCGGGGCAGTGATCCGTACCGGCCAGATCGTTGTCAATCGTCTTCGGAACGCCGATGACGCGGCAGTCATAACCGATGCGGTTCATGTACTTGGAAATCTTGTTGCAGGTATCCATGGAATCATTGCCGCCGTTATAGAAGAAGTACCGGACGTCGTACTTTTTGAAAATTTCCAAAATGCGTTTGTAATCCGTGTCGTCCACATCGGGATCCGCAATCTTATACCGGCAGGAGCCGAGCGCGGAGGACGGCGTGTAAAGCATGTTCGTAAGTTCCGACGCGTCTTCTTCATCCATAATCATCAGCTCATCGTTCAAGACGCCCTTAATGCCGTGGCAAGCGCCGTAAACCTTTGTAATGCAGGGATTCTCAAGAGCGGTTTTGATAACACCGTAAGCGGAACAGTTGATGACGGCGGAAGGACCGCCGGACTGTCCAATAATACATGCGCCTTTCAATTCTGACATACTTTGTCAACCTCCAGTAACGTGGTTTTATTCACCGTCGGCCAGGCAGAATACCAATTGTATTCATACGGGACCGCGTATATATCTACATAGTAATAATATAGCATAAAGTATTCGAAAAATCAAATTATAATCGAAATTCAGAACTTTTGCCAAAAAGACAGGTCATGAGAATTATATTATAAACATTTTGACGTTTTTTCAGGCCATGCTTGATAATTTGGGCAAAAGCTGGTATACTTATTACGCAGTAGAATGTTGTAATTCAAAGGAGTGGATAGAATGGCACTGGTTACTTCTACCGAAATGTTCAAGAAGGCGTATGCGGGCGGTTATGCTGTCGGCGCTTTCAACGTCAACAATATGGAAATTGTACAAGGCATCACGGAGGCTGCCCGTGAGGAAAAGGCTCCGCTTATCCTGCAGGTTTCAAAGGGCGCCCGTGCGTATGCCAATCATACCTATCTTGTGAAGCTTGTCGAGGCTGCTGTCATCGAGTGCCCCGATATCCCGATTGTTCTGCATTTGGATCATGGTCCTGATTTTGAGACCTGCAAATCCTGCATTGACGGCGGTTTCACCTCCGTTATGATCGATGGTTCCTCGCATTCCTTTGAGGATAATATTGCGCTGACCCGCAAGGTCGTCGAGTATGCTCATGCCCACGGCGTCGTCGTTGAAGGCGAACTCGGTACGCTGGCCGGCGTAGAGGACGACGTAAAGGTTTCCGCCGAGGATTCCTCCTACACCCGTCCGGACGAGGTCGAAGAGTTTGTCACGAAGACCGGCGTTGACTCTCTTGCAATTGCCATCGGCACCAGCCACGGCGCTTATAAGTTTACGCCTGAGCAGTGCACCCGCAACGAAAAGGGCATCCTGGTTCCGCCGCCTCTGCGTTTTGATATTCTGGAAGAAATCTCCCGCCGTCTGCCGGGCTTCCCGATCGTTTTGCATGGTTCTTCTTCCGTTCCGCAAGAGTTTGTGAAGATGATCAATGAAAACGGCGGCAAGATGCCGGATGCCGTCGGCATTCCGGAGGAGCAGCTGCGTAAGGCCGCTGAGATGTCGGTCTGTAAGATCAATATCGACTCCGACCTGCGTCTTGCTATGACCGGTACGATCCGTCAGTTCTTCGCGGAGCACCCGGACAAGTTCGACCCGCGTGAGTATCTGAAGCCCGCCCGTGCCAACATCAAGGAAATGGTCCGCCACAAGATCGTGGACGTCCTTGGCTGCAACGACAAGGCATAAGTAAAATGGCAATACTGTAGAAAAGATACCCCCGGACGCAAAGATTCTTTGCGCCCGGGGGTTTTGTATCGTTTGCATCGCGCAAAGAATCTTAGCACGGTACTTTGTTTGAAATGTATTGACAAAGTTGTATAAGTGTGATAATTTTTCATCAAAGATTGGAAAAAACGCGACAGCGTGAAGAGAAAGGCCTGTGGGAAAACCTATGAGAGCTTTTGAAAAGGTTCTGTTTATATGTCTGTCGCTTATTCTTGTGCTGGCGCTGGTAATTGTGCTCACCGTCCGGGATACGAAAAACTGTGTTCCGCAGGAGCCGGAACCAACTCCCCGCGTTGTCATCTCGCAGGAGGTTGTACAGCGGTATATTCAGGCAAACGATCCTGCCTCGATCGGTTTTGTGGACGGGTTGCGCAGCTATGAATTTACCGTACTGGATACCCGCGTGATCGCGGTGTGCGACAAAGACGGCGCGCTTATCACGTATACGTATGGCACGGCCGGCGGGTATTATGAGAGTACGTTTACAGACGGCGAGCTCTCCGAAATCTCACATACAGTCATGTATGAGGATGCGGACGGGACGCTCCGGCAGAAAACCGTCCGGTCGGAACCGGAGGACATGCCGGAAGTGCGCCGGTATCTCGAGTCGTTTATGTCCGGCGAGGTACCGTTTGACAAGGCATATCGGGAAATTGACCTGCTTATTTCGATTAACGGCCGGGATTACTGTTTTACCCGGATCGGCGGCGCATGGCGCGCGGCGCCGGACTGTTCCTTTTAACGCAACGTTTTACTGGAAATAAAAAAGAGCGGATGAACGATCAACCGCTCTTTTTTATTTGGAAAATAGAAAAAATTACATAAATATGACCACAAGTACTGCCAAAAGCACGAAGTTTACTACACTGAACACCGCCAGATACAGTCCGCGCCGCGCGTGTTCCGAGGCCGCATAACGCCGGTAAGAGATCAAACTGGCCATGGATGCAATGAGTGTGCCGAGGCCGCCAATGTTGACACCGTAGAGCAGGCCACGCGCGTTGTCTGTAAAAGCCGCGAGCATGGTGGCCGCAGGCACATTGCTGATGACCTGGCTGGTCAAAGCGCCGACTAGCAGTTCCCGACCTTCCAATGCGCTGCGAATCCACTGAGACACTGCGTCAACCCGTGCAACGTTCCCCACAAACAGGAAGAAAAATACAAACGTAACCAGCAGGCTGTAGTCCACCTTTGTAAAGAGGCGGCGGTTTGTCAGAAGTGCAACCAATGCAGTGATTGGAAGGCAAATCCACCATGGGATAATCCCGGCAACGCAGACAATACAGAGGAGAAACGCAATTCCCCAAATAACCGCCTGCTTACGAACAATCCCGGTTTGTGTGACATTTTTAACGGCAGTTGTGCCTGATCCGGAGAGTTCCACATTTTCATTCTGAATCCGGGGAGCGCCTTTTGGAACTAGGAACGCCAACACAATACAAATGACAAGAGAAGCCATACCCAGCGGAAGCATGACGAGCAAAAAATCCGGTGTGGTATACGCATAAAAATGATATAGAAAGAGGTTTTGCGGATTTCCCATCGGCGTTATCAGGCTGCCTAAATTGGCCGCGACGGTTTCGAGGACTACAGTGCCAATCAACCGCTTTTGATCCTGTACACCGAGCAAGCCGATGGTGAAGGGAACAAAGGTGATAAGAGACACGTCATTTGTAACAAAGGCGGAAACAAAAAAGCAGAGCAGTACAAGCATGAAAATCATCACGCGCGGCGAGGTAACGCGCCGCAGCAGTGCAGCTGTTAACGCACGAAAGACACCGGCATCCGTAAGGCCTGCTACCACCAGCATCAGACAGAAGAGTGTGGCAAGAGTGGAATAGTCGATGTAAGAAAAATATGTACTATCCGGCGGGATAAGCAACATGGAAGCCAGAGCCAGCACTCCGGAAATACAGAGAACAGCCTCTTTTTTCATGAATGAGAAGCACCGTTGCATACAAAATTCCTTCTATAACGAAATCATAAGTACTGAGCAGAATAAAAAAATGGGGTTAGGACTCCTTTGCCGGGAGTGGCTCCGAAGCGGGAGTGTCTGCCACGATGTTGTGGACCCAGATTCCCTTTTTGACGAGGAAAAGCCCGAATCCGCATTTTAAAATGTCAGCAAGCTGGCATATAATATAGATAGGAACAATGGGAAGACCGGTGAGCCGCACCAGGCAGAAAGAGAGCGGAATGCTGACAATCCAGGTGTAACCACTGTCAAACAGGAATGTGATGATGGTTTTTCCACCCGAACGCAGGGTAAAGTAACAGCTATGCCCGCAGGCGTAAATCGGCATGCAGCAGGCGGCAATCCGGATAAACGTGGCAGCGTAATTGCGCACGGTATCTGTTGTATTATAAAAACGCGGAATTTGCGGTGCAACGCAGAACAGTAGCATTCCCATGACAAAGCAGGTGGCAATGTTGAGGGCAATCAGCATACGATCTACTTGTTTGGCGTTTTCCAGTTCGCCGGAACCGAGTTCCTGCCCGACCATAATAGCAATGGCATTACCCATGGACATATAGACCACGTTGAAAATATTGGAGACTGTGCTGGAAATATTCAGGGCGGCAATGACCGCGAGACCGCGCAGGGAATAGTTTTGATTCAGCATGGCCAACCCCATGGACCATAATGCTTCATTTACAAGCAAAGGCGCACCTTTAATCAAAATGGATTTTACGAGAGCCGCCGGAATCCGGAAACTGCGATAGGCGCCCATAATAAAGGGATAATCGACTTTGTGCCGGTGTGTTACGACAGCCACAACGGCGAATTCTACAAAACGGGAAATGACTGTGGCATATGCCGCGCCGTCACTGCCGAGTGCGGGAAAACCCAGCAAACCATAAATCAAAAGGGCGTTTAAGCAAAGATTTGTCAAAACGGCAATAATGCTGGCAATCATCGGCAATTTTGTCTCGCCGATCTCGCGAAGCGTTCCGGAATAGCACTGTGTGAGAGCAAACGGCAAAAGCCCGAAAAGCATGATCCGCATATAGCTCTTGCCATACGCAAATGTTGCAGCGAGATCCCCGGCTCCCTCTCCGTCCGTGAGGTAGTGGGAGATTAACGCCGGGCCAAAGGGAATGAAAACAGCCAGCGCCGCGATCAATACAAAGGCGCCCGTCAACAGTTTAAAACGGAACGCATTTCGCACACCGTCATGGTTGCCCTGCCCAAAAAACTGTGCGCCGAAGATGCCGGAACCGGAAAGGCCGCCGAAGATGCACAGGTTAAAGACAAAAAGCAGCTGATTTGCAATGGCAACGCCCGACATTTGTTCGGTGCCGACGCGGCCCACCATTACGTTATCCAGGAGACTGACAAAGTTTGTGATGGTGTTCTGAATAATGATGGGGATAACAATGGCAATAACGCGCCGATAAAACGCGCGGTCCCCAATAAACCTTCGCATAGACATACTCCTTTATATTTGTCGCAAAATGCAGGAAACGAGCTGCGGTCTTTTCAGGCCGCAGCTCGCGGATCCCGGCGCCAAAATACCCTTTTGCCGGTTACAAAACCATGCACAGCAGGAATGGGCGATGCTTTACAACGCCGGGAGAACGTGTTACAATCAGTACAATTTCAACGTTATTCGTTTTCCCAGTTGTGCCAGACGTTCTGGACATCGTCGTTGTCATCTAACATTTCCAGAAGTTTTTCCATGTTCTTAATGTCTTTTTCATCTTCGAGTTTGACGTAGTTTCCAGGCACCATTTCAATTTCCGCAGATTCAAACGAATATCCCGCTGCCTCGAGCGCGGCGCTGACCGCAGAGAATTCTTCTGGAGAGGTGTAGATTTCAAACACGCCGTCATCTGCGACAAAATCGTCCGCTCCAGCTTCAATTGCCTGCATCATGACTTCGTCCTCGTCCAAGTCCTCACCGTCGATCACAATTACGCCTTTCTGAGAAAACTGCCAGGAGACACAACCTGTCGCACCCATATTGCCGCCGTATTTGTCAAAGTGATGACGCACATCGCCAGCCGTACGGTTTTTGTTGTCCGTTAACGTTTCCACAATTACGGCAACGCCGCCCGGGCCATAGCCTTCATAGGTCATGGAAACCAGATTTTCCGCACCGGCACCGGATGCTTTTTGCAGCATACGGTTGATATTGTCATTCGGCACATTATTAGCCTTTGCCTTGGCGATCACATCACGCAGACGGTTATTGGAATCGGGGTTTGCGCCGCCGTCACGGACGGCAATGGCGATTTCCTTGCCGATTCTGGCAAAAATTTTGGCTTTAGCGGCATCAGTACCTTCTTTTTTACGTTTGATGTTGTTCCATTTGGAATGACCAGACATAGTGTACCTCCGGAATTTGTATTTGCTATACAAAAATCAAAAAACCTCAAATAAGGTAGATCAAGAATTAAGCTTTCCTATTATAGCGCATTATCCAGCGGAAAGCAACAGATTTCTCAACATAATCAGAGTATTTCCAAGAAAAAAGCGGGGCAAGTTTATGAAAGTCAGGAAAAAAGCGTTGGTATTGGGCGGAGGCGGTTCACGCGGTTCCTATGAAGTAGGGGTTTGGCAGGCGCTCAACGAACACGGCTACCGCCCTGACATCGTGACGGGGACGAGTGTGGGTGCTTTAAACGGCGCGATGGTCGTACAAGGGAAATTGGAAGAAACAATTGCTCTGTGGCGCACGCTTACCACCGATATGGTGATGGATGTCGATGTCAAGCCGGATTTAAAAACTATGACTGATCAACTTACCGCCATGAGCGTTTTTGCACGGGAAGCAATTAAGAATCGCGGGGCCGACACGACACCATTGCGCCGCCTGCTTGCACAGTATATTGAGGAGGACGCGGTACGTGCCGCCGGAATTCCGTTTGGCTTGGTCACCGTTGCGCTGCCGCACTTAAAGCCCCGCGCGCTTTTCCTGGACGAAATGGAAAAGGGGACACTTCTGGACTATCTATTGGCGTCGTCGGCTTTTTTTCCGGCAATGCAGGGACAGACTATCCACGGTGCAGTGCATATAGATGGCGGATATTATGACAATCTCCCAATCGAGCTTGCCGTCAGCCGCGGTGCGCGCGAAATTTTGGCAATTGATCTGCATGCGCCGGGAGTACATCGCCGGGTACGTGATCCGGATGTGGAGATTCACAGAATTGAACCGGAGTGGGATTTAGGAAATGTTTTGATTTTTGATCCCAAGACCGCAGAACGTAATATCGCGATAGGGTATTTGGATGGCCTGAAATACCTTGGGGTTTATGATGGTGTCCTGTATGCCTTTCAAAATAGGGATTTTTGGGATCGGATCTCCATGATTGTGGCGGATTTACTTACGTTAATAGGGGAGTTGACGCCGCGGGTAATTCTTCCGGGAGGCTGGGATGTTTCCGAGTTATCAGTCGCCAGGTTACGGACATATTTTCTGCGGCATGTCAGCGGCTACTACCGATACAAGCGCCTGCCGAGAAGACAATTGGGAATTGTTATCGTCGAAATGGCAGGAAGGTTGTTTCAAATGGATCCTACGCATGTCTATACCATTCAGGATTTCGAAGCGACGTTGCGCACAGCGGTACGCCGGTATGTTGCAGATACGGCGCTTGAGGAACTGGATGCGGTACTACGCAGCAGTATGCCACTGCGGGAGAAAACGGAGCGAGCGCTGGAACTCTCCCGGAATCAGGATGCGCGCGGCATCTGTTTGTGGCTGACGCGAGAGATTCGACGGTGCACGTCCGGGACGTCCCAGGTTCCTCTTTGGTTGCTGGCGGCCGGCCGGATTTTTCCGACGGAATTCTTGACCGCCATGTATTTGACTGTTTTGGAACCTTCGGCCGATTAATTATAAAAATAAGTAAAAGGAAAACATTACATCAATCAGGGAAAAGCCCATTTTTACCGTAAGGTAAAAATGGGCTTTTTTGATGGGGTTCTCAACCTTTACTCTATATCAAGTTCCGGAGGTACATCCAGTTGATCCGGCACATAGCGGCCATTCTTTTTGCGCTGCCGGACGCATTCGGTAAGAAGATACTCGATTTGACCGTTCACAGAGCGAAAATCGTCTTCCGCCCAGGCCGCAATCGCCTGGTAAAGCTGGGGAGAAAGCCGAAGGGGAATTTGCTTTTTCTGGTTCTCATTCATGAAATGCCAACTTCCTAATTAATACAGGCTTCCGGAATTCACGACAGGCTGTGCATCATGATTGCCGCACAGGACGACGAGCAGATTGGAAACCATCGCGGCTTTACGTTCCTCGTCAAGTGTGACAACCTGATTTTCATTCAAACGTTCCAGCGCCATTTCCACCATCCCGACCGCGCCGTCTACGATCATCTTACGCGCGTCAATGATAGCGGAAGCTTGCTGGCGTTGGAGCATTACGGCCGCAATTTCCGTCGCATAAGCAAGATAGGTAATCCGTGTTTCCACAATTTCAATACCGGCTTCCTGCACGCGGCGCTGAAGCTCCTCGCGAATCCGTCGTACCACGACTTCGCTGGAACCGCGCAGGCTTCCGTCATCCGCCATCCCATCGCCGGTGGTATCGACGTTCGGCGCAACATCGTAAGGATAAATCCGAACAATGTCGCGTACCGCACTGTCGCATTGCAAAGACAGGAACTCTTTATAATTGTCGACATGAAAAACTGCTTTTGCCGTATCTACAATGCGCCAGGTAACGGCGATGCCGATCTCGACCGGATTGCCCAGACAGTCGTTGATTTTC
Organism: uncultured Clostridia bacterium; assembly: GCA_944376195.1. Lineage (GTDB taxonomy): Bacteria > Bacillota > Clostridia > Oscillospirales > QAMX01 > Allobutyricicoccus. The sequence goes on along the minus strand of CALWBW010000044.1, from coordinate 6,305 downwards.
TGCCGGCAATTGTTCAGCGTCATGATTTTCAGGGAAATTTTTTTGTTGGTAAACTCAATGGAATTGCTGTTGGTTTTGGTGGTTGTTGGGATGGAGATGGATGTTACGTCTCCGCTTTGTCCCAGTTTGGTCCGCGCGGCGGGATTGACGGCCACGCAAAAAGGATTGACAAAATAAAATCCGTCTCCTTTTAATGTTCCAATGTATTTTCCAAACAGGGTTAAAACAAGCGCTTCCTGTGGTTTTAAAATTTTTAATCCCAGGCACAGGATCCATGCAAGGCAAAAGACAATCAGACTTACGGTGAACAAAACAGCGGATTTTCCATCTTCCATGAGCGTGGCTCCAAAAATCAGGCCCGCAATCGAAAGAAGATAAATTGCGATGATCAGTACCAGCATCAACATGCCGTTTTTCCTTTTGGTTAAAAGAATTTCATTCATGGTGCTGTCCTCCTCAATATGATATCAAAATAATATCATATTGATTTTGACTTGTCAAGCGGCAAGTTGCTAAGGCAAAAAATTTCCCGGCGTTTTGCTTTGCAGCGAGGCGCCGGGTAGGAAAAATTCAGGGTTCCTCCTGTAGTGTGAAAAGCCAGGCGCAGCTGCAAGACGGATCCTGGACTTCCGGATAACAGCTGACGCAGGAGCAGGTAATACGGTCGTCGATGACCTTGGCAAATTCCGAATATTCGATGAGACCGACCGGGCGGCAGGGATGCAGCGGCATGTTTTTGCGTGTACGCGCCGATTGAACCCGGCATTCCGAAACGCGATACAGCAGCGTATTTCCGTCGAGTAGAAGCTCGTCCTGATTGAGGTTGGCGTAAAATCGCAAGGAGAGTGCCTGTGCCAGCCCTTCCAGGCCGGCTCGCTCTGGAAGTTTTAAAAATTCCCGGATGCGGCGCGCCTCAATTTTGGTAAACCGGCGCCATGCCTCTTGATCGTGATACATGGCTTCTTCCATCCCATACTTCTGCTCAATGGACTGAAACCATACGCCGTCAAGAGCCAGCCAGTTTTTTGCGTATATTGCAAGCAGGTCTATCAGCTCATCTTTGGAAAGCGCCTGCAAGACTTCTCGATTTTTCAAAATACAATTCCTCCTGTTCCGATCGGCCTCGTTCCGTTTACCAAAAACGGTTTAACTCAATGTGGACATTTTGGGATTCGGCGAAGAACGGGCGCCGATGCCGGGATAACGGTGCTCGAGCGCGGCACGGGCAATTTCAATATCCTCTTCCAGCTCCCGGGCGTTCAAAGTTCCGACCGTCACCATGTCGATCTCACGCACGGCGTTAAAGGAGAAGGTCAGTCCGACATAGGGCGTGCAGCGTCCTGCGGCCATGGGCTTGATGGTCATGACCGGTTTTTTTGCCGTATGGATGATACGGCCGACCGTTTCAATCTCCATCTGCATTAAAAACCCCATGCAGTTGAAAATTTGAATGTATGTCTCGACGTCGTACTCATTCTGGTCGGCATACTGAACGAGTTCCGGCATGTGTGCGGAGAGTCCCGGAACCATGCCGAGCTCCCGAATCATATAGAGATAGTCCGGCAGACGGTCCATGGTCTGTTTGTTTTTATTGACGAGCTGTTCTGCCGCCGAATGATGGATGAGGCAAATCTCTGCTCCATAACTTTTTGTACGTTTGAAAATCTCATAAGCCTCGCGCCGTGCTTCCGCGGTATCGTCCATATTGGGAATCGGCGTGTCAATGATATGGATTTTCTTTCCCGTGCGCTGTTCTACATTGGTAATAGCCTGATTCAGCGCCGGATTGGTGTTGAAAAGCCCCATAATGGAGTCCACGCCATTTTTCAACGCGACTTCCAGCATAGGTTCAATGGTTGCGGGCGTACGATGCGTTTCTTTAATTTGCGCGTCGGCGGAGGGGCTGGTGTGGCTCCAACCGAGGATCCAGTTCGTGCCGATCAACATGCGGGAAAGGGAAATCCCGCCTACCATAGTGCGTGGGAACAGTTCGCTCATATGCGTTTCCTCCTATCATCTCCGTTTGTCTGCATTCCAATGATTCTCTATTCCGGGAATTAAGTTCAGTATAGCGACAGCCGGTTTTCCTGTCAATCCTTTTTCAGAATTGAAACATGGTTCCTGTTATGTGCCGCAAAAAACGTGCCCCTCTTGACAGAAAGGCACATTCCCCGTAGAATTGAAGGCACAGAAAGAAATCGGAGGCTGTTATTTATGAATACAATGCCCGAGGTGCCATGGTTAAAGTTTTATGGTGAAGTTCCGCATACGCTGGAATATCCGGATGTCTCTATGGCGGAGATGGTAGAGCGCGCGGCGGAGCAGTATGCCGGTTATCAGGCGCTTTATTTCATGGGGCGTGAAACCACCTTTCGAGAATTGGCGGAGCAGATTAACCGCTGCGCGAGGGGATTGCGTGCAATCGGAATCCGAAAGGGCGACTGCGTAACGATTTGTATGCCGAACTGCCCGCAGGGCGTTATCATGTTTTATGCGATAAATTTAATTGGCGCGATTGCCAATATGATTCATCCGCTTTCCGGTGAGGGAGAAATTGTCTTTTATCTGAAAGACGCCAAAAGCCGTATCGTGTTGACGTTAGACCAGTTTTACCCGAAATTCGTATCAATCAGTGATCGTGTGGAAATTAGCCGTCTCATTATTGCCAATGTCGGCGAGGCGCTTGGTCCCCTAATGCGGTTGGGATATCGGGTGACGGAAGGACGCAAGATTGCCCCGGTTCCCAAAACAGATGCGCGCGTTCTTTTATGGCGTGATTTAATGAAAAAAGGGGAAGACTGGACGGGGGAGTACCGTGAACCGGGAAAGGGCGCCGATCCTGCGGTGATCCTGTATTCAGGTGGTACGACGGGCACGACAAAGGGAATCCTGCTTTCCAATTTGAATTTTAATGCGCTGGGGTTACAAATCATTAATATGGCCCACTGTTTTGAGGCGGGAAACAAAATGCTGGCCGTGATGCCAATGTTCCATGGCTTTGGGCTAGGTTGTTCTATTCATGCGATGATGATAGGTGGAAGCGAATGTTTGTTGATCCCGCGCTTTAATGCAAAAACCTATGCGGAACTTTTAAAGAAACACCGTCCCAATTATATTGTCGGCGTCCCCACTCTTTACGAGGCACTTTTGCGTAACCCTGCAATGGACGGCGTAGACTTAAGTTGTCTGCTCGGCGTTTTCTCCGGCGGCGACTCGCTATCCATTGAATTAAAGAAAAAATTTGACGCGTTTTTAGCCGCTCATGGCGCAAAGGTACAGGTTCGCGAGGGCTATGGAACGACAGAGTGCGTGACGGCCAGTTGTTTGACGCCGTATTTTACGTCACGTGAAGGTTCTATTGGAATCCCCATGCCGGATATGTACTATAAAATTGTCTATCTTGGCACGACAGATGAAGCGGTATGTGGCGAAGAAGGGGAGATTTGCATCTCCGGTCCGACACTGATGATGGGTTATGTAAACCAACCGGAAGAAACGAATCAGACGCTTCGCCGTCATTCCGACGGAAGACTCTGGTTACATACAGGCGATTTGGGCGTGATGGATACGGATGGATTTGTCTATTTCCGTCAGAGGGTCAAGCGTATGATCGTCACTTCCGGTTATTCCGTTTATCCGTCGCAGCTTGAAAATGTCATGGACGCGCATGAAAAGGTGATGATGAGCTGCTTTATTGGCGTGCCGGACCCTTACAAGGTGCAAAAGATCAAGGCGTTTGTCATGCTGAAGCCCGGCGTAGAACCGACGGAGGAAGTACGACAGGAGCTGTTTGCACACTGTCGGAAAAATATTGCGCGGTATGCACAGCCCTATGAAATAGAATTCCGCGAAGAGTTGCCAAAGACTTTAGTCGGGAAAGTGGCATTCCGTATTTTGGAGAATGAGGAACTGGAAAAGTTGGCCGCAGAAAAATGAAAGAAGGAATTGAAATAAAAAACTCCCGCCTGTTTTATACAGGCGGGAGTTTTTCCTAACAAAAGCGTGCAAAAACACGCTTAATTTTGTAAAACAACCGTTTCCATATGCTTTGTTTCAGATCTTTCAATAAATCATCCGGGACCGGTCCCCGGAAAAAACCACAAAAAAGAAAGACACCGGCAAATACAAAAATGAAAGGATTTTCCCATATCCAGACATGAAACGTTGTCCAGCTGGTAGCAAACAGCAAAACAGGGTAGAGCAGAATTATCGAAAAACCAACCACCAAAAGAAGTCCACGCACGCCTTTTCTCTTAATGTGAAAATCGCCCCAAATCGATAGGAGAGACAGTGCCAATGCACCGCCAAGTCCGTAAATGGCAAGAAAAATTATGCTGCGACCGATCCAATAGGAGTAAAGTTGGGAATCAAACTTGCCGCAGTAGAGTTCAGGCAAGAGAAACGGGAGTATGCCAAGCGCAATTAACCATAAAATCCCCAGAAGAATCGTCCTTCTGATGCGAATAGGACGCGTTTTGGCAAAAGTTGTGGCGGGCTGTTGCCCGTAAATCAAATCCCGTACGTCAACTTCCAACGCTAAAGCAATTCTTTCCATGATTTCAATGTCCGGCTGAGATACGCCGCGTTCCCAATTGGAAATTGCCTGGCGCGTGACAATAATACGCTCGGCAAGTTCTTGTTGAGAGAGGTTGGCGCTTTCGCGAATATACTTGATATTTTTTGCGACGACATTCATGGAAAAACACCCTTTCCACTTCAGTAACAAATTAATTTTATTTTCATTTTACTACCAAACAGATCATTTGTCACGCACTTTTCAAAACAATTGGGAAAATGGAAAAAAAGTCGAAAAAATGGACGGAAAAACTTGCATTTACCGTAAAAATTTATTATAGTAATACCGAAGCAAAATGAGTTATTACCACGGTGGATGAAAAAAGAGTCGAAAGGAATGGGTAGCGCTGGATAAGATGAAAGAAACACGTGATAATTCCATGAAAAAGGCTTTCACTATGATCTGGTTGCCGGTAATTTGCTTTTTTCTGGGTGTGACGTCTATTACAATTGATTTGAATAAACCTGTTGTACGCCGTGAAATAATGGGATACTTATATGACGAAAAAGGAAATTGCTTCGAAGTTGAAGGACGTCCGATTGAAACCTTTACCGAATTAAAACGTGCTTATGGCGACGAGGCAGATATTACGGTCACCTATTTGTATGCAATTGATGGATCGATTTTTTATAATACGCCGAATGGATCAAGGCCAGGCAGCTTTTTAAAGCTGTATTTAGTCAATACATATGCTCAGGACGGGAAGTTTAATCTTTTGACTTCTGTTTCCGGTAATTGGGAGGTGAAAGATTCCGGAACGACGGTGGAAAAGGCTTCATTGGATTATGGCTGCCGTGGGTCTGGTGCAATGGAGCAGTATGGTAAGGTGTCCGTGGACAATCATTTTGTGGTAGAAACGGGATTTACAGACCCCATATTTGTTGCAGCCGGTTCGGCTGGAGCAAGTCTGACGCTGGAACTTCTGGTGGACGGTACGGATACTTGGACGTTTACAGCGAAAAACCAGCTGGAATACCCTACGAAGATTGTTTGGTAGGCTAAAACCTTCAAAGAGAAAGTTACACACTTTAAATAAGAATGTAAAGCAGAATAAAAACTGCCGTGTCAAGTAACACGGCAGTTTTTTTATATCACCATTATCCTGATAAGTCTTATTGTACAGGTTGCGGTTTCCGATTAAATCCACAGAAAAGTAGGAAACCGGGAAAAACAAAAATAATAGGATAGCTGTACAACCACTCATATAAGGCTTGAGAATTAAAAATATTATGGATATTGAAATTGAAATAAACATCAAAAAGAGCAATGAACATAAAAACAAGATAAAATACGATAAAAAGTACCGACAAACTTATCAGGAATAGCCTGATTTTCTTGTCTTGAATCCTAAAATCAATCCAGATAGCTGCGATAGACATGAAAAATGCCGAACCAATGGAATACACCGCAGGATAGAGAAAAATATGTATAATTGCACGGAGCAGAACATGATCTTGAAATAACGGAACAACCAAAAACACCAATGATAAGAAAAAAAGAAATAGGAACCCAAGGATGATCATAAGTTTGATTCGTTTTGCCTTGGTTGTCTGGAATCCGTCCTGGGTGCGTTTTTCGTAAATGATGTCGACCACTTCGATTTTAAAAACGTTTGCTAAAGACAAAATTGCATTTAAATCCGGTTCGGAAACGCCGGTATCACATAGTTAAAGATATTGGTATCATTCAATCAATTTTGCCGATAAAGCGGTAGAAGATTTCTACCTCC
>CALWBW010000043.1 GCA_944376195.1 uncultured Clostridia bacterium | reverse complement strand
CAAGTGATTGGTAATAAATTTTGAAAATGTGCCAGGACAACAAAGGGGGATGGACAACACATTACAAAACTTCTACCAATATCTGTTCTATTTTAGGATGACATATGAATAATTGTCAATGTCGGGAAATTATTTTGAATTTTTATTCCAATATTATAATAAAATTAATATAATATTGTGAATATTTTCCACGGAATAACAGGATTTAAATTTGTACGTTGATAAAAATCGCCTCTGGATTTAAACCAGAGGCGATAAACTCATCAGTTTATTGATTAACCAAATACAACAGGATCCAGCCCCATTTCCTCACGGTAACGGTTGACGGCGGCCTGTTTATAATCCATATATTCTTGTAAATGTAGGTTATCATACAGCTGCTGACGCAATTCTTCAATTTGATCGACAGAATAAGTACCAACGATTAAACCAGTTGTCATTTCATTCAGGAATGTGGTCAAATCATTTTCATACATGGAGAAGAACGTAGCTTCTTCCTGTGTCGGCATGGAAGCAAAACTATAATAATTGCCGACTACATAATCATCTGTCTTTAGATCTGCAATCAATTTAAGATTTAATTCCATAGGATTTTCATACCCGAAATCCTCAACAAACTGCTCTTTTGTCGTAAAACCGTAGGTATAGGGTTCACCGGCATCGAGTGCGCTTTGGACATCCGGGTAAATAATCCGATTAACATCGTAAAGATTGCCGTTTGTGGGGTTTGGGCAACCGTTGTTGCTTAGGAATGTGGAATACATCGGGGCGTCTTCATCATCGCACGGATATTGCACAATGCTGGTGCCGTCTTCCGTGAAGTCCCATGCGATTCCGGGGGTGCCATAGAAGAAATAGTAGTAGAAATCTTCCCCATTCAGGAAGTCGCAGAAACGAGCGGCTGCATCAAGATCGACATCGCTGCTATAGCTGACTTTTCCGTTACTGGCAACAGCTTCCTGCGCGACAATCATCGGTTTGATCCCTTCCACAGCCTGAATCACCGGCATGGGCGTGTAATAGGAATCCGGATCGCCAGTAGCACAGTTCTGCAAAACATTTGCGACAAGCCAGGCAGCGCCGACGCAGTTTCCTCCAACCGTCGGAGCATATAACCACGGATGGCTGCCCTCAATCAAAACCAATTGCTCATCGTAAAGTTCGCTCATAAACTGCACCCAGTATTCATAACCGGGCAACAGTTCCGGGCATTCAATTTCACCAGTTTCCGCATTTTCAATAAAACGGGAATAATTTAGCCCGAAATAAGAGCCAATACCCTGTGTTGCCCATTGATTTCCAAGACCACAATAGTACCGTTCGTCGGGGGTGCCGTTTTCGTTGACGTCTTCCTCTTGAAATGCCAAAAGTGCCTGTTTAAATTCTTCCAGAGTCTGCGGAACAGAAAGTCCCAATTTATCAAGCCAGTCTTTGCGAATATTGGTGGAATAAAGACCATTCGCAGCTTGCATGGGCGCATTGCCGCCAAATTCCAACATGGTACCATTATTATTGGAAATACTCCAGCAATACCAGTGGTCGCCATACATCATCATGGCCTTTTCACGCAAGTTTTTATCCGCATCGTGGTAAACATTATAGGCAGTGCCGTCGGAATAAGCGAGGACTTCGTCCATATCCGCAAGTTTCCCGTTTTCTACTGCGCTACAGAATGTGCTGGTATCAAAACGCATCTGGAAGCAGTCCGGCAGATCATCTGCGGCCAAATGACCGTTTAAAACAGTTGTGTAGGATTCTCCGTCGATAATCGTGATGTCTTCAATTAAATTATACTGTTCCAGCATCAATTGCATCAATGACTGCCAGGAATTAAAATTTTCCGCATCGACAAAATCATATTTCCACTGATGAACTTCGACGCCCATCCATTCAATATGTTTTTCGTCATACTCACGCGGCTGATCCGCCTCGGCCGTACTGCCGTCCGAGTCAGCACCTGTGGAATCTGCTTCATCTGCATCACCGGACGTACCATCCTCTGGCAGAGAAGCAGAATTATCCGACGGTGCATCTGTAGAACACGCGCCAAATAGAGCCAGGAGAAGGAATAAAGCCAGGAACAACGCCAGAAGCTTTTTCATGGGGCTACCTCCTATTTTAATTAGATACCTAATTTTAAACATAAAATTAATAAATAGTCAACAGGAAACAAACAACATGCGAATATTTTCCTAATAGCAAAAACGGTCTTTGATAAAATTTGTTATTTTAAAACAATAAAAGAATTCCCTACAAAAAAAACCGCCGTCATAGACGGCGGTTCTATGACGGCGAGCGATGTTCAAATTTCAGGAATGACGATTTCTACTTCGTGTCCAAGCTGGGCAGATTTCGCTATGCCATCCAGAATGGCCTGATTGTAAAGTATTTTAGCAGTGGAAATCGGAGAAGGCCCTCCAGTCTGCACAGCGTCGACAAACGCCCGGACCTTTTCATAGAAGATTGTTCCGGCATTAGAGTCTTTCAAGGGGATTTCCGTTTCAACCTGAGAGCCGCCAACGTCGTGATAATAAATCAAGGGACGGTCCAAACCGTATCCGTTCCAACATTCTGTTGAGGGGATGCGGAGTCCGCCCTTTGTCCCCAGGATGAGCGAATCACCGGTTGTATCCATATGCATGGCCCAGGAAATACGGAAGTCGCAAATAATGTCGCCTTCCAGCCGGATAAACGCGGCAGCGAAATCATCAACATTGAAGCGGGACGCGTCGCTTTCCGGATAGTATTCGGTGCTGGCACCAAAATATCCGGAGGTATAGCCGGTTACAGTGAGTGGTTTTGGATAGTCGAGGGCATGCAAAACAGCGTCCAATGCATAGCAGCCAATGTCACCGAGTGCACCGATACCACCGGTTTTTTTCTCAATAAAAGTACTGCCGGGAATACCGCGCCGTCTGCCGCCGCCGGTTTGAATGTAGTAAATTTTACCGAGCGCGCCGGATTGTACAATATTCCGAATCATTTGGAAGTTTACCTCATACCGGGGCTGGAATCCGATGTCTACGATTTTTCCACTTGCCTTCTCTGCGCGGCAGATGGCAATCGCTTCCTCCAGCGTTACCGTCATGGGCTTCTCAAGCAGGACATGAACCCCTGCCTGTAACGCGTCTACCGTACATTCACAGTGCGTGGTGTTATAGGTACAGACGCTGACTGCGTCAAGCGTTTCCTGTTCCAGCATGGATTTGTGGTCGGGATAAAATCGTGCGCCTTTTATTCCGTAACGTGCGGCAAATTTTTCCGCTTTTCCGGGAATCAGATCGGCTAACGCGACAATCTCGACGTCATCCATTTTCAAATAACTTTCTGCGTGTGATTCTGCAATCCAGCCGGTTCCGATAATGCCCACTTTCAGCTTCTTCTGGAAAGTCTTCTGTTCCACAACTTCATCCGGCCGAAATTTGCTTAAAACATCCGCCATACGTACTCCATCCTTTCCTTTTGATTTGCCTTCCGGAACCTGTGTTTGTCAGGTTCAAAAGTCCGGAATTTTTTCAGAACACAAGGATTTTTTGCTCCTGTCAACATGAGTAGCGTATCATAGAAATTGCACAAAGTCAATGCTTTACTTCCGCTTATTTTAGGCATATAATAAAAAAAGAACAGGTGGAATGGAGGAAAAACGGATGAAAACATTACCGGTTGCACTGCAAATTTATACGGTCCGCGACGAAGCGGAAAAAGACTTTGCGGGCACAATGAAAAAGGTTCGGGAAATGGGATATGAGTATGTGGAACCCGCAGGACTTTATGGAATCCCAGCGGCGGAATTTCGCCGTATATTAGAGGAAAATGGGCTGCGTGCGATTTGCGCGCATGTGCCGATTATGGAACTGATTTCTGATCTGGACCGTACGCTTGCCGACTACCGGACAATAGGCTGCGAATACCTTGCCATTCCCTATCTGCCGGAGGAAATGCGTCCGGGAACGCCGGGATTTGCGGAAACGCTGCGGCAAATTGAACGCATCGGCCGCTCGTCTAAGGCACTTGGCATGCCTCTTTTGTACCATAATCACGATTTTGAATTTGTTAAGATGGAAGACGGCAGCTTTGGACTGGATTATCTGTATCGTGCCATACCGGCAGATCTGCTGCAGACGGAGTTGGATGTCTGTTGGGTAAAAGTGGCGGGACAGGACCCTGCTGCTTATATTCGTCGTTACGCTGGACGCAGTCCGATTGTCCATTTGAAGGACTATGTGGGAGAAAAGAGCGCGCATATGTATGAGCTGATCGGCATGGAACAGGAAAAGACAGAGGCACCTTCGACATTCGCCTTCCGTCCCGTTGGGTATGGCATACAGGATTTCCCGCCGATTCTGGAGGCGGCGGTCGAATCCGGTGCACAGTATGTCGTGGTGGAGCAGGACGCGTGGGAGGAACCTTCCTTAGAAGCGGCGCGTAAGAGCCGTGCGTATTTGCGTTCACTCGGTTGGTAAGATGTATCTGGGCGCCAAGGACATTGGAACGGAAAGGGAGGACTGTTTTGTGAAAAACCGAAAAATGCTGATAGCGTTTTCTTTGGTGTTGGCCCTGCTGTTTTCCGCTTGTACCGGAACCGTGCCGGAACCGGAAGAGAACCGTGACGTTTTGGATACGAACACAGCGGAACCGAATAGCGCGGAAAAGGATCAGACAGTAGAACCCCAGGATTCCGAAGAAACCGCATCCTATGTGCTGCCGGCTTATGACGATAGCGTCCCCTCGCTCTGTGAAACTTACGGTGATGTTTTAAAAATAGGAGCGGCGGTGAATACGGACCAGTTGCGGGAAACCTCGGATTTTTATCAGGTTGTAACCAAACATTATAATACGTTTGTAACGGAAAATGAAATGAAGCCCATGTACCTGAATCCCTCGGAGGGAGACTTCTTCTTTGATGCTGCTGATCGTTTCGTGGAATTCGGGGAATCTGTGGGCGCGACCCTGCGTGGACATACGCTGATCTGGCATTCCCAGGTCCCGGATTGGTGGTTTGGGGGGGAAAATGGGGAACGTGCAACAAGGGAACAGCTGCTTGCACGCATGGAAACATATATCCATACCGTTGTATCCCGCTATCAGGGCCGCATTCACACTTGGGATGTGGTGAATGAAGTGATATCCGACACAGGAAACGGGATCCGCCGGGATAACGAAGGTTCTCAGTACGCGTCGATCATTGGCGATCTGGATGGTGACGGTGAAGATTATGATTATATCGAACAGGCGTTTTATTTTGCCCGGGCGGCCGATCCCGATGCCCAGCTGATTATCAATGATTACAGCCTTGAAAGCGATCCAGCCAAATTGAACGCGTTTTACGATGTGGTGAAAGCGCTGTTGGAGAAGGGGGTTCCCATCGATGGCGCGGGAATCCAGGCGCACATTCAAATCGGATATCCGGTTGTGGAGTTGTTTGAAGCGGCAATTGAAAAGTTGGCGGAACTGAAAGAGATCAATCCGGATTTTGTCGTACAGATCACAGAACTGGACGTTTCCATTTTTGATTGGAACGATCAGTCCACTACCAAAGAAATAACGCCGGAGTTACAAAAAAAGTTCGCGGAACGATATGCCGATTTGTTTGAGATGTTCCGGCGCCAGGCAGAAAAGGGAAATCTCGACATGGTGGTGACTTGGGGGGTATATGACGGCCGAAGCTGGTTGGATAATTACCCGGTGGAGGGACGAACCAATGCGCCGTTACTCTTTGATCGGAACATGATGACAAAACCGGCGTTTTGGGGTGTGATTGACCGGGACCTGAGTCCGGAAGCCATTGCGGAGCTGGAATGAGCCGCAATCGCATGATAACCTTAGAAATAGTGAAAAAAGGCGCCGCCGGAATTGGACTCCGGCGGCGCCTTTTTCTGTTTTTACATGACGTAAGATTTATCTACGCGTATGACGGTGTAATAATTGGGGTACTTCTTTCGAATAGTATCGGTAATAGCATTTATAACGTCGCGGTCCTGCATGCGGACGTCCATCGGCACAACGACATCAAAAATCAAATTGGTGTGCGTACGGCCATTGACCATGCGGAAATCATGAATCGTAAGTTCCGGGTGAATTTTCTTTGCAATTTCCGAAACTTCACTCCGCAAGCGGGAGACTGTTTCATTATTGGTTTCAATGGGGTCCATATGAATGGTAGCCTCACACCCCAGCTTTTCTGAAAGTTCACGCTCAATCAAATCAATTTTATCGTGCAGTGCAAAAATATCGCCGTCTCCCTGCACTTCTCCGTGAAGCGATACCATGATGCGCCCGGGGCCGTAATCATGGACAATCAGGTCATGCATTCCGACAATTTCCGGATGAGACATCACAATCTGGTGAATTTTCTGTACCAGTTCGGGGTCGGGAGGATTTCCCAAAAGAGGACTGAGCGTCTCCCGTGCGGCACTGTATCCCGCAAATAAAATAAAGCATGCGACCGCCACACCGCACCAGCCGTCAACATTGACGCCGGTAAACCGCATAACCAGAATGGCAAGCAGAACGAAACTTGTGGCGATAGCGTCGCTTAAACTGTCTGTTGCGGTGGCGCGCATCGCGGCGGAATCAATCTTTCGCCCGATACGGCGGTTATAGAAATTCATATATAATTTGATGCCTATGGATGCCAGCAGAATGAAAATGGACAACAGACTGGTATCAATTTCTTCGGGGTGAAGAATTTTCTCAATAGAACTTTTTCCAAGCTCAAATCCCATTAAAATAATGGCCATCGATACAATGAACCCGGAAATATATTCAATTCGCCCGTGACCAAAGGGATGATTGGCGTCTGGTTTCATACCGGCAAATTGAAAGCCGATCAGCGTGATAATGGAGGAACCTGCGTCTGAGAGGTTATTAAAGGCATCGCTCATGATCGCGATGGATCCACACTGCACGCCGGCTATGTATTTCCCCAGAAACAAAATAATATTCAAGCAAATTCCCAAAATGCTGGAGAGCATCCCATAACTCCGCCGGACCTTTGGATCACTGGTATTTTCCCGGTTCGGAATGAATAATCTGGAGAGTATGGTTATCATAAAACCCCTTCTTTACTCAATGCTGTTAATAGATATGCGATTCTTTATATTCTATTGTGTTTTTTAAGAGAAGTCAAGTGGTCTTTTTTGAAAGGCGGCCGGAAAACGACAAAACGCAAGAAAATGGATTGCCTTGGAAAATTAAGCGGACACTGCTCATATATACCGCTAAAAAAACATAGGATGTCTTGATGCAATTGTTGTGCCGGGAGTCAAAATTCTTACACGGCTGAAAGAGGTGGCCAATGGATTATATTGCAATATTGCAAGCCGTAGCGGATGGAATTTGGAGTACGCCGGTTGTCTTTTTTTTGTTTGGCGTATTTATTTGGATTTCTTGGAAAGCCGGATTTCCGCAGCGATATATTGGGTTGGGAATTCGAACGGCGTTTTCCGGGGAAAGCAGCGTCTATCAAAGTTTAAGCGTCAGTTTGGCGGCCGTCTTAGGCGTAGGAAACATTGTCGGCGTTGCGCTGGCGATTTCTTTGGGCGGTGCGGGTGCTGTTTTCTGGTGCTGGTTGGCCGGATTGGCAGGAGTCGGGGTACAATATGCAGAGTGTTTGTTTTCCATCCGGTATCGCAGACAAGGGAAGGAGGGCACGGCATGCGGCGGCCCTATGTATGTGATGCGTGCAATTGGGAGGAAAAAAAGTGCGTCCCTGTATGCGGCGGCAGTTTGTCTATGCGGTGTTGCCATGGGCGCTATGATTCCCGCAAATTCTATCAATGCTGTCTTGACGGAACAAGGAAATGTACAAATTGTAATAATCCCGGCGGTTATAACGCTGCTTGCCGCAGTGGTAATTCTGGGTGGTGCAAAAAGGATTTTCGAATTTTGCGCGGGGGCAGTGCCGGTTATGGTCCTCTTTTATATCGGTGCCTGTCTGACTGTATTATTCATTTGCAGAGCGGAATTGGGAAATGCTCTGTCCTTGATTCTGAAGGAGGCGTTTCATCCCGGCTGCGCCATATCCGGTGTTACCGGATATGGCATTGGACGCGCCGCGCGTTGGGGCGCAGCACGAGGCCTTTTTTCCAGTGAGGCAGGGATGGGGACTGCCGGAATCAGCGCGGCTGCTTCAGGACATGGTGTGGCAGCGGAGCAGGCAATCGGCTGCGCCTGTTCGACAGTGTGGGATACGTTGGTGCTGGCCGCGATGACCGGCGTCACCTTTGTAGCCGCTGCGTTACATGGCGGTTATGGTTTTGATAATGCTCTTACGCTTGCCGGCGCGGCGTTTTCTCTCATTCCGTTTGCCGGGAGGTATATTCTCCCAATTAGTCTGGTGATTCTGGGGTTTTCCACAATTATCGGTTGGTATTATATCGCAGAGCAAGCGTACCGATTTCTTTTCGCGGGACGGAAGATTCGTTTATTTGCCCTGTTATGGCTTGCCGCAGTTTTTTTTGGAGGGATCGCCTCAATGGAGCTTGCTTGGACTCTTTCGGATATTCTTTGTATTTTTGTTATGGCGCCGAATCTCATCACCGTGATGCATTTGCTGCCTGGAAGTCGAAATGATGCATTTAAGTTGAAATTGCTGGCCTCATTACATAAAAAATACAAAAGAAAAGATACTTTTAGGGGGATTTAATGTTTACAGAAAATTCACCCTAAAGCGCGCGCAATGCAATATAATGAAACAGGAAGTTAAAAAAGATGGGAGGTATCTCTTCATATGGCAAAGAAAGCATTGATTATAGAAGATGATGCAAATATCCGCGAATTGATGCGGCTTTATTTGGAAAAAGACGGTTTTGAGGTCTATGGCGCCGCTGATGGCGGGAATGGGCTGCGTGAGTTTAAACGTGTCGAGCCGGATATTGTCCTATTGGACATCATGCTCCCGGTGATGGACGGCTGGCAGGTTTGCCACGAAATTCGTCGGGAGTCCACTACGCCGATTATCATGCTTACGGCAAAGGGAGAAACAACCGACAAGATTTCCGGCCTTGAAATGGGCGCGGACGATTATATTGTCAAGCCTCTTGAAATGAAGGAAGTCATTGCGCGTGTACACGCGGTGATGCGTCGTTACGCTCCGGAAACCGTGTCCTCCAAACGTCTTGTGTTTGACGGGCTGATTATTGATATGGAGGCCTATGATCTGACGGTCGCCGGGAAAAAAGTCGATACGCCGCCGAAAGAGATTGAACTCCTTTACTTCCTGGCATCCAATCCGAACCGGGTATTTACGCGTTCTCAGCTTCTGGATGAAGTGTGGGGATTTGATTATTTCGGCGATACCAGAACGATTGACGTACATGTCAAACGTCTGCGTGAAAAATTGGAAAATGTCAGTGACGAGTGGGATCTTGCAACGGTTTGGGGCGTTGGATATAAATTTGAGTTGAGGAAAAATTCTTAAAGATCCGGAGATTGGATATGAAAAGCCTGTTTTGGCGATATTTGACCATGACGTTGCTGTTGCTGTTGATTTGCTTCAGCTTATTTGGCGTGTGTTATATTGTCCAGTCCTATACGTATACCCTGGGCCAGCTGCAGGATATGCTTGACCGAGATTCCGAGGATGTTGCGACCCTTGCAGGGCTTTTCGTTGAAAGTCGTGACAGCACCCCGCTGCGCTCTATGTTTGCGGCGGGTATTTCCGCGATTGTCTATGAAAATAATGAGCAGGTTATCGTCTGCGATGCGGATGGATTGCTCCTTTATTATGCAAATCGCGAAGGCTATGTGGAGTCTTTTTCTGCAAAGCTCTCGAAAGAAATCATGGATCGCGTGATGCAAAACGACGTATACACGGAAATCGGTACCTTGGGTGGCGTTTATAAATCTGTGAACTATACAAGCGGACGCCGCGTAGTGGGGATTGACGGTACGGTGCTGGGCGCAGTCTTTGTCTCTGCATCCCCGGGTTCTGCGCGGGATATGTTTGAATATTACCAACAGATTTTCTTCATTATCGGCATGGTTGTGTTGGCTGTCGGAATGTTCGTCTCCTATATCATGGCGCGGAATATGGCAAAACCGCTACGTGCCATGTCAAAAGCTACGCGTGCTTATGCATTGGGCGATTTTTCAATCCGGATCCCCGAGAATCGGACGGATGAGATTGGAGAATTGGCGCATAGCCTCAATCAGATGTCGGCTTCGCTCAATAAGTTAGAGGAACTGCGGGCGTCGTTTATTGCGAATGTATCCCATGAACTGAAAACGCCGATGACAACGATCGCGGGCTTTGCGGACGGTATTCTGGACGGTACGATTCCGCCGGAACGGGAACGAGAGTATTTGACGGTAATTTCCCATGACACCAGACGCTTGTCGCGGTTGGTGGTGCGTATGTTGGAAGCCAGCAGGCTTTCGTCCGGCCAAATCCAGCTGCATCCGACCGTGTTTAATATTTGTGAAATGATTCGGCTGAATATTTTGGAATTTGAGAACCGGATTGAAGAAAAAAACATGACGGTTGATATCGATTTTCAGCATGATGACATGTATGTTACAGCCGATCAGGACAATATCACACAGGTGGTGTATAATTTACTGGACAATGCGTGCAAGTATGGCGCTGAGCATGGTGTGTTGCGTGTTTCGGTGGCACACGAGAACAGTAAAACAAGGGTTTCGGTTGAAAACTCCGGAAAGGAAATCCCGCCGGATATGTTGCCCTTTATTTTTGACCGGTTCTATAAAACGGACCAATCCCGCGGGATGGATTCCAACAGTATGGGTTTGGGCCTGTTTATTGTAAAATCCATCTTAAATATGCATGGCGAGGATATCCAGGCAACCAGCCGGGACGGCGTTACGGCGTTTACCTTTACTTTGCCGACAGCTTCTGAGAAACAACCCGGGCAGCCGGGAAGACATTCCTGAACATTGGGGGATAGTATGGAATTTCGTGAGAATGAAAACCGGGATGGAGAATCGTTGGGAGATTCTGCAGACCGGCAGTCCCCGGAGGACCGGGAAAACGACCTTTTTTCGCAGGGCGAACAAAAGAATACCGGCGTAACACCGCCTGAGTCGACGGACTCCGCAGCCAACCCAACTGAGGATTCGGCGTCCGGGTTTTCTTTTTCGGACGCGCGAAGCGAAACGAGCGATCCTCCTTTTTCGGAGATTGGAAAAACAACAGGGCGTCAGACGCCGCCATATGCCGTGCCCCGGAACAGCTGGTCCACAGGACCTTTTGAGGATCCATACGGTTACGGCGCATCACCACAGAAAAAATCCGGGCATGGAAAACAGGTTCTGCTTTTTTTAGTGGCGGTGGTTTTTGCTTTCGCGTTGGGCGGCGGCCTGATGTTTTGCGCAATTTATACGGATACGGTTTCCACTGTGGCTGATTTTGTCCGCGGTGGGATTTTTGGGTGGTATTCCATCACACCTCCGCAGATTGTTGTGCCGGACGAAGGGGAACAGGATGCTCCGGAGGAGGATTCCGTGGAGGATGAATTGGCTCCGGAAGAAGACGAAGACATTGTGCAGCCTTTTGAGCCCATTGATAATGCGCCGTTTTTGCATATCGTTACCGTGGAAACAGAGGGGGAGAATTATCGTGAGGAGTTGGACATTCCCTCCATCGCGGAATTGGCGCAGCCTTCTGTGGTCGGCGTGATTAAGTATGTCGGAGAAGATCCCTTGGAGGGTTACACCATCGGTTCTGGTACGATTTTTACGGCGGACGGCTATATCATTACAAACGAGCATGTGATTTCAGACCCTTACAGCATTACGGTGTTATTGAACGACGGTTCGGAATACGAGGCAAAAGTGGTTGCTGCCGACGATGATGCGGATATTGCCATTCTAAAAATTGACGCACAGGGTTTAACGCCTGCGGAATTTGGAGATTCTACCCAGCTTCGGGTCGGAGAAATTTCGGTGGCAATCGGATGCCCAGCCTCTGTTGATCTTCAGGGAACGACAACGTCCGGCATTATTTCAGCGCTGGATCGTGTCATTACCGTGGATGCTACCGGGAAGACCATGCGCCTTTTGCAGACGGACGCGGCGATTAATCCGGGAAATTCCGGGGGACCGCTTTTGAATAAGTATGGTCAAGTGATCGGGATCAATACAGTGAAGATGACCTCGTCTTTGTATGAGGGCCTGTGCTTTGCCATTCCGACCAGCGAATTAGAGTCCATCGTGGCGGATCTCTTCACGTATGGGTACGTGCGGGGATATCCGGCCATCGGCATTATGGCAAGTTCGGTAATGGCGGCAGAGGATGAATACGGCGGTGCGCCGTCCGGGGTTTTGGTAGCAAGCGTTGATTCATCAAGCGGCGCCTTTGGCAAAGTGGAAGTAGGCGATATTATCACGCACTGCAATGGAACCGAAGTGGTCGCGGTGGCACAAATCAATACGATTAAAAATCGTCTGAAGGTGGGAGACACAATCACCCTCACCATTTATCGAAAAGGTGAAACCTTTGACGTAGAGATCCCGCTGGTCGATCAGTACGATCTGGCGGGTAATTGAGAAGGCGTGCGGCCGGTGAAAATACCGGCCGCGCGTTTTTTGCAGTTCCTGCCGCTTACACCAAAAATTCAAACTTTTCATGTGTTTCAGAGTGGTGTATAATCGTGATACGAGGTGATCGGCATGAAAGTACAAAAAACGGGTCCGGATAGCATACTGCTCGTATTGAATGCAGCGGAATTGCAGGAAAGCGGGAAAGATTTACGGCGCAGAGCGCGTGACGCGCTGGCCAGCGAGGGAATTCCAACAGGGGAATCTCCAGAAGTAACCGCCTATACAGCAGGGGATCAGACGGTTGTGTTTGTCTGTGCCGGCGCGCAGGATGATACATATTTTGGGTTTGACTCTGCGGATGATCTGCTGGATGCTGCATATGAGGCTTCGCGTCTTTTCCCCGATACCGGAGCAAGCCTTTATCGCGTAGATGGGAGGCTGTATCTTGCAACGACGTGCCGACATGCCGGAAGGCTGCTGGGTGAGTATGCGGGAGAAATCCTGAAAGACGATGCGGTCTGCGGAGAACGGGAAAGATTAATTGCAAAGAATGCATTTCAAATTTTATCTGGTCGGTGTTGAATGGAACGAGAAGAATATATGGATGTGGCAATCGAACTGGCGCGTGAGGCATTTGCAGATGGCGAAGTCCCGGTGGGGTGCGTGATTGTTCGTGATGGGAACATCATTGCACGCGGTAGAAACCGCCGTGAACATGGCTGCGACGCGACGGCACATGCGGAGGTGCTGGCAATTCGGGAGGCGTGCCATGCGCTGGGCGATTGGCGATTGACAGATTGTACGCTTTACGTGACGTTAGAGCCTTGCGCCATGTGCGCAGGGGCAATTATAAACGCGCGGCTTTCGGAAGTGGTGTACGGAGCGCGCGATCCGGCTGCGGGCGCATGCGGCGGAGTATTGAATCTGTTTGAAGAAGGGTTTGGGCATCGTCCCAAACTTTATGGCGGCGTTAGAAAGGATCTTTGCGCCGCTCTTCTTGCTGAGTTCTTTCAGATCCGGCGCTGAGGCATTTTATGCGGGTTTAGTTGCCTTTTTTCTGGTTTGGATCAAAGAAGAGAGAAATCCCCGTTGACATCTTTTATGAATTGTGCCATAATGAATTATCTTATTATGGAGGGTTTCATGGATTTCAGCGGATATAAAAAACCAAGCGTACCGCTTTCGGACGTGATACATGAGTTTGACCTTGAAGTGCTCAATGCACCGGAAGGCATGGAACACCTTTTGGTCGAGTCGGATGATATTAACCGGCCCGGCCTTCAATTGACGGGCTTTTTTGATTATTTTGATCCAAACCATCTGCAGATTTGCGGAAATGAGGAAATTTCTTATCTGGACCGAATGGCGCCGAATCAGCGCCGGGAAATTCTGGACAAGTTGTTTTCCTATAAAATCCCCGCCATGATTATCAGCCGGAGCCTGGAGCCGGCGCCGGAATGCCTGGAAATGGCACAAATCCACAAAATACCGTTGCTGCGATCCCGCGAATGGACCAGTACGCTCATGAGTGATATGCTTTCGACGCTCAAAGTTTGGCTGGCTCCCCAGATTACGCGCCATGGCGTATTGGTGGAAGTATACGGCGAGGGCGTTTTGATCTTGGGCGATTCCGGAATCGGAAAAAGCGAAACGGCGATTGAACTGGTAAAGCGCGGCCACCGTTTAATTGCGGATGATGCCGTGGAAATTCGTAAAGTTTCGAACCGTACTTTAGTCGGAAGCGCGCCGGAAGTGATTCGACATTTTGTAGAATTGCGAGGGATTGGCGTCATCGATGTCCGCCGCATTTTTGGTATGGGTTCGGTTAAGATGACGGAACGGGTTGATTTGGTGATTAAGCTGGAGCCCTGGGAGGACGGGCATAATTATGACCGTTTGGGCGTTGAGGCACAGGAAATTAATATTTTGGATATCCATGTCCCGTTGGTTACTATCCCGGTTCGTCCGGGAAGAAACCTTGCGGTGATTTTAGAGGTTGCGGCAATGAATAACCGTGACCGCAAGATGGGCTTTAATGCGGCGCATGAATTGCTGAATCGCTTGAATGATGATTTTGGCCGCTGATTGCTGGATTGTCACAAATGGAAACGGAGAGGAAGACGCAAGTGTTGCGTCTTCTTTTTTTGCCTTCTCGTATACCGGAAATTTTGTTTATTACCGCTTCATTTTATGGGAAATATAAGCTATAATAGAAACGGGAGATATAGCTGCAGTAGATATTTGCTTGTAGGCTGCCGTCTTCTGAAAAACGTGCTCCGGGAGGCCTGATTTTGCAGGAGTTCATTAGAGAAATCATCAAGGAGTTTCCGCAAACGCTTGTGAAAGAACAGGAAAGCCTTGCAAAGTATACCTCATTTCAAATTGGAGGCCCTGCTGAGTTGTTGCTAATGCCCCAGAGTCTCTCCGATATCCCGCAGATATTGTCTATGATTCGGCGGTATGATTTGCCGCTCCATATTTTGGGCGGCGGGTCCAACCTTTTGATTTCCGATGGGGGAGTTCGCGGCGTGGTATTGCGTGTGACCTGTGGCGAAATATCGCGGCAAAATGAAACAGATCTTTTGGTGGGCGCCGGTTGTGCAAAGGCCGCAACGGCTGTTTTTGCCCAAAAAAACGGTTTGGCGGGACTGGAGTTTCTGCATGGAATCCCCGGTACGTTGGGTGGCGGCATCTTGATGAACGCGGGCGCCTACGGAGGGGATCTTTCTCAGGTTGTAACGCATGTGACGGTCTGTGACCGATCCGGAGAATGCAGAGAATTATGTGCTGCGCAATTGCAGTTCGGGTATCGTCACAGTTTGTTGCAAAATCACCGTGAATGGACGGTACTTAACGTGGGTTTGGCGTTGGTGCAGGATGATCCGCAGGTGATCCGCGCGCGTATGGAGGAATTCCTGCACCGCCGTCGGGAACGCCAGCCCCTTTCCTATCCTTCGGCAGGCAGTACGTTTAAACGCCCGGCTGGTTTTTT
Organism: uncultured Clostridia bacterium; assembly: GCA_944376195.1. Lineage (GTDB taxonomy): Bacteria > Bacillota > Clostridia > Oscillospirales > QAMX01 > Allobutyricicoccus. The sequence goes on along the minus strand of CALWBW010000043.1, from coordinate 2,686 downwards.
TGCCGGGAAATTGATTGAAGATAGTGGATTAAAGGGATACAGAGTAGGCGGCGCCTGTGTTTCGGAAAAACACGCCGGATTTGTTATTAATTGCGGCGGCGCTACTTGCGAAGACGTACGCCGTGTAATCGAACATGTGCAAGAAACGGTGCTCCGTACTTTTGGTGTGGAGCTGGAATGTGAAATAGAAATGTGGTGACCTATGTCTTTCTCGCAGGAAGTTAAGCGTGAATTGTGCGCAGTCCCGGTAGAACAGACTTGCGATGCGCTTAGCGAATGCTATGGGATTTTATTATTTGCCAATTTGTTTCGGCAAAACGGGATTCGGATTATTACGGGAAATACGGACCTTGCCGAACGCGTGGCGCGCTTATTTCTTTGCGCATTTGATCTGCAAGTTTTGCCCAGACGTGGTGCGCGAGAAGAAAGATATGTATTTGAAATCACAAAAAAATCTCAGATTCATCGGATTTTCGACGCGTTTGGTCTGGATCCTCATGCGTCGGGCGTTCGAATGAATCGCGCAATTTTGGAAGAAGATTGTTGTAAAACTGCGTTTTTACGCGGCGCATTTTTATCCGGAGGAAGCGTCGCTGCGCCGGAGTCGCGATACCATTTGGAATTTGTTACGCCACATTATGTCTTTTCCACGGAAATGACAGCTTTTTTGATGGATGCGGAATTTCAACCGAAGGTGACGCGAAGACAATCGAAATATGTGTTGTATTTTAAATCAAGCGAAGCAATTGAGGATTTTTTAATACAGACTGGTGCGCCGGTCTCGGCTCTTGCTGTGATGCAAGCGAAAGTCGTCAAAGATGTGCGGAACCAGATCAACCGTCATGTCAACTGTGAGACGGCCAATATTTCCAAAACTGTAGATGCCGCGATGGCGCAAGTACGCGCAATTCGCACGTTACAGGCAGATGGGCGGCTATATTTGCAGCCGCGTGTGATTCAAGAGGCGGCCCAGCTTCGAATGGCCAATCCGGAATCGTCCCTTTCGGTTTTGGCGGCATCGCTGGATCCGCCGGTCAGCCGCGCAACGCTGAGTTATCGGTTAAAAAAGCTGGTAGCGCTTGCAAAAGAAGGAGAAGAATTGCGAGGTGAGTGAGATGCCGGAGTTTGTGCATTTGCATCTTCATACAGAATATAGTCTGTTGGACGGCGCATGCCGGATCCGCGACATCATGGATCGTGTCAAGGAGGCTGGGCAGCAGGCAGTTGCCATTACCGATCATGGCGTCATGTACGGCGCAGTCGATTTTTATCGCGCGGCAAAGGCAGCCGGCATCAAACCGATCATTGGCTGCGAGGTATATGTTGCGCCGCGAACCAGGTTTGACCGAGATCCGGAGTTGGATGCAAGACCCATGCATCTGGTACTCCTGGCGGAAAACCAGATTGGGTATCAAAATCTCTGTTATCTGGTGTCCATGGCCTATGTGGAGGGGTTTTATAACCGTCCCCGCGTCGATATGGAGCTTTTGGAGCAGCACCACGAGGGTCTGATTGCTTGTTCCGCTTGTGTTGCGGGTGCGGTACCACGCTTGATTTTGGAGCGGAATTATGATGCGGCACGCGATTTGGCGCTGGAGTACCAGCGAATTTTTGGTAAGGGGAATTATTTCCTCGAACTGCAAAATCATGGAATGCAGGAACAGCTTGAAGTAAACGCGGGTCTTGTGCGTATCGCGCGCGAAACGGGTATCGAGCTGATTGCCTCAAACGACGTTCACTATCTGCGCCGGGAGGACGCCTATGTGCAGGACGTCATGATGTGTATTCAGACCGGGCACACGGTGGACGAGACGGATCGCCTTCGCTATGATTCCCAGGAGCTCTACCTCAAAACAGCGGAGGAAATGGCGGAGCTTTTTCCGGATTATCCGGAGGCACTTGCAAATACGGTTCGGATTGCGGAGCGCTGTCATGTGGAATTTGAGTTTGGCGTTTACCATTTGCCGGAATATAAGACGGATGATCCACGGGAACATGGTGAAATCCTGCGTGAAAAATGCAACGCCGGGTTGGTGGAACGGTATGGCGAACGTGCGGAACAGTATCGAGAACGGTTAGAGTACGAAATCGGCATCATCAGCCGTATGGGTTTTTGCGATTACTTTTTGATTGTGCAGGATTTTATCCTGTATGCGAAAAATCATCACATCCCGGTCGGTGGTGGGCGAGGCTCCTCCGCAAATAGTATTGTGAGTTATTGCCTGCATATTACGGATATCGATCCTATGCGGTTCGATCTCTTTTTTGATCGGTTTTTAAACCCGGAACGCGTCAGTATGCCGGATATTGATATGGATTTCTGCTATATCCGGCGCCAGGAAATTATTGATTACGTCAAACGGAAATATGGAAACGACCATGTGGCGCAGATTGTAACCTTTGGAACCATGGCGGCGCGTGCGGCCGTCCGGGATGTGGGGCGTGTGTTGAACGTCTCTTATGCGGAAACAGACGCCATAGCAAAACTGGTCCCGACGGAGCTTCATATGACGCTTGATCGTGCGTTGCAGGTTTCCCCGCAGTTACGGGAACGGTATGAGAATGACGAGACGACCAGACGGGTAATTGATACGGCGCGTAGTTTAGAGGGAATGCCGCGTCATGCGTCGACTCATGCGGCCGGCGGGGTGATTACCGTCCGGGCGGTGTATGAATATGTACCGCT
>CALWBW010000042.1 GCA_944376195.1 uncultured Clostridia bacterium | reverse complement strand
ATTCCGCCCGGAAGAGGTTTTCACAAAATCAACGCCTGCCTCCGCCGCCAGACGGCAACCCATTGCCAACTCCTCATCCGTTAAAAGAGCAGATTCCATAATCGATTTCACGACATATCCATACGCATGTCCTGCCTTGACCACTTCGGTAATATCCTGAGTGTATGTGCGATAGTCTCCACCACGCAGCGCGCCCACATTTGTCACAAAATCTACGCAGGCAGGACGGCCACGCAGCACCCGACAAGCCGCCTCGACTTCACGTACTTTTTCGCTGGTAGGCAAGGTGCCAAAAGGAAAAGCTGCTACGATTCCTGTCTCAATTCCCGTACCTTCCAGCAAATCAGCCGTACGCTCCGCCCAAATCAGATTGGGATGCATGCCGCGAAAGTGGTAACGAATCGCCGTTTCCGCACATGCCCGCAGCTCCTGCTCCGAAGTACCGGGGTCCAGAACCGCAAAATCCATCAACGACGCCAGCTTGGCCCGGTCATATGTCACACCACGTATAATCATCATTTCACCTCAAAAAAGCGTAACGCCAAGTTTCGTTTGCAGCGTTTCCCGCAATATCATCGCATCCAACTCCCGCGGCTGTACGCCGGTTTTGACGCACAACGCCGCGGCAGCACCCGCAGCGCACCCAAGCGCCATCATATTTCCCATGCTTTTTCCTGCTGAGTGTCCCAGGAACGTCGCAGACGCACACCTGCCGGCAAGCAACAGGGCATCCATTTCGGCAGGTACCAGGGATCGATACGGGTAAGCAAAGCCGGAATCCATAGTGCCGATAAAAAGCTGATTGGCATCAATTGCCCCATACTTTCGGGCGACAGTATCCGGAAATTCCTGAGAAGTTTGCGTATCTGTAAACGTGAGGACATATTCACCGGTAATCCGGCGGGTATCACGCACCCCCATGACAGCGCCCACACGCTCCAATGTACAGTTTTCGGCGCCAGGCACCCGATTTTCCCGCAATATTGTAACAAAATCCGCGGCCACATTCAGCCCGGCCCGCCGCGCAGCGGTCAGATCTGCCGCATCCAAGCCATTCGACGTGAGTTTTTGATGCAGCCAGGCGCCATTGTTGACACCCATAACGCCTGGCGCCGTCCCATGGTTAAATCCATACCACGCAGCAACATAAAGACCTTTTTGGTCCGCGCGCTCCGCCATCTCTCGAAACGCCGCGCCATTTTCCGAAAACCATCGGAAAAACCGGTCGCAATCCATTCCGGCAACCGAGAACCCCAAGGTAATCGGCATGTGGACCGGAGCATCCGTTTCCTCCTTCTGCGTTGCCAGGGGGACAAGATCTATTCGGACACTGCTATCCGCCGGTTCCTGATCCTTTCCCTCCGCAAACGAACAGCCGGCTGCCGCCGCAAGATCGCCGTCCCCGGTTGCATCGACGAATATGCCGGCCTGGTAACGAACCAATCCCCGTTTTTCCCGGGTTATCACGGCACAAATACGATTTTCCCGGACTTCCGCATTCACAACCGGGCTGAAAAGTTTATAAGAAACACCGGCTTCTTCCAGCATGTGATAAATAGCCAGTTCCGCATATTCCGGCTGCGGGCAAAATCCGTCTCCGTTAATACGATCTTCCGGTCCAGGATAACATGCCGCAGGTCCAAGCGCCGTCAAATTTCTGATAAACGCCTCATGGACTTCCGAGCGCGGTTTCCCTCCTGTACGGAGCCGGTTTACCGGCATAAAAGGCACCGCGCAAATGGTGCCGCCAGGTTGACCAGCGCTTTCCAATATTAATACCTTTGCGCCAAGCTTCGCCGCTGCAACTGCAGCGCCCAATCCTGCAGGCCCTGAACCGCACACAATACAATCATACCTGGTTTGCTCTTCAAAATGATTCATGCAACAAACTCCCTTTTCCTATATACCTCGTTCATTTTCCGGAGCTGCCCAATCTGCCCACGCCGCGCGCAGACGGAATTGCCAAAATGGATTCCGCCTCCACCTCTTCTGCGCCGAGCACAGCCAACGGAAGAAATAATGCCTGGCAAATTGCCTTTTCATACGGATACACTACACATTCCGACAAATCATGCTGCGTAATATAATTGGCTTTTGCAATCACAAGCGGCCGGTTATTATGATTGGTCATAGAAATCAACCACTCTCCCCGGTACCCGCTGTCTATGACACCCGCCCGTTGACCAATCCCGCGCGTTCCGGTGCTCCCACGTTCCTTCAAAATTGCAACATACTCCGGCGGAAAAGCACTGATGATGCCGGAGGGCACAATTTTGGTTTCAAAAGGTTCAAAACGGAGGTACGGTTCCGCAAAACAAGCATAAATATCGTATCCAGCATCTTCGTTCCGTTTGGTGGGGATTCGTGCGTCTTCCTGTATTTTTGCAAATAAAATTCGATCCATGTTAAACCTCAAAAAGTTCCAGCGTATTTTTTACGCCTTTTGGCATCCGCAATCCCTCAAACTTCATCGTCATTCCAGCGTCCGTCGGAGAAAACGTCAGGGTCAGATGATGCGGGGAATAACGGCAGCGTAGCTCCGCCCGAATAACACCGCCGTCATTTGTATAAGCCGCAGCGATGCCTGCCGTCCGTTCGCTGGTCTGCACCGGATAATCAGGCGCATTGGGCGCCATCAGCATTTCGACGGAGACACGGTTGTCAATCCAGCGTCCATTCCCACAGCGAACGTTAGTCAAACTCAATCCGTCCGATACGGCAAAGACAAAGTCCTCATTCAAAACAGCAAGCTTGACATAAGTAATTCCATAAGGATTCTTCTCCGCACGGAAATAGCGCGGCAACGGAATATCCGGCGTGACAGTCTTGGGCACAGCATAGAAAGAAGACGCAATTTCTTCAATATTTCCCTCTCCGTACGGTTCTTCAAACAATTCCAGTGCCATTTCATGCACCAAATCTACCGCATGCTGCAAATTTTCCGCCTCGCACATCGCAGCCGCCACAATACCGCGATCCGGCAAAATAAAGCAGTACTGCCCAAACGCGCCGTCCCCGCGATAACCTCCCCGCGAACAGGTCCAGAACTGATAACAGTAGCCGCTCTGCCAGTCCGGCCATTCATGCGGCCGGTTATCGGAATGCGTTTGCGTTGCTTCGTCAATCCAGGCCTCGGAAAGCAGCCGGCGTCCATTCCAAATGCCGCGGTTTATATAGAGTAATCCCAGTTTCGCTGCATCGTCACAGGAAGCATGCAAACCGGTCCCGCCCTGAATCGTCCCATCGGCAGTGCGATCCCAATACACGTTGCGAATTCCCATATAACGGAAAAGTTTCAAATCCAGATAATCCAGCGCACTCATACCGGTCACTTTCTTGACAATCGCCGCCAGCATACCTGTCGCGCCTGTATCGTAGCAGAAATGTGTACCGGGTTCATATACAAAATCAGAAGCCAAAAACGCTTTCGGTAAGTCCTCACTTGAAAAACAGCGTGCCGTTGTGTCCTCTTTTACACCGGAATTCATGGAAAGCACATGACGAACCCTGCATTTTGCAAGATTTTCGCTGACGTTCTCCGGCAGCTTGTCCGGGAAAAGATCCACCAGCCGTGTATCCGTGGTAAGCAAACCCTCATCGCAAGCCAGTCCTATGGCAGTCGCTGTGAAACTTTTAGAGAGCGAATAATATAAACGCTTGTCCGTACAATCATAAGGAGGCAGAGAAACCCGTGCCTCCAATTCATTATTGCGCCAGACCTGAAATGCATGCACATCTATCTTTTTTTCTTTCGCACGCGCCAAAAAACGGGCCAATACCGCCCGATTGACGTTTTTGCTGAGAAACGGTGCATTGGCGGATGCCACATCGTCAAACGGAAATTGCAGCTTTTTAACCATATGATTCACCCTCACTTTTTTCTTTATAAAATACGGACGCAAATCAATACTCTGCGTCCGTATCTATCCGATATTAAAACTCGTAATCCGCCGAAACGCTGCTTTCACGCACGGCATGCATATGCTTTTTCACCACATTGACATGATACGGATGGTTTTGATAGGCTTCAAGAGCCTCCCGATCATCCACTACAACTTCCAACACCACATCACAAGAACGGTCAGAATGCAAAAAGTCCACGCCGACCTGGATATCTCGCAAAATCTCTACATGGTCCTTCATAGAAAGCAAAACTTCCTGAGCCTTTTTGCAACTTTCCTCACTTTTATCCTTTAATAAAAAACATACGATATGCTTCACCATAACATCCAACCTCCTGTCAGCCCACAATATCCGCGACACGTTCCAGAATAATACTGGGACGATACGGATACTGCTCTACCGTTTCGCGAGAACTGACGCCCGTCATCACCAGCGCAGTCGACAAACCAGATTCAATTCCCGCAATGATATCCGTATCCATACGGTCACCAATCATGGCAGCATCCGCGGAATGGACGCCTAACAGGTCAATGCCGGTACGCATCATCAGCGCATTCGGTTTTCCGACAAAGTAGGCTTTCTTGCCCGTCGCCAGCTCAATCGGAGAAATCAACGCCCGGCAGGCCGGGATAATTCCCGTTTCATCCGGTCCTGTCAAGTCGGGGTTGGTGCCAATCAAACGCGCACCCTTTTGAACCAGACGTACGGCGCGAATAATGCTTTCATAGTTATAGTTGCGCGTTTCACCACAAACCACATACTGCGGATCCACATCGTTCATATCGATTCCCACTTCATAGAGCGCACCTACCAGGCCAGGCTCGCCAATAACATAAGCACTGCATCCTGGGCTCTGATTGGCCAGAAACTTTGCAGTTGCCAGGGCACTGGTATAAAAATGCTCGATTCCAACGTCAAGTCCCAGACGCTCCAGCTTCATTTTCAATTCCCGGGGACTGCGCTCACTCGAATTCGTGAGGAATAAATAGCGCTTATGATTTTCGTTCAGCCAGTTGACAAAATCCTTCACGCCGTCAATCAAACGGTTTCCCTGATAGATCACACCGTCCATATCGCACAGGAAACCTCGTTTTGCTCTCAGTTTTTCAATATCCATATTTTTACTCCTTACAAGAGATCCTTCCTCATGTAAGGTTATTTTATCACAAAAGAACAGGGCTTGTAAACCGTCTTTTTGTTAGCTTTGGGTCAAATCATAAAGTCGTTTTAAGAATACGCACATTTCCATACGGGTACAAACGGCGTCTAACATCAGCCCGTCCGCGTTGCCCTGCAAAATTCCGGATTCCACTGCCCAGCGAACGCTCTCTCTTGCCCAGTCCGGCACATCGGCATAATCGTCCTGCTTACCATATCCGTTAAATCCACCGTTTCGGATTTTTTCCGGATAATCCACATAGGCGATGTCCAAATCTACCTTTCCTGCAATTCCCTTTACACTGCCGCTGTCGCTGTGCTGCCATATCCCATATTTCCCTGCATACGTTGCCTGATTGGCCCACTGTGCCAACCAAACATCTGCCTGAATCCGGTCGGGGTCCAGTTTTCCCTCCAACCAGGAACGGCTGGTATAAAACATTGGATACCAGTTTCCTTTGCGCACGGTATCGCAAAAAGCCGCGACAACTGCCGTAAGCGCTGTTTTAGAAAGTGCACCCTGTGCACTGTCCTCTGTATCATAGGCAACCGGATAGGCAATTCTCCCCCGGTAAGGTTCCAAAATCGAAAGCACAAACTGTGCTTCCTCACGTGCAGCCGCTTCCGTCACAGCAGCGCCATAAAAATATACGCCGATATCCAATCCCGCTGCCAAAGCGCCTTCCACATTTTGCTGAAACTTCGGATCCTGCACGCCGCCTTTCTGGACGCCATAACCCAGCCGGATGATGGCAAATCGAATTCCGCTTGCCGCCACCTCCGGCCAGGAGATATCGCCCTGCCATTTCGATACATCTATCCCATTTATCATATTGCTGTCACCTCACACATGGTAGTGTATGCGGCACCGTATACCGCTGTGCATAGCATACACCAGAGAATACCGCCGTGTCGTCCCGGAATTTTCCCACGAAATTCCCTATGTTCTTGACAGCTCTGTGTTAGCATGATACAATGCGCGATATGAGAGTTTGGGAGGCAATTATGGCTTGTGTATACCTGAAAAAAGGGGAAGGACGCGGATTGTCGGCAGGTGGTTGCTGGGTCTATGATAACGAAATTGATCACATCGACGGTCTTTTTGAGGAAGGCGGCCTCGTCAACGTTGCTGCGGCAAATGGATATCCGCTTGGAATCGGATATCTTAATACGCACTCCCGGATCACCATACGCATGTTAACGCGAGACCCGGATGCTGAGATAGACGTTTCTTTTTGGGAACGCCGTTTACGGGAAGCGATAGAATACCGGCTGCATACGACAGGACTGTCTTCCTGTCGGCTCGTCTTTGGCGAGGCAGACCGTCTTCCCGGTCTAACTGTTGATAAATTCCACGATATCTTAGTCACGCAAACACTTTCGCTCGGCATGGAGCGACTGAAAGATCAAATCTTCCCCCTTCTGCCGCGGCTGCTTTCTGAATATGGTCAACCGGTACGCGGCATTTATGAGCGGAATGATGCGCGCTCCCGAACGCTGGAAGGTCTGACGCGCACACAAGGATATTATGGCAACGCCTTTGATCCCCATACCATTATGGAAGAAAACGGTCTTTTCTTTGAAGTGGACGTCGAGAATGGACAAAAAACAGGCTTTTTCCTCGACCAACGTTATAATCGTGCGGCCATCCGGCCGATGTCCTCCGGCGCGCGCGTGCTCGACTGCTTCTGTAACGCAGGAGGCTTTGGTCTAAACGCTGCCGCATCCGGCGCGCAGCAGGTGATCTGTGTCGACGCATCGCAGAGCGCGCTCGATACGGCGCGTGCAAACGCCATACGAAATAGGCTGAGTGCGAATATGGAATTTCGCTGTGCGGATATTTTTACCCTTTTACCGCAATTGGAAGAAGCAGGCGAACAATTTGACCTCGTTATTCTTGATCCTCCCGCATTTGCCAAATCCCGCAACGCTATCAAATCCGCCATGCGTGGTTATCGAGAAGTCAACCGCCGTGGGCTTTCTCTGGTGCGTCACGGTGGTTTTTTGGCAACGTGTACCTGTTCGCATTTTATCACGCCAGAGCTCTTCCGGCAAACTGTTGCGCAGGCCGCCCGCGATGCAAAACGTCGTCTTTTACAAGTAGAAGAACGCACTCAAGCGCCGGATCATCCCATCTTGTGGGGTGCCGGGGAAAGTGCTTATTTAAAATTCCTGCTTTTCCAGGTATTAAACGAACGATAAAGACGGCCAGTATACCACTAAACTTAGTAATCCCCCAATGGACAGGAAAATCACCTTGTTCCATTGGGGGGTTCGAGCCTTTTGCTATTAAATTTCAGATTCGCGCACTTACAGCGTAATTTTCAGACAATTGGTAAGCGATGTCGGCATTTGATCCGGCAGACGAACGTTTAAAACGCCATACGGCTGGGAAAATTCGCACTTCCCAAAACCCAGCAGTTCTACAGCCTGGACTCTCTCCGTGAAAGAACGCAGTACCGCCACACCATCTTCGGGGACCGCCATCATAAATGCATATACCACGTTTCCCTTTGCGGTAAAGCGGTAGTCCCCCGGCATCCATTCGACTTTTCTCTCCGTAAAGCCCTCCGGATTGACGCGGCTCACGCCTTCGGCGGCAACACGCCACGGGCGCGTACCGTAAATTGCTTCACCGTTTATGGTAAACCATGCCGCAAGAGATTCCAGAATATACCGCGCCTCATCGTCAATGGTACCATCCGGCTTCTGCAGGACGTTCAAAAGCATATTTCCGTTCTTGGAAACAATGTCCACCAACATCTCGACCACATGAGCAGGCGTCTTATAAACCTGCCGTACATCATAGAACCAGTTGCCGATACAGGTATCCGTGTGCCACGGACGTTCGGCAATCCCCTCCAGCTGGGATTTTTCAATATCCAGCACGCCAATTCGATAGCATTCCGGACGGCGGTCCTTTTGGAGATACACCACCGCATCTTCTCCATGACGGCTCGCGGCATCATTATAATAATAAGCCAAGAACTCCAGACCCTTACGGTAACTTTCATTATCCGTTGCAGCCTCTCCAAAGGTGCCGAACGGCAGCCCTCCGTCTGAATACAAAAGATCCGGATGATAGAGATCAATCATTTCTTTGACGCAATCCAGCCAATACTGCTGAAATTTTTCATTTTGTGTATACCATTGGCCTTTTTCGATGCCATTGTCAATATGTTCAAAGTTGTCATGATAAAAATCACGATACGCCGGATCATTCCCATCGTATGGAACACCCTGGTACGGGCCATAAGAGTCAGCGCCCTTATTCACGCTCCACCAGGAAAAAGACGCGCCGAGATGCTCGCTCATGCCAAAAGGAAGGTTATATTTTTGTGCTGCCTTTTGCCAGAGTCCGCAAATATCCTTATGGGGGCCGACGTCGACAGAGTTAAACCGGTTGAGCTTCGATGCGTAATTAAAGAAATGATCGTGATGCGATGCCTGCGACATGAAATACCGTGCTCCGGCTTTATAATACAGATCCATTAATCCTTCCGGATCAAAATTTTCCGCCTTCCAAAGCTTCACAAGGTCCTTATAGCCAAACTTCGACGGATGCCCATAATGACGGATGTGATACAAATATTGAGGGGTACCCTCGATATACATATTCCGTGCATACCAGTCGCCATACATCGGCACACTCTGCGGGCCCCAGTGACTCCAGATCCCGAATTTGGCATCGCGGAACCACTCCGGACATTGATACTCGTAAAGCGATTCAAAGGTAGGTTTGTACTGTTTTCCCATAAAAGCACTCCTTTCCCGCCGGCTTATCCGGCTCACTTGCGTTTCATCCAAGCATCATTTTGTATTATAGGTATCGTCAAGATCCGCCACTGCCGCCACAACGTTTTCTTTCAAACTCGAGGTCGCAATGCGTTTCTTTAACTCTTCATAGTAGAGGTCTTCGTCAAACGGAATCTCCACAGGTCGGCCTAACCACGCCGACAAATGCATGGCATTGGAAAGCGTCAGTCCGTTTATTCCTTCTTCTCCCCGTGCCACAAGGGGCTCGCCGCGAAGGATCGCGCCGGCAAAAGCATTCAGGACACCCACATGCTGCTCGCTCTTTCCGTCCGTCTCCACTTCCTGAAACGTCAGCTTCGGCGCACCAAAGGGAACGGTATTTTTGGCTGACCACTCCTGTTCGCTGCACTCCGCCTTCCACATGTAAAGCTTACCATTTTCGCTGACCAGTTTTCCCTGATCAAAATTGATCTCAAACCGGTTTGTACCGGCACAATCGCCCGTTGTCGTGATAAACGTTCCCGTCGCGCCGTTGGGATACTCAACATAAGCCGTCACGTCGTCTTCCACTTCAATGTCATGCCATTTTCCAAAGGCCATGTGCGCCTCCACGCGAGAGGGCATGCCACAAATCCATTGCCAGTAGTCCAGATTGTGCGGGCACTGATTCAACAGTACTCCGCCGCCCTCCCCGGCCCAAGTTGCACGCCAGGCGCCGGAGTCATAATAGGCCTGCGGGCGATACCAATTCGTAATGATTAAATTGGTACGTCGTATTGCACCCAGTTCCCCGGACTGTACGATCTCGCGCATTTTCCGATAAATATGATCCGTACGCTGGTTAAACATCATGGCAAAAATAGCTTTTGATTTTGCCGCCGCCTCGTTCATCTCACGCACCTGCTTGGTATAGACGCCGGCAGGTTTTTCGCTCATGGCATGAATCCCGCGTGCAAGCGCAGCCATCACATATTGCGGATGAAAATAGTGCGGTACGGCAACCAATACCGCATCAATCAAACCGCTGTCCAGCAATTTCATCGCATCATCAAAAATGGCGACACTTTTCGGATAATGTTCCTTCGCAAAGGCACGACGTTCCGGTGAAATATCCGCCACAGCCGCGAGCTCAATTTCCGGACACTTCCCTTCCAGAATATTTCTGCAATGACTGGAACCCATGTTGCCAATCCCGATAATTCCGATTTTTACTTTTTCCATGCTGCATTCCTCCCTTAAGAAAGACCTACGGCCTTTAAATTCTCATAGCTCTTTGTAAGACACAAAAAGGGATCCTCTCCATAACAGTCATCCTGTTCAACCAGAAGATATTGCACCTCCGCATCCTCCGCCGCAGCCAAAATGGCGTCAAAATTCATATTACCCTCATAAACCGGTGCCATCCTCATCCCGGAAAGGCCATTCCCCGGCGCAAACGCCATATCTTTCAAATGGATACACGGCACACGTCCACGCAAGTGCCTCAACCACCAAGCCGGATCTCCCCCGCCTGCCTGCACCCAATATGTATCCAGCGTAATTCCAAGTTCTTCGGGTGCAAAATCCGCAAGCAAGCGCTCCAGAATAATTTCACGGCCGTTCCCTGTACGCGCAAATTCCACATTATGATTATGATACATCAACAATGCACCGGCTTTCGCAATCTTCCGTGCAACCGGCTTGAAAGTCTGCGCAAACGGACTATACCAATCTGCGCGTTCCATGCCGCCCGGGGCCATGCCAATTCCAATATACCGGCAGCCGAATTGTCGATGCTCGTCAATCACAGTCTCCGTCTCTTCAAAAATGCGCTGCGGGGCAGTGTGCGTAATTGCACAGGAAAGACCATTTGCCGCCAGTTGCCCGGCCAGCCAGTCCGCCTCAAACGCACACGTTGCCGAGACCTGAACAGTCCGATACCCGATATCCGCAACCTTTTTCAGCGTCTCTGCAAAATCATCCAGCGTTTTGGTAAATTCCCGAACTGTATAAAGCTGCGCACCCAATTGCAATTTTGTCACACCCCTTTCTGCTCAGCATCTATGCCGATCAGCACTTTCAGCGCATGTACCGCCACATCAAATGCAGCGCGTTTGGAGGGATAAACGTCCTCCCGGATGCTGCGCTGCTCCCGTTCCAACTGAGACAATCCCGCAAAAATAGCAAGATGCGGTTCAATGGAGAGTATTTCTCCGCCCTGGGCACCAAATCTCGCAACAATTTCCGCGACGTTTCCAACGCCCTTTCCAGGCGCCACCACTTTCCCGTCCGGAAGCGCATCTTTGATGTGCAGATATTCCACATAGGGCGCCAGGCATTCCCACGCTTCGAGCGTATCCTGTCCGGACTGGACAAAATTTGCCGGATCAAACACCGCCCGCATACCCGGGACATGTTTCATAAGATCCAGACATTCCGGCGCTTTCTCCCCATAAATTCCCTTCTCGTTTTCATGACAGAGCAAAATACCGCTGCCTTCCGCCTCCTCAACAAGGCGCGTCAGACGCAAAAGTACCTCATTGCGATAACGTGCGCGATCCGGATCATTCTTTGGCATATAAAAGCTGAACATCCGCACACATTGCGCGCCCAGTATGGCGCCGATCTCCAATGTACGGCGGAATTGCTCAATATGCGGTGCAAGCGGATCCGTTATGCCGATTTTCCCGATTGGAGAGCCCATGGACCAGACTGCAATACCCGCATTGTCCAATTGTTTTTTTAATTCCCGCGCACCACGGTCCGACAGCGCAATAGCGGAACCAGTTTCCAAACCGCGCAACTCGATGTAAGGAATTCCATTTTCCGTCAAAGCTTTGATTTGACCTCCGATTGCACTATCTGCCTCGTCGGCAAATGCACAGAGCTGAAATGCTTGCATAGTTTCACTCCTTTTCGTGGCAGTAAATTACATTTTTTGTCTCAGCTTATCAACAAATCCTCATTTGTTCAAACATGACAGACCCATATTTTCCGTCTCCCTAAGTCCATCAATTTATGGCAACTACCGTTCATCTTACACAATTTCTCTTAAGCTGATTATACACAATTTTATAAAAAAAGGAAAGATGTTAGGAAAAAATTAACCCGGCTTTTTGCGTGTAAAGGCAAGACGTTTTCCATAAGGGCAGTGCATCTTGCCCCGAGACCAAATTTGTGTTATAGTAGTGATACTGTAATAACGAAACATAAGATATTTTGAGGTTTTATATGAATGCCGAACTGTTTGCCGAATTAAAACCAAAGATCCGAGAAGTCGGTTTGCAACACGGCGTGATTAACCGCGTACGCAACCTGATTTCCAATTCCAAGCCCAACCCGGAAAGACTATTTGTGATTGAAGGCATTTGGGCGCATAATAAGGCAGTCATGACCAATCTTCCCGTTGTTTCTTTTGTCATTTGTCCGGAATACATTTACACGCCGGAGTCGGAAGAGCTTGTGCGGCAATTTTCCGGTTTTGTCGAGGAAATTTATGTGGTGTCCGCGAAAACGTTCGACCGACTGAGTGAGCGAGACAAGCCGGACGGTCTCCTCTCCATTTGCCGTTTTCCCGTTCGTCATCCGGAAGACCTGCATCTCCCGGAAAACGCCTGTGTCGTCGTATTGGACGGACTGGAAATCCCGGGAAATATCGGCACAATTATTCGCACCTGTGACGGCGCGGACGTAGACGCCGTTCTTGTTTGCAACCGGCGCGCGCGGCTTTCCCATCCAAAGGTCATCAAAGGCAGCATGGGTGCAGCTTTCCGGATACCCATTGTAGAATTTATCGACGGCGTTGATTGTGCAGCTTGGCTGCGAGAACATGGGTTCTCCATTTATCTTGCCGATACCCGCGCAGAAAAGACTTATTATCAATACAAATACCGCGGTCGCTGCGCGCTGATCATGGGGAGTGAGCGCTATGGAATTCATCGAGAATGGTATGCAAACGAACCCAATATGTTAATGATTCCCATGTTGGGGATTTGCGATTCTTTAAATGTCGGCGTAGCCGCTTCCATTCTGATTTATGAAATGAGCCTCCAGATTAAAGGGCGAAAATAACCCGTTATCATGAAATACGTCTAAGAGCAGACGGCTTTTCCCGTCTGCTTTTTGTATGGGTAGTAATTGATTTATTTTTCATAGCCCTGTATAATTACAATATTATCTGACGTGAATATATTGTCAGAGTGTCATTCCCTGTTAATAAATGAGATACAGAAATGAGGGGTCATCATGGCAAAAGCGCACACATCTAAAGTCTGGAAATTTCTAGAGAGTAAAAATATTCTGCTCTCGCCAAAGGTTTACTTTATTGACGCCATGAGCAATATGGCGCTTGGTCTGTTTGCATCGCTTCTAATTGCGACAATTCTGGACACATTGGGCACATGGACCAGTTGGGCTTTTCTGACAGAAGCAGCCTCCTTCGCCAAAGCTGCGACCGGAGCAGCCTTGGGCGTTTCCATCGCCTACGCGTTAAAAGCGCCGCCCCTTGTTCTGGTTTCCGCTGCGGCTGTCGGCTATGCAGGCAACGATCTCGGCGCCACATATTTGATTGACGGCGTAGAACTTGCCCTGACAGCCGGTCCGGCCGGCGCCTTTGTTGCGTCCATTATCGCCGTAGAACTTGGAAAGCTTGTCTCCAAGTCCACAAAAGTCGACATTCTGGTTACGCCGCTTGTTACAATTCTCTCCGGTGTTGCCATTGCAAAACTTGCGTGCCCTGTGATCGCTTATCTCATGTACATCCTGGGGAACTTCGTCAACACGGCAACAGAACTCCAGCCCTTTGTCATGGGCATCATTGTCTCCGTCGTGGTCGGCGTTGTCCTCACACTACCGATCAGTTCTGCAGCTTTGTGTGCCATGATCGGAATTACCGGACTGGCAGGTGGTGCCGCCACAGCCGGTTGCTGCGCGCAAATGGTTGGGTTTGCTGTTATCAGTTTCCGTGAAAATCGTTGGAGCGGTTTGGTCGCACAGGGTTTGGGCACATCCATGCTGCAAATGGGAAACATTTGTCAACATCCTGCCATTTGGCTCCCACCGACTCTGGCTGCTGCGGTCTGTGGTCCGATATCCACAATGATTTTCCGGTTGGAGTGCACCGGCGTATCCGCCGGTATGGGAACCTGTGGTCTGGTTGGACCGCTTGGTATCATCAGCGCCATGCCGGATGGCGGTGCCATGATGTGGATCGGAATCCTTGTGACCTGTATTATACTTCCTGCGTTGCTTTCCTTGCTTTTCAATGCCTTTTTCCGTAAAATCGGATGGATTCACGATGGCGACATGAAGCTGGAACTGTAATCCATCATTTCAGCAAATAAGAGGCCCCCGTTTGAAAGGGAAACTATCCTTCTCAAACGAGGGCTTTTCCATTTCCAATCAGGAAAACTATTTTTTCAATCCGCGAATATATTCTGCCGCCGTCGTCGCCGCAACTGCGCCATCCGCCGCGGCAGTCACAATCTGACGCAAACGCTTAGTACGCGTATCTCCCGCTGCGTAAATGCCGGGCACATTGGTCTCACAAGTCTCTCCCGCCACC
The DNA here is from genome assembly GCA_944376195.1 of uncultured Clostridia bacterium. Taxonomy (GTDB): domain Bacteria; phylum Bacillota; class Clostridia; order Oscillospirales; family QAMX01; genus Allobutyricicoccus. The sequence goes on along the minus strand of CALWBW010000042.1, from coordinate 6,943 downwards.
AGATATCCATGTTCATCCACTGCCACACACTCAGCAAACACCGCATTCTCCGGCTCCAGGCCCACCGCTACAAATACGGCGTCTGTTTCCAACTGATAATTTTCACCGCCATCTGTCCGCCGGAGTTCTATGCCTGTCACTTTGTTTTCTCCGAAAATTCGCTCTGGAACGTTGGAAAAAAGCAATGTAATGTTTTCCTTTGCACGAACCTCATCCGCTTCCACGCTATGCACCCGCAATTCCGCGCGGCGGTAAATCAAATAGACCTTTTTGCAGATTCCCGAAAGATACAATGCATCCTCAAGCGCCGTATTGCCGCCGCCAATCACACAAACAGTCTTCCCACGAAAGAAATTTCCATCGCAAACGCCACAGTAGGAAACGCCGCGTCCTAAAAATTCTACTTCACCCGGACAATTCAACTTCCTCCGTTTGGCGCCATTTGCGATGATAACAGCCTTCGCTTCGTATTCTGCTTTTTCCGTTTTAACCAATTTCGTTTCACCGCGGAGAGAAAGGCCTGTTACCCGTTCCATGCGAATGTCCGTACCAAATGCTTCCGCCTGACGGCGTAAATCCTCTGCAAACTGCCATCCTTCAATTTTCGCAATGGCAGGATAATTTTCAATTTCAGAAGTCGTAATCGTCTGCCCGCCACAGGTCAGCGACTCCAACACAAGCGGGACGATTCCGGCACGTGCCGCATAAATCGCAGCGGTGAGGCCGGCAGGACCTCCGCCGATAATAATCAAATCTTGCATTCAAAAAGCTCCTTATTCTGGTTTTCTGTGTATGCAGTATATAAAACGAAGACTTTACACATCAAGCGTCTTCCCTACCATCTCACTTGCCAACGCTCACTGTATTCCTGTGCGGAACCATGAGACACAAATAACGGCGTTTGATTGGAAGCATCAACCCGTTCCTGCAACAATTTTGCATACCGGGCCTCATCCAGTGGCAACTCCGCCCAATCATCTGTCCAGGAGGAGAGATAAGCCGCATTCGATAACGTCAGTTCCCGAATGCCTTCCTCTCCGGGCGCAATCAGCGGCACGCCATACAAAATTGCCTCTGCAAAATTCCGCAGGATTCCACGATGGGCAGTTTCCGGCTCAGAAGGAAGAATTTCCTCATAAGAAACCTCCGGTTGATACATACCGATTGAGGAGGAAAAGCAGAATTCCCGCTCGTGTTCCGAAAGCCGCCACCATTTCAATTTACCATCCTCCAAAACCAACTTGCCAAGATCCCCGCTGATTTCCAGTCGATTGGTACCGGGGTATTCTCCCGTTGTGGTAATAAAGGTTGCAGTTGCACCATTTTCATACTCCGCATAAATCGTCGCGTCATCTTCCACCTCAATGTGGTGATACTTTGCCACACTGCAAAATGCCCGTATCCTGCGCGGCATGCCAAAAATCCACTGGAGCAAATCCAAATTGTGCGGTGCCTGGTTTAAGAGCACACCGCCGCCTTCCCCGCCCCAGGTTGCGCGCCACGAGCCGGAGTCGTAGTATGCCTGCGTACGGTACCAGTTCGTAATAATCCAGACCGCGCGCTTGCGTTCTCCCAACGCGCCGGATTCTACCAGTTCCTTGGCCCGGCGAAAGAGCGGATTGGTTCGTTGATTGAACATAATTGCATAGACCTTCCCCGTCTCATGCGCCGCGGTAATGGCCTCTCGGGCGCGGGAAACCGATACATCCGCCGGTTTCTCCGACAATACATGCAGGCCTGCGCGCATTGCCTCCGCCGCAATGGAAGCATGGAAACAGTGCGGCGTTGCAACAATCACAGCATCGACTAAACCGCTTGAGAGCAGTTCTTCATGCTCCGCAAATGTTGGAATTCCCGGATACCATTCGCCGGCCAAAGTACGCTTTGCCGCGTCATTATCACAGATCCCCGCCAGCTTTAAACCGGGAATATCTCCGTTTGCGATTGCGGCCGTATGGGCGCCACCCATATTGCCAAAGCCGATTACACCAACTCTGATATTTTCCATACCTCACGACCTTTCTATGCGTCATTATAGCAAAGGAATGCGGATTTTACAAGCAAAACAGAAGTTCACAAAAATCCTCGCAGTCATAACATCAAACAAAAAAACCGGGCGCCTACACAGAAGGCGCCCGGCATTCAAAATCATCCCAAAACATGGCAAGCTTTTTTCAAAATCGTAAGCAATTCAAAGAGATAGTCGCGAATCTCATCAAGATTCGGATTTTCCATTCTGCGGTATGCCGCAATTTTGGCCGTGGGCGGATACGCCATCGGCACCAATTCCCCAGCCTCCAGCAAATTGGCCGCATATTCACAAGCTTCCAAAAGCGCTGCTGCGTCTCCGCTATGATCCGGGCTGCCCAATCCATGGCGTGTAGCGGCCAGCGTACGTTCAGCCAGCGTTACCACACGGTAGACATGGTTCTCCTGATTGACGTCCGAACGAATTGCACTTTCTCCGCGGTTGCGGTAAAACCCGTAAATTGCAGAGACGATCGCGGGGTCCCGAACCGTGCCGTCCGGATATACAACGCCATGCACACGGTTCCAACCATCCGAGCCAACCATCAGTTCAAACAAATACCAGCCAACGCCATATTCGTTGTGAAGTTCAATGGACATGTCATAGGGATTTGCGCGGCAGAGGCAGCACATCTCATTGTCAAGGACTGGTTTCCCATATTTTCTTCCCAGCTCCTGCGCCGTCTCCAAAACACCGCGCAGACGCGCACGCGTCGTGGAATAATCGTGAAATACAATCACGTCCACCAGATCCGCAGTTCCGCTGGGCTCCGTTTCATGAATAAAAATATTTCCTACGCCGATGTCATGATCCGGATCTTTGGATTTCACATACCGGCAGAAATGCCGCACACATTCCCAAGTTTTTTCCTGTTTTGCGCGCAATTCTTCCATATTGGGACGCGTCGCATAATCCTGTACATAAGAAGGTTCTTCATCATACCAGGTGACAAAATCGTCCGTATAACCCGGCTCATTGGAAATATCCCAGAACAGCAAACCGGGTTCCTGGCCAATTGCCTCATAGAGCGCATCAAAATACGCTTCGCCAATCGGCCAACAGGACGGATCTTCAATCGTACGTGCGAGAGGCGGCAGTCCATCTGTCTGCACAGGACGGCGGCCGGCATCCTCCGGATGGAACCGGAATCCATGATAGATAATGGGGTTTGTCGAAATTCCATGACGCCATGCCGTCTGTACAAAATCTTTGACATCCGCTAAAAACTTCTGCGGGTTTTCCGCATAACAGCTGTAAGGCAAGAAAATCCGCGCACTGTTCAAAGTTAAACGCTCCGCGTAACCCATGTCTCGATCCACGATGTCATGATTGTACTTACTCCAGAAATCCCGGTCATTCCAGGAATCCGGTTGCGTGTAATTAAATCCACGCAGCTTGCTATAGTCTACCTGTACTTTCATATACGGCCGTCCTTTCTGATGGTAACGCCATCCCGCTTTTCTCTTTTACCATATCACGCCGGATTTTTTCTGTCAACTGTCCTTTTTTGTAGAAGTTATACCGTTTTCTTTGCCGCAGGGCGGTTTTTGGCCTTATCGGCCTCCGCTGCATTGGCACGGGCAGCCTGCTTATCCTGCGCCATCTCCTCAACGGTTTTGGTATGCAGCCGCGCGGCGCCTTTCGTTTGAATCGGTGGAATTAAAGTTCCCTCTTGTTCTGCCTTTGCCCAACGTTCCTTCGCACGCTCAATTTCTTCCGCGTATTGCGGCAGCCATTCTGCCTCTGCAATCAGCATCTCATCCACCATCTGCCAAATTGCATTCGGATCACAAACCGCGCCGACGAGCGGGTCCATCATCATCGCCTGACGGAGTAATTGAATATCGCCATGCGCGCCTGCCTCCACTGCCAAGCGCTGTACCGTTATATTGGAAAGACAGCATGCCGCACATCCAAGCGGCAAATCCCCAATGCGCGGAATATTGATACCGTGCGTATCCACATATCCCGGGACCTCCACAATTGCGTCATCCGGCAAATTGGTGATACAGCCCTGATTGACAACGTTGAAATGGCCTCGGTAAATGCGACCAGTCTCCAAACTCTCAATGATATAACTGCCATGCTCATTGCTGCGTTTCTCGTAGTCATATTCCATCGGCGGTTCTTTCAGCCAGTTTGGGAAATCGGTTTCAAACCAATTCCGTCCCTCTGTACACACACGCAGATAGCCGCCTGTTTCACCATTGATCCAAATGCCAAGATCAATCCAATCTCGAATCTTATCGGTATGCTTCCGATACCACGGTACATATTCTGAGAGATGGCCGTTTGACTCCGTACTGAAATAGCCAAAACGTTTCATCATATCAATGCGTACTTTTTCTGTCCTGGCAACTTCCTCATCAGCCTCAAGTGCTGCGAGTAAACGGTCATTTAATTCCTCACCATTGTGTTTGACGGAAAGATACCATGTCATATGGTTAATGCCCGCGCAGATAATGTCAATTTCATTCTGCTCATACCCCAGCACCTTGGCGATCAATTTATGGCCGCCCTGAACGCCGTGACAAAGTCCGACAGTCGGAACGCCTCCATACTGGTTGCAATACCAGGTCACCATGGCGTTTGGATTTGAGTAATTGAGCATCATACACCCGGGCGCTGCTACCTCTCGAATATCCCGGCAAAAGCCTTCCAACGCCGCAATATCACGCTGGCCATACATAATACCGCCTGCGCAAAGCGTATCGCCCACACACTGGTCAACGCCATATTTGAGCGGGATTTCCACATCGTATGTAAACGCTTCCAACATACCAATACGAACGCAGTTCACCACATAATTGGCATTTTGAAACGCGGCGCGACGGTCCAGTGTAGATTGAATTTGAATGGAAAGGCCGTTTGCGTCAATATCGCGCTGGCAGAGCTGCGTCACCATAGAAAGATTGTGCGCATTGATATCAGTAAATGCAATTTCCGCCGTCTGCAGTTCCGGAACGGAGAGAATATCCGTCAAAAGGCGCCTGGTGAATCCAATGGAGCCTGCGCCGATGAATGCTATTTTCATAATGACCCCTCCCAAATCTTGATACTTCTATTTTATCGGAAAAGGCTTGACTGAAAAGTATAAATTCCGTTAAAATAAAGAAAAACATATCATAAACCGATGAAAGTTACAAAGAGAAGAGCGTGCAATATGCCGGGATTTTATGAAGCCTGTTCTAACATGGCAGAAGTTTGGCCGCAGGTCGTTGCTTATTATTCAAAAACATGGAAAAACTACCGCATGCGTCCGCATCATCACGAAGCCTGCGAACTCATGTATGTATTCAGCGGAGCTTGTCAAATCTCCTATCCAGACAGTATGGTAAAAATGCGTAGCGGCGATTATATTTTTCTCGACGCAGGAATTGAACATGCGCTTTTAACGGATGAATCCGCTTGTACCATGCTCAATGTAGAATTCACCTTTGCGCCGCCCCAGGATTTTTATACCATGCGCCGCCTGCAAACGGCATCCACGTATTTCCGTGAGTTGGTTCGTCATGGAGAGCCCGTTTTTTTGGGGAACGACGCAGACGGGGAATTATTTCGATCCCTGGACACACTTGTCGTAGGGCTCTCCGCAAAAAAAGAACGCGACGCCGGCCTCGTCCACAGCGAAATGGCCGCCTTTTTACTGTCCCTGGCACAAAGCCGCTGGGAAAATGAAACAAAAGTGGACGCCAACCGTTATGTCCGTCATACGATGCTTTACATCCAACATCATTTTCGAGAAAAAATTACCATTCCCACGCTTGCCGCGCGTTTTTCCGTAAGTCCGGATCATCTTGGCAGGGTTTTTCGTGCAAGTACCGGACAAACCATTCATGGTTTTTTGACCCGCGTTCGCTGTGAACATGCCGCCACGCTTCTTTTGCGGGAAAATGCTTCCCTTGAGAATATCGCCCTGGAATGTGGTTTTCCCTCCGGACAACAATTTCTGCGGGACTTTCGTAAATTATACAATTTGACGCCCGCGCGATACCGCAGGCAAAATCAACGCATTTCTTCCCGGCAAATTGAAAAACAAGCAGAATAAAAACCGTACGGAGCAAGTACCTCCGTACGGTTTTTTACATCAGTAAAACACGCAAGCCGGGTTTCTCCAAATAATCAAAAACACCCGCAAGCATTCGTTCCATCAAATCGTTTCAATCTTTATCATATTTGTATTCCCGGACGCGCCGTTGGTCGCGCCTCCGGTTATGACAATTTTATCGCCTTTTTCTAAATGCAGTGTATTTTTCGCCAGACGCTCCGCAGAGAAAAATAAGACTTCAAGAGAAGGATAGACTTCACACATAACCGGTATAATGCCCCAGGAAAGAGAAAGCTGACGCCACATTTTTTGATCTACCGACAAACCAATAATATCTACCGGCGGACGAAAACGTGATACCATGCGCGCTGTCATGCCGGAAAGAGAGCAGACAACAATGGCTTTTGCATCAATATCAATAGAAATTCCACAAACAGCGTGGGAAATAGCGTCAACGCTGTTTTTGATCTGAAATTCCGAGGCCAGAAAGCGCTTTTTATAGTGAATACTTTGTTCCGTCTGTTCTGCAATACGAGCCATCGTTTCTACCGTTAAAACCGGATATTTTCCTGCGGCGGTTTCACCGGACAACATAATGGCGCTGGTCCCGTCATACACCGCATTTGCAACATCGGAAATCTCCGCACGCGTCGGTCTGGGATTGTGGATCATGGATTCCAGCATTTCCGTCGCCGTAATGACGCGCTTACCGCGCAACCTGCACTTGGTAATCAGCTTTTTTTGAATAGCGGGCAATTCTTCAAATGGGATTTCCACACCCATATCGCCTCGGCCAATCATAATACCATCGCATTCTTCGCAAATTTCTTCAATATTGTCAATTCCGGAACGATTTTCAATTTTGG
>CALWBW010000041.1 GCA_944376195.1 uncultured Clostridia bacterium | reverse complement strand
TCAATCCTCGCTCCCCTTGCGGGGAGCTACGCTGATTCTCTGCCATTTTATCTCGGTTCTTCTTCTATTTCAATCCACGCTCCCCTTGCGGGGAGCGACTAAAGGGATATATTTACAGGGCGTCACGTTAAACATTTCAATCCACGCTCCCCTTGCGGGGAGCGACGTTTTTCAGTTTTTTATATGTTTTTGTACGTTCAATTTCAATCCACGCTCCCCTTGCGGGGAGCGACTTGTAATCCCTCCAATTTATTTTTTGCAGTATTTAATTTCAATCCACGCTCCCCTTGCGGGGAGCGACGCGAGCTTGAAAGAATTATTCGCGTCTGTTCATTTTTCAAATCCGGCGACCCCTGCGGGGTACGCCCCGCCCGTAGACAGTGGAAAAGCAAGCTGGAATAGATTTCAATCCACGCTCCCCTTGCGGGGAGCGACGCAAAAGAGTCGAATGAGTACATCATGTCCGCAACATTTCAATCCACGCTCCCCTTGCGGGGAGCGACCGTTTTAACACCGGTACAGACATACATACCGCAAGAAATTTCAATCCACGCTCCCCTTGCGGGGAGCGACCGCCACTGTACTGTACCAGATGTCAGCGTATTGGCCGATTTCAATCCACGCTCCCCTTGCGGGGAGCGACGGTCGGATTGGGCGGAAGCCGTCGCGACGATAACATTTCAATCCACGCTCCCCTTGCGGGGAGCGACCCGGATGCACAAGATTTATCATGACGACCTTAACGGATTTCAATCCACGCTCCCCTTGCGGGGAGCGACACCGACCTGAGCGACACGCAGATTACATCATTACCGATTTCAATCCACGCTCCCCTTGCGGGGAGCGACGATCACGGTGCTGTCAAACGTCGATCTCATTTCCATTTCAATCCACGCTCCCCTTGCGGGGAGCGACGACAAATCAGGCGTACAGATCACAGGCACGAATGATATTTCAATCCACGCTCCCCTTGCGGGGAGCGACCAGTTGCACATTCAGATGTACAAGGCGTATTTCGTATTTCAATCCACGCTCCCCTTGCGGGGAGCGACCAGGCGCGTGCCAGGCCGGGACGCAGCAATTTTTATTTCAATCCACGCTCCCCTTGCGGGGAGCGACCAGCATGGCGGCTCCGACCTGCAGAGCCGTACGATTTCAATCCACGCTCCCCTTGCGGGGAGCGACAGCAAACCTGTATAAAAACAGGCTTATCACATATGACACAATAACGAACGGAGCTGGAAATTGCAGCAAGAATTTTCCTTTTCAGCAGTACAATTGGGTGAGAAACGACGCAAACTGAGCCATTTTCAGGTGCGAACTTACCTGCTATTGGCTGACCGCTTCTTGTTCGCACTCAAAGAATCAAGGGATCCTCCGGCAGGTAGGTCTGGTGGCAGCCAAAGTGTTCAATTTTATTTTCATAGCGCTTTCCAAGGTAATAAAATCGCAAACTGTCGCGTTCCTGATCCATAATAGACAGTAATTTCGCCTGAAGCAGCTTGCACTGCGCAGTATCCAGCAGGCACTCAAAGACGGAATTTTGCACTCTTTGACCATAGTTAACGCACTGTTTGGCGATCTGCCGCAGCCGCCGTCGTCCCGCCGCATCCGCAGTATTCACGTCATAAGTGATCAAAACCAGCACAGCGCCACCTCACTTCCACAAAAAAGGCGGATACTCATCCAAATCGCCCCGGAGATAGCGAGCCAGGAGCAGAGACTGGAGAGAGCACACCAGTCCCCAAGGGATCTTTTCCCCTAGGAAAGGGTGTGTCAGCGTCTCCCGTTTACGCTCTTGCCAACGGCGCAGGAAAGTGCGCCGTCCCTCGTCATTCAAAAGAACTCCTCCGCTCTCCCGAATTGAAAAGTCCGATTTTTTAAAAACGCGATTGTTCACTAGAGTAAGTACGAAACGGTCAGCCAAACAGGGGCGCAGTTCTTCCATCAAATCCAACGCCAAAGAACTGCGACCAGGGCGATCCCGGTGGAGAAATCCCACATAACTGTCCAGTCCGGCACTTTCCAACGCCGAGGCGCAATCGTGAGCCAGCATGCTGTAGGCAAAAGACAACAGGGCGTTTATTGGATCCAGCGGCGGACGACGGCTCCGGGTCTGAAAGGCAAACAGGGGTTTTTCCCCCAAAATCAGTTGATCAAAAACGCCAAAATATGCGGTAGCCCCTGCCCCCTCCAGGCCCCGAAGGCTGTCCAACGATGTCTCCGCCGCCACCTGAGGCAGCAATTCTTTCAATTGGGCGGATACAACGGACAGACGCTCTCCATCCACCCGCAGGCCATGATCCCGCCGGGTACGCTCGATGGACCAGCGCGCGTTATAGATCTTGCCAAACACCATGGAACGGGCGATCCGGCAACTCTGCGCCGGGTCATCTGCAACCCGGTATTGCGCCCGCCGGAGAAGAACATTCCCGTTGCTCTCACCGCACACCCGGGCAAGGAACCTCCCTCCGGGGGTACAGAAAGCCATGAAGATTCCTCGCTGAGCACAGGCACCCATGAGAGCAGGCGATGCACCGGGATAGGCAAAGGAGAGAATACCAGACAGGGTGTGGAGCGGATAGCGGGCCACTACTTCTTTTTCCCGGTTAGCTACCACATTCTCTCCGTCCAGAGAAAGATAAATATCCTCTGAGGTTACAAACAACGTGTTGAGCAGATGTCTCACGGTTCCACCTCCATGGCCTGGCGCAGATAAGCTGCTCCGCTTTTGTTTCGTAGCAGAGCCGGCAGGCATAATTCTTTCAAGGAACAGGCCTGACAGCTTTTGGATGGTCTGACCTTCGGGGTATAGCCCCGCCCGGCTAATTGGTGCATTTCCTCCAACATGGTGGTAACCTGCCCACGAAGGGAATCCGTAAAAGAAACCGGCGACCGTCGTCGCGTCTCACCATAAAAGAGAGCCCCCTCCGCGATGCGACAGCACAGCATTTCTTCCAGGCACATGGCCTGACAACACAGCTGAAGTTCGTCCGCCTGATGCTCCTTTGGTTTGCCTCGTTTGTATTCCACCGGATAGGGTTTCCACATACCCTCTTCTCCCCGCAGAGAAACACCCAATGGATCAGTTCGAAACTCCACCACATCACACTTCCCGGATACTCCCAAAGCGGCGGAAAATACCGGCAAGTCCCGCAGAATCAAAGTGTCGCCTCGACGTTCTCGCTGCTTCTCGTCGTGAGCCCTCTTGTGCAGCAGGTCTCCCTCGACAGTACGCAGATTCTCCGCCCACTGGTTTTCCAGGTGAATCAGAGCCCATTGCCGCCGGCAGAAGGCGAAGTGCTGGATGCCGGATAGTTGGAGGAAATCCTCCTCGGAATAGGTCACCCCATACGCGTCACCGTAATGCCAGTGGGGAGAGAGTCCTCATCCACCGTGACGGTGTAGTCAGAATAGGCTCGCGCGGGAGATCCATCGTTCTTCTTTCGCTCCACTTTGACCGCCTCGAACAGTTTCCATGCCGGAGCGCAGCCCAGTTCGCTGTCGTGCCGGAAAATGATTAAATCCCGAACCGCCATTTTACCCCGGGCAGCGGACCGGTCATTCTCAAACATGTTGAGGATAGCCTCCCAAAGCAGAGACAGGTCCTCCTCGGAAAAGCCTGTGGTCTTGCGGGCCAAATTGGCGGAGATGTAGCCTTCGCAGCGGTAGAGGCCGTAAGGGATGATGTACTTATCGCCGAAAGTATGGGAGCCTTTTTCATCAATATCTTTTTGCGTTGCTTGTGTTATACGGGAAATCGAAAGAGCTTGTGGAGCGACCGGCTCCACGCTGCGGGCAAAGCCCAGCTGCACGGGTCCCCGAACTTGGCCGCAGTTCAGAGCCGCCTTGACAAAGGTGGTCATCACGGCGCCGAAAGTGCGGATATCATAGAAGTTCTGGCACATCCAGTCCCGGATTTTGAGATCCAACTGGGGATCCTGCTTCTTTTTTTCTTTGACCGTCTTTTCGTCCACATCCAAAGCAGTGTAGGCCTCTGCGTCGCTCCGATTCAGAGGAACGCCGTCCTTCACATAGATGCGCCAGCCAGTGGCATCCTCCTTGACCGTCTCCACATAGTTGCGGATCTTCCGCTTGAGACATACGTCGGTGACGATTCCCAGTCCAGTCTCTGGGTCCACCCGGGGCATATTGCCGGCGTCGGGGTCGCCGTTGGGATTGCCGTTCTCCACGTCGAAAATGATTACGAATTCATAGCGGTTTTTAATGGGCTCAGACATGTCAGTTCTCCTCCTTTTTCTGATAACGGGCCTGGGTCTGGTGATAGTAACCCAGCTGGAAAGCTCCCTGTTGGGGTAAATTCAGCCGGTTGGGAAAGTCCTCTCCCAACACATTTAAAATGGCTTGAAGCTGCTTTTCAAAATAAATGCGCTGCCCCTCCGTTAACTTTTTCAGATGCTTTTGCGCCAGATTAATCAGCACCGGAAACACCACCGCAGGAGTTGCAGATGCGGAGTTAAAGTATTTATCTTTGATAGTGGCATTGATGCCGGGATTGGCACTTTGCTGGATGGCCTCCAGGACGGAGAACAGCCGCCCCAAATTGTAAGGGGTGCTGGTACTTGCTTCATTCAGTGACACGGTGAGGACCTCCTTTTCCGGAATTTCATAGTGGGGCTTTTTCAAATAGTAAGCTTTTAAGATAGCCGCGCGGGGCCAGGTAACGATATGTTCTGCCCGAATGCGCAGCACCACACTGTTTAAAAGTGTAGCAGGGTAAGGAGTGTCGTTGAGGATAGCCCGAAGCAGTTCTCCTGCTATCTCCGGAGATGCCTGCTTATCCCGGCTTTTAAGGTTGACGGTGGCATCCAGGAGTACTCTCAGAGATGGAACTTCAAATTTTTCATAGGCGGGCCGGACAATGCGCATTCGTTCCCGGTGAGCCTGGATGTGCGTCAGAAACCCACCGAAGGTGTTCCGCAGGAAAAACCGTACCGAAAGCCGGGCGGCGTTGGGAGACAGGCCTAAAATGTAAAACTCCATGTTGGGATCCAGCATGGTCTCATCAAATTTCACCTCGTGCCCCAAGCACAACTCTTTTACCATGCCTTCCAGGTCCTTTTCTTCATAGACATCGCCAAAGGCGCCGCCGAAGAAGTCCTGGTAGGCCGTCTCGCCGCTTTGAGCCCAGAATACCACCGTGGCGTCTCCCACTAAAAACGTATGGGCCCGGTCGGCAAGCAAATGATTCAGAGCAGTGGTGTAAGCAAAAGCAGCTGCCTTGCTGGTGGGGGCGTTGAGATTCTGTTCCTTACCGTAAGAGCAGAAGGCCGGGGCGTTGAAGGACACCAGAGCCGCTCCGCTGGACTGGGCCCCGGGAACGCCCTTGATGGCAGGATGTACCGTTTCCACCGGTCCTTTCTCGCCGGTTACCAGGCAAGCCATTTCGGGGGTACCGTCCGCCGGGGCACTATTATAGTGCCTCTCCCATGCCCGGCGTATCTCCGGTACCTCGTGGACATAGCCATTGCCATACCGGAAGAGCAGGTTGCCACCCGAAAGGATTTCCTCCCAGTGCTCCGCCAGGGCGGGGTACTCCCTGCCCCGCTCCGGCTGCCAAACGCGGAAAAAAGACAGTACCGCCCTGGCTGCCGGGGTATCTACGCCGGAGAGAAGTTCCTCATGAAGCGCCTTGCAAGCGGCAAAGCACTCTGTTGTCCGCTGAGGTTTCCCTTTTTGGTCGACCCCCAATATATAGCTGGAGTTGTCGCACAGAAAATTAGCGGCCACGCCCACCGTGCGCTTCACCGGCGCGGGCAGGGACAGGATTTGAGGCGCCAACACGGTCTTTTTCCCCCTTGTCTGTTCCATCTGGAGGGGCAGTACCTGTTCCAAAATCCCATCCTCCTGGATACACAAGGCGAATGAAACTTTCACCGGACCCCAGCCTGGGCCCACCACCCTTTCCTGCCGCTGCAGGGCCTCGTAGTACGAGCTCAGCGCCTGTAAGATCATCCCCGCACCTCCCCACTATTGCGCGCGGGTACCTCCAATATCCCGTTTTGAAGCGCAGCCCGGAAAAACAGAGGACGGATATCCCCCGGGTCCGTGTAGTCCATGTCCCAAAGCATCCAGCCCAGGTCTCTGGTCTGTTCACTCAGTTCCTCCGGGCAGGGAGGCGGTGTCTCCCCCCACCGGAATTGGGCAGGAAATTCCCTGCAGCCGAAGCAGGGCTGGTGGTAAAATTGCCCCTTTTGAATGCGGCGCTTCACGATATCCTGAAACTTCCCGGGGTTGTCCCCTGGGGCAGCCCTGTCCGTCATCTCGAAATGGGCCTCAATGACATAACGCACATCCCGCAGCAGCATGGCGGAACGCTGCTGAATGTCTTCCGAAGTACACAGGTACAGTTCTCCCTCGCCCCGCTTTAGCACAGCATGGGCTGTGCGAGCAGAAATTGTGGATTTAACTTCATTGCGCCGTAGATTGGAAAAGCGGATCGGGTTACATACATAGATGCGATCGATGATCCACCGTATCCCCGGGTGCCAGTAGATCGCCTCAATCAACCCCCGGGCCGCAGAGGGGGTCATCACATCGTAACTCACCCGTTCCACTTTCATCTCAGGTCGGGTAAATAGCGCGTAGTCTCCCCAAACCTCCAAAGAGATCGACATGGGTACTCACTCCTTTCTGTTATGCATTATACGACTCTTTTTGTTGAATTTCAATTTATTTGCAGCTAAAGTGAGTAAATTTTTGTTGAATTTAACAATAAACCCGGATGTATTTTATCAGCCGGGCAACGCACACGATTTGAAATGTCTGTAGTTTGATGAAAGCGTAAAAACAAAACAGGAAGTTCTCAAAGACCTTCCTGTTTTATTATTTTATAAAAAAATTCCTCTGCCCGTTTTTACGGTCGTCGTAAGGCCCGTTTGTCTGCTATACAAGTTCAAATCCGCCAAGACGGTGGAACCATCCTCCAGCTGTTCCAACACTCCAGCCTGATCCAGGGCCAAAAAGTGGTTTTCATAGATGGAAACGCCGTACCGGCCCAATTTGCGGAATAGGGAACGGCTCCGTTCCCCCTGCCGCAGTTGTTCTATCAAGTCTGCTCCCTCGTCTATAGGGATATAAACCGTGCGGGTATCCTGCTCTATGAGGTGGAACTGCTCTGCCACCGTGCGGAAGGGGAACAATTCCCGTTTCATTGTCTCCAGGATTTCCTTCTGATCCTGAGCCGACTTGCCCTTGACCTCCAGAAGTTCGTAAAAATAGTCGTGGACCGCCTGACGGGAGGACAAATCCTCCTGTCGCGCCATGACCAGCCGTCCCACTTCAATTTGTGCATCAAAAAGTCTCGGAGGCTTATCCTCCCCCTGAAAGATGGCGACAACGCTCTCTTCGCGGGGACGTTGCCCCTCCCGATTGCACCGCCCGGCGGCCTGGAGAATAGAGTCCAATCCTGCCTCCTCACGATAAACGACAGGAAAGTCAACATCCACCCCAGCTTCGATGAGAGATGTAGACACCACCCGACAGGGCAGCTTCTCCTTCAGCCGTCTGCGGATTTCCTCCAGTTGGGCCTGCCGATGGGCTGGGCACATGAGAGTGGATAGGTGAAAACATCCCTCACCTGTCAGTTTGAAAAAGATGGTTTGCGCGCTTTCCCGGGAATTGACGATACACAGAACCTGTTCCTGGCCGTTCAACTGCTCCGCTAAGTCGTCCCAGCTCAGCTTTCCCGTTCGGCGGAAGGTGACTCGACGGAAGATTTCTTCCGACAGCATCCCATCCGGGCACAATTCTACCGGAGTATAGCCAGGCAGAAACTCCTGAAAAAGAGGATTGAGGGCGGGCTGGGTGGCCGTACACAGCACCGCAGAAACACGGTAGTGGGCAATCAATTGGGAAATGGCCCAGACACAGGGACGCAGATGGAGCAGGGGCAGCATCTGCGCCTCGTCAAAAACCACCACACTTCCGGCGATGTTGTGGAGTTTGCGGCACTTTGATGACCTGCAGGCGAATAGAGACTCGAAAAACTGTACCGCGGTGGTCACTACGACCGGTGCATCCCAGTTCTCGGTAGCCTGAAGCAAGCGAAAGTTTTTTTGCGTGATTTCCTCTTGGTTCCCTGTGTCATACTGTACATTGGAGTGGTGCTCCAATACCGCGTCCTCTCCAAGGATATCCCGGAAGGTCTTGGCAGTTTGCTCAATGATCGAGGTGTAAGGAATCACATAAATCACCCGGCACAGGCCATGTTCCCGGGCATGGGCCAAAGCAAAAGCCAGAGAAGCCACAGTCTTACCACCCCCGGTAGGTACCGTCAGAGTAAACAGGCCGGGTTGTCGTTTTTCCCCCTCCACCATGCACCGCTTTAAAACAGCGCACCGCTGACCGTTTAACACGCCCTTTGGCGGGAACCATTTGGAAATATAGTTCTGAAACCGCGTCCAAAGTTCGCCCACGCAGGGGCCCTCTCCTATGGAGCGGGTTCGTCCAGACATAAAAATCTCCGTATCCAGGAAATCGGCGTCCACCAGGCAGGAATAGAGCATCCGGGTGAAAAACATCCCGTCCAAGGGGTGGTTGACCCAGCCGGGACAAGAGGCCGTCGGGAGGACGATCTCCTGCTGCCACACCGGATCTGGAACCAGTGCGCCAGACTCTGCCTTACGAATGCGACCCCAGAAGGTACCGCGCTCGTCGCTGTCTCCCTTGCCACCTCCGTCCGGCAAACCACCGTGATGCCCCATTACCGCAAAGGCAGCGGGATACTGTTTTTTCTGAAAACAGGTATAGGCCCCGGCAGTGGCATGATCTACATGGTCAGCGCTTCCATGCAGACGCCTCTGAAAATTGGAAGTGTACTTGCCGAGATCATGGGCCAAGCCCGCCAGTACAGCCTGTTCCTCGGCATGAAAAGAGCGAGCGAAAGTTGCAGCCAGCTTAGCCGTACCTGTCAAATGCTCCTGTACAGTCTGTTCCCGGCCGTCTTCCGCAATATGCGCCAAGTATCGTTCCATTGAAACGCCTCCGTCCTGCATGAATTCTTTTATCTATTCCCCGACGCCGTCTGCAGCCTGTCCACAATACTGTCATTTTGGGCGGACACATATAAAGGAAAACAAAACTTCTACGCCTTCACCACCGTGTAGGACTGGAGAATCCGAAAACTGAAAACATATAGAGCCTCTGCGAGAGGATAGCATTTTCAATACAGCGGGCTGTATAAGTCGCCAGCCTGGTGCCCCGTTCAGGGCGATACGTATTGATAGCCTTTATTAATCCAATTGTCCCAATGGAAAGCAAATCCTCCTGATCTCGCTGTGACGCCGCATAATATTTTTTAATAATATGGGCAACCAGCCGCAAATTGTGCTCGATCAGCTGATTGCGGGCCTCCATATCCCCTGCCGCAGCACGCTCCAGACAATCACGCTCTTCTTCCGCCGTCAAGGGCCGCGGAAATGAACCGCCATTGGAAACGCCAAACATCAGGTAAATAAAATGATACAACAATTCCAGCATTGCGGGCGGCCTCCATCCTCATAATAATACAGTTTATGACGAAAGAAGACAATTTGTGCGTGTCCTTTTAGAAAAATAAAGTTATCGCTCTGTTTTTTCCAACCTCCGAATTTCCTCCACAATTCTGCAGATCAATTTCACTCTTTTAAAAGGCGTTATCAAATAATATCCGTCTACAAACGGCGCAAGCCGTTTTGCAAAGTTCACGGAAGTCTCTACCGCAAGGTTTGTACAAGCTTCTGGCGATAAGTTTTTATACTGTTCCACCAATTCCTCCGGAACCACGACACCCGCAACTTCGCTGCTCATGAAACGGGCATTACGATAACTGACAAGCGGCATAATTCCGCCCAATATACGAGTATGCAGAGTTTCCTTCGCCAACCGGATATTTTCAATTGCCTGCTCCGTAAACACCGGCTGTGTTAAAAACAGAGAAACGCCGCTTTCTATCTTCTCCGCTGCAAGGCGCAGCTGGACCGCAAAGTTTTTCGCATTTGGATTCAAGGCCCCGCAAATATAAAAAGGCGTCGGGAACAATTCCTGATTAAGGGTAGAAATAAACTTTGCTAGTTTTCTCGAGTTAAAATTATAAACGCTTTTTACTTCGTCCCGTTCTGCATTCGGCACGGGATCTCCCGTCACTACCAAAATGTTGTGAACGTCTTCAATCTGCAGCCCCAGGAGTAGAGCTTTGGTTGCGTTAATATTGCGGTCACGGCAGGTCATATGCGGAAGGGGATCAATGTCCAATTCCCGTTTCAGTTTACAGGCTAAGAGACTGCTGTCCACTTTTGCGCGCGCAATGGGACAATCCGCAATCGTAACCGTATCGACACCGGCCGCTTTCAAAGTCTGCGCGCCTTTTAAAAATGCAGCAATATTGATATCAGCAGGGGGATCCAACTCAACAGCTATCACCCGTTGTCCGGCTTCTATTTTTTCCTGTAGCCGACCTTTTTTTGTCTCCCTAGGTCTGCCCACTGTCACTGAGTCGGATTTTATTTTGGGATTTTCCACGGAAGGCAGTAATTTCAATACCCGGACAGTTTCCCGGATATGATCCGGTGTGGTACCGCAGCATCCTCCCAAAATCTGTACGCCAAGGCGGGCCAGTTCTGCCATCTGTTCTGCGTAATATTGCGGCGTTCCTCCAAAAAACGTTCTGTTATTCACCACAGTCGGATAGCCGGCATTTGGCATGACAGAGACGATCCGGCCTGCCGTGGGAAGCGTTTTGACGAATTCCAGCAAATGATGTGCGCCGGAAATACAGTTAAATCCCACTGCATCCACGGCATCCCGCAGTTTGGAAAACAAAAACCGTCCCGACTGCCCCTCTCGGGTATATCCATCCGGTTGCACAGCAAAAGAAGCAATAATAAATGCGTTCGGGCGCTTTTTCCGGATATATTGTGCAAGTTGCTCCAGGCAGTCGCCGTTGCTGAACGTTTCAAACAAAAAATTTACGGCGCCTTCTTCCAAAAAACAATCGACAATCTGACAATACTCCTGGAATAAATCCTGCTCTTCCCGCTGGGGAATTGGGCCGATATCTGCAAAAACCACGGCCTCCGTACCCTCCACCGCCCGTACGGCCAGCCGGTATCCCGTTCTCAAAACGCGATCAAGCAATACTAAATCCTGATCCAAATTTCCGAGATTTGCACCAAACGTATTGGTTTTAATCGCCATGCATCCAGCGTTCAGGTACTCTTGATGAATTTCCAAAACGGTCTCCGAATGCTCAAGGTTGGCAAGTTCACATTTGACCGGAAACGTATCGCGCCAGAGCTTTTCCGTCAAATACGTTCCCATGGCGCCGTCAAAAACCAACGGCCTCTTTTGTATATATTCCCGAATATTCATGCGTTCTCCTGCCCAAATACAAGTTTTGCAATATCCACAGCCTGTTTGGCATCTTTTGCATAATAATCCGCGCCGATTTTCTGTGCGTATTCCGGCGTCAAAACCGCTCCGCCCACCATAATTTTGCAATTATGACCACTATTTCGCAGCGCTTCAATGGTCTGCCGCATACTTTCCAGTGTGGTTGTCATCAACGCGCTCAATCCAACCAGCGGAACCTGTTCCCGTTGAGCTGTCTCGACAACGGTCAAGGGTGGGACATTTTTGCCCAAATCAATCACCTGGTACCCATAGTTTTCCAAAACTGTTCGCACAATATTTTTCCCAATATCATGAATATCGCCCCATACCGTTGCCATAATAATTTTCCCCTTGGAGATTTCCGGCATCCCCTTTGCGGAAATCCGTTGTTTGATCACATCGAATGCCTCACAGGCAGCGGCGGCAGCATTCATCAGTTGCGGCAAAAAAATTTCGTTTTTTTCATAACGGTCTCCTACCCGGTCAAGCGCGGGAATCAACAATTCCTGAATGACCGCCAATTCATCCCTGTCCTTCAAACAGGCCCTGGTCAACACGCGAGCTTCCTCTCGAAGCCCTTTTTCAATTGCTTCCGGCAGATCCACTACATGCGCGGGCTTTTCCTGCGTACGATCTGGTTTTCCAGATATCTGCGCAAACCGTTCGATATAGCGAACACTGTTCTGATCCTCTCCATGCAACACCTTAAACGCTGCAATTGCATCCATCACAGCGCTCTGGTTGGGATTGATAATCGGCAAATCAAGTCCTTCCTCCAAAGCCTGCGTCAAGAAACTCCCGGTAATCAGCTCCCGGTTCGGCAGACCAAAGGAAATATTCGAGACGCCCAAAACCGTATGAAGGCCCAGGCGTTCCCGGACCATACGGACCGCCTTCAACGTTTCCCGCGCCTGATCTTGCTGGGCGGAAACTGTAAGCGTCAGGCAATCAATTAACACATCCCGCGATGGAATTCCGTACCGTCTGGCCTCATGCAAAATACGTTCCGCAATCTGGAACCGTTCCTCTGCTGTCTGCGGAATTCCCGACTGATCCAAGGTCAGACCAATTACGGCGGCGCCATACTTTTTTACAAGCGGAAGGATGGTATCCAGAACTTTCTGCTCCCCATTCACGGAATTTACAATTGCCTTTCCATTGTAAACGCGCAGGCCAGCTTCCAACGCTTCCGGATTAGAGGAATCCAGCTGCAAAGGAGTCGTAACCACACTCTGAATTCTTTTGACCAGCTCCGGCATGAGCGCCGCTTCATCAACGCCGGGAAATCCCACATTCAGGTCAAGGATATCCGCTCCCGCTTCCGCCTGCTTCAAAGCCAGATTCAAGATATACGGATAATTCTGATTTAAAAGTGCTTGCTGCATTTGTTTCCTGCCGGTTGGATTCAAGCGTTCTCCGATCACTCTGACTTCATTGATCGCTACCGCACAGGAAGGCGTACAGACCATGCTGCAAAGGGGCGCAGTATGAGCCTCACAGACAACACCGGAAAGTGCGCGGACCAATTCTGCGATGTACTCCGGCGTTGTTCCACAGCATCCTCCCAGGAAAGCGACGCCCAGTTTCCCGTACTCGCGCATGTATTCGGCAAACTCGCGAGGCGAAATATCATAGGAAGCATCTTCCGGGGAGGGCATGCCGGCGTTTGCCTTGATAATCATCGGTAGTGAGGTATTACAGCGCAGCCGCTGTGCCAGAGGAAAAATTTCCTTTGGTCCCAGGGAACAGTTGATCCCGACTGCGTCTACGCCCAGTCCTTCCAATGTGCAAGCCATAGATTCCACACAGCATCCGGTAAAAGTGCGTCCGTTTTCTTCAAAGGTCATGGTAACAAAAATCGGAAGTTTCGTCCGCTCTTTTGCCGCCAGAACCGCCGCTTTCACCTCGTACAAATCCGCCATGGTTTCAAATACAACCAAATCCGCGCCGGCCCGTTCCCCTGCCGTAACGATTTCTTCAAAAAGAGAATACGCCTCATCAAACGTTAACGTCCCAACCGGTTCCAGGAGTTCCCCAATCGGTCCCACATCCAGCGCTACTCGCGCCCCTGTCCCCGCGCAAGCTCGTCTGGCGATTTGTACTGCCTTGCAAACCACCTGCGATACACCATATCCGCTGCCTTCCAATTTCCGAGCGTTGGCACCGAATGTATTCGTGTAAATTATTTGACTTCCGGCGGCAAGATACTGACGGTGAATCTGCTCAATCAGGTCCTCATGCGTAAAGCAAAGCAATTCCGGTTTTTCTCCGGTTTGCAATCCCTGCTTCTGCAACATGGTTCCCATTGCTCCGTCCAAAAACGTGATCGTGCGTTCAGGCTTCTTCTCCACAGTGAATTCCATCCTTTCTATATTGGCAAGTGGCTGCACGGGAGCAAGCAGCGCATCCCCGTTTCTTTCCCGACTGACGACAGCCCGAGATACCCAAAATCGCCGTCACGGATTTTCTGGGAATCAAAAGCCCGCTCTGACTAACATAAAGTCCGATTTTTCGCTGGGTATCCAGTATATCACAAAACTTTCGCTGGACGGAAAGCGGAAAATCCCCATATCCCGGACTGAACCGGCCCGTCAAATAATGCCCTTTGTCTTCCTGACGTTTTCTCTCCAACGTCTCTATTCGATCACAAAAAAACTCAATTGCGCTGCTGGCGCAGCAATCCATCACAATGGCTCGGGTCATATGCGCCACCTGCGTCCTACTTAACAAAACCTCTATCTCATATCCCAAAGTTGCCGCCAGCAGCACACACTGATCGCAGGAAGCAAG
Source organism: uncultured Clostridia bacterium (assembly GCA_944376195.1). Classification (GTDB taxonomy): domain Bacteria; phylum Bacillota; class Clostridia; order Oscillospirales; family QAMX01; genus Allobutyricicoccus. Next base: position 7,373 of record CALWBW010000041.1, on the reverse strand, counting down.
GTGTTCGGCAATCGCAGAACCCTCCAGCTGAAACTGTGTCCCGGCCAACCACAGTCCCTCCGCTTTTCTCTCCAAATCAAAGGTCCGGCAAATATAGCGCGGCGTCGCTTTTTGCAAAATTTCCCGTGCCGCGCGCTCAATTTCCACCATTACGTCCCCGGAGGCCGGATGCCCACGGTAGCCCAGATAGCGCAATACCTCCATCCGGTCAATTGCCAGTTCTGTCTTCTCCATGGAAACTCCTCCGCCCCAAAAATCACGCAAACTATTTTCAGGCCGACGTCAAGAATTCTGCTGCTCACAGTACCACCACCAAAACGGCAGCCGGACTTTCGTAAAAAAATACAGAGGCCGCGATTCGGACGGTCCCCGTATTTTCTTTCTGTTCTCCCGTTATGGCATCCTGCGTCCTTCAACGCCTGAAATAACTCGCCATGCAGACACCGCACTTCTTCCAAAACATAATTCTTTTTGATTATATCCTGTTTTTCCAAAGTTGTAAAGCGCCCCGTCTCTTCAAAATTCTTGAAGACATCATTTATTCGGAGCTTCGATTTTCTGCAATACTTCTGGCCGATCATGTAAAAGCGTCAGCATTGTCTCTGTCGTACGCCGTACAAAGAGTTCAGCCTTCTGCGGAGAAAAAAGGGAAAAGACGGGCGAATGCAACTCCGGCATGTCCTCATAAAGCGCTACAGCCTCTCGGATTTTTGCGCAAATCATCTCCGGCGTATAGTACGGAAGACCGGGATCCTGGTAACTTTGAAGCCCGCGCAGAAAGGAAAACGGAAGATAGTCAGGATGTGCGTTTAAAAAGAGTTTGTCCGCCGCATACCATTCCTGTTTGATTCGAAAAATAACATTGGGATCCGCCGCCAATTCTTCGGGAAAGGATGTGATTGCCGGCAGATAAATTTCTTTTACCCACAAACTGTCCGTGTGAAGATGGACGTAATAGCCCACATAAAAGGCCAACAGCGATCGATTTACCGTTTTGGGGATATATGCCTTATAAAATTTTTCAGGGCAATACGCTTTTGTCACCGGATCACGCCAATGAGAAATATCCCGGGAAGGCGTCGGCGTCATTCGGTCCGGTCCCAATACGCCGCTATCCGGCGCAATACTGCCGACATAAAAATCCTCCGCCGACAAAGCGGGAAACGCGGACAACAGCCGTTCCGCGATACGTAAATGTACGATCCAAGAAGCCATTTTCACCTGCCTTTTTCACAAAAAGCAGGTACCGCAAAATATACGGTACCTGCTTTCACACCATTTATAACATTGCCAAAACGTCTTTCAAGAAACGGAAATTAAGCGCCAAAGACGCTGCATCCAGCTTTTCCTCCGGCGTATGCGCGCCTGTCGCATGCGCGCCAATTGAAGCCGCGTCAAGGCCCGGAATCCGTCCAGCCAACACACCGCACTCCAGTCCGCCATGCGTGCGCTCCACGACGAGTTCCTTTCCATATTTCTCCCTGGCACAAGTTTTCAATGCCTCACGCAGCGGCGAAACCTCGGCATACTTCCAGCCAGGATATCCATCCACCAATGTTACCGTAAAACCAAGTGCTTTTGCCAGTACACGCAGCTGCTCCGTGGTATTCCGCACCAGAGAGTCTACGCAGGAACGCGCCATAAACGTCAGTCGGAAGGCACCGTTTGAGGTGACAATTCCCAGATTGATGGAGGAAGTCACAAATCCGCCGTTTTTTACATCGGTTGCCAAGACACCATGCGGCGCCAGGAACAGGAAATCGATCATAGCGTCGCTATCTTTCTGTGCGATAACCGTTGCAGGAAGCACAGTCTCCGTCACACAAATTGAAGCATCCGGTTCCGTTCCTAAAATTTCTTCCAGAATCTCGGAAACCGATGCGTCCATTGCCTTGCGGACTGCGTCAAACGATGCCTCAGGCGTCACAATTGTAAACGCACAGTCGCGGGGAATTGCATTGTCTTTTCCGCCGCCTGTGATCTCCGAAAGCTGGGCAAGCCCCGCTTTACGCGCCGCATACAAAATTCGGCCCGCCAGTTTAATGGCATTGGAGTTTTCCTTCTGGATTTCAACGCCGGAATGACCACCCGGCAAACCACCGATTGTCACATGTATAGCTCGGCCCTTCGGCAATTCCGTTGCATACTGCCGCCGCAGATCAATATGATATCCGCCCGCGCAACTCACAACCGCCGTAAAATCCGGACCACCATCCAGGTTTAAAAGAACCCGGCCGGAAAGGACGCTGACATCCAGATTGCGTGCGCCGACCAAACCGACCTCTTCCTGAACCGTAAACACACACTCAAGCGCCGGATGCGCCACCGTATTGTCCGCTAAAATGGCCAGCATCATGGCAACGGCTGTTCCATTGTCTGCCCCCAATGTCGTGCCATTTGCGCGAATCCAGCCGTCTTCTACAATCAGCTCAATTCCGTCTTTTTCAAAATCATGCTGCGATTCCGCAATCTTTTCGCATACCATATCGGAATGCCCCTGCAAAATCACTGCTGGATGCTCTTCATATCCAGCGGACGCAGGTTTATAAATCACCACATTATGTAATGCGTCCCGATAAAAACGCAAGCCCCGCTCCTCCGCAAAACGGACGAGATAATCCGCAAGGGCGCCTTCATTACCAGAGCCATGCGGGATAGAGCAGAGATCCTCAAAATAACCGAACAACGCTTTCGGTTCAAAAGCGCTCAATTTTCCAGCCATACGCTATTCCCTCCAAGACAAACGGACTACTTACACCAGCCGTGCCGCTGCCTGTTTCAAAAGTTCCCGGATCCCAATATGCTGCGGGCAAACGCCTTCACAGGCGCCGCATTCCACGCACTTATCTGCACGGCGATCGGCATTTACGAAAGAATACTGCCGCTTAGCACTGTCGAGATGATTGTAAAGACGCTCAAAATTCATTGCCGCAAAAATGGCCGGCGTATCAATATCCAACGGGCAAGCCTCAACACAATATCCGCACTTGGTGCAGGGAATTGTATCCGCTTTTTTCAACTCCGCAACCGCACGGTCAATCACCTTGTATTCCTCCGCTGTCAACGGCTGGAAAGTGCTCATGAAGTCCACGTTATCCTTCAACTGATCAAACGTCGACATGCCGCTCAAAACGGTTAGCACATTATCCAGCGATGCGCAGAAGCGAATGGCCCATGAGGCAAACGATGCACCCGGGTTGGCGTCTTTGAAAATTTTCTGTACATTTGGCGTAAGCGCAGCAAGGGAACCGCCCTTGACCGGCTCCATAATGACAACCGGCACGCCGTGTTTCTTCGCCACCTCGTAGTTTTTCCGGGCCTGCACGCCGTCGTCTTCCCAGTCAGCGTAGTTAATTTGAAGCTGCACATATGCCGCGCCCGGATGTTTGGTCAAAATTTCATCGAGAACATCGGCTTTATCGTGGAAAGAGAAGCACCAATTGCGGATTTTTCCCTCTTCTTTTGCCTTTTTCACAAAATCCCACGCACCGAACTCATCCAAAAGATCAATTCTTTCGCCGCCGGTCAGAGAATGCAGCAGATAATAATCAAAATACGAAACGCCTGCGCGCTGTAACGACGTATCTAAAACTTTCTGCATATCGGCCGCTTCTTTGCACACCCAGATCGGGAGCTTGGACACAAGCTGAAAGCTTTCGCGCGGGTAACGATCCACCAGGGCCTCTTTCGCAACCATCTCCGACTTTCCGCCGTCATAAACGTAAGCAGTATCAAAGAACGTAAATCCGTGCCCCATGAAATAATCTACCATTTTTTTAATCTGATCCACGTCGTACCAGTCACCCTGCTTGGGCAGACGCATCAATCCAAATCCCAGTTTTTTGATGTCAGCCATGTTTCCCTCCTAAAATGCACTACCATCCTGTATGGCGTAATATAATGTAAAAATTATACCATAATGCCCCTTTGAAATCAATAGGAACGCGCCTTTCCCCTGTTTCCGGTCATCATGCAAACCCTCTCGGCTTACGCTTGCATTATAGGTAATCCTGTGCTATAATCATGCCGTTTCTTCAACGGTTTTGGTCGTATTTGAAAAAGCAAAGGGTGTGTGAGGGCTTTATGAAATCTCCGGTTAAGAAAATGTCGCTGTTATCCCTGGCCATTCCCATTCTGGTCGAGCAGGTATTGCGAAACTTGATGGGAACCGTGAACGTCTTTATGCTCAGCAACTATTCCGACGAAGCGGTTGCTGCCGTAGGCGTTGCCAACCAGATTATTAATGTGGTTGTTATTGCCTTCACCATGATTTCCGCAGGTGCCGCCATTGTCATCAACCACGCCCTCGGCGCCGAGCGCTATCAAGACGGCGCAACCATCAGCATGAACGCATTGGCCTCAGCCGCGGGTTTGGGTGCACTTTTCAGCGCAGTACTGATTACCGGGGCAGAACTATTTGTGCAAATGGTGGGGTTGGAAGCCGCTTTGGTTCCGGATGCCGTCAACTACCTCCGCATTGCCGGAGGCGCCTCAATCATCCTTGCCACATCCACCATGATGTCGACCATTTTCCGCTGTTATGGAAACGCACGTATTCCTATGGCAGTGGTTATCTTGAATAACATTCTCAATATTGCGGGAACCTATCTTGTGATTTTCCGTCCAATTGAAGTTCCCCTTGCAGGCGTCATAGGCGTAGCCGCCGTTCGTGCGGCGAGCGAATGCGCCGGGCTGCTTTTCCAGACTGTTATGATGGCGCGTTCCGGTCTTGGCTTCCGCATCCGCGATTTTATTCATGTGCGTTTTTCCTATGTAAAACGTATCGTCAGCATGGGATTGATGTCCGGCATGGAGGGAATTTCCTACACGCTCGGACAAGTTGTGACAACGGGCTTTCTAACGGCATTTGGGACTGCCGCACTCTCTGCGAAAGTCTACGTACAAAATGTAGACTATTACGCTTATGTAATGGGTCTTGCGATTGGGCACGCCACGCAGATTATTTCCGGCCATAAAGTGGGCGCCGGTGATTTAAATGGCGCTTATCGGTTTGTACTGCGCAACTGGCGCTACATTGTCTTATGCAATATCGTGTTCGGAACGCTGATGTTTGCCCTGTCTCCGCAGCTCATGTCGCTCTTTACCTCAGATCCGGAAATCTTGGCACTCACACGTCAGCTCTTCCTGATTGAAATCTTCATCCATATTGGCCGTTCCCTGAATCATGCGTTTAACTACGGATTACGCAGTGCCGGCTATGTTTTTTGGCCCATGGTTGTCGCGGTTTGCTCTATTTGGCTTTGCAATGTGGGCGGCGGTTACGTTTTCTCCACAGTACTGGGATTAGGCGTCATCGGGCTCTGGCTTGCACAAATGACCGACGAATGGGTGCGTGGACTTTCCATGATGTCGTTGTGGGTTCGGAAAAAGTGGACGAAAGCATTACTGGAAAAGTCTGCTGTTTCTGCCGAAGGGAAAACAGTCTAATTTTACTTATTGGTATTTTTCATGGTATGCGGCAGGATTCCCTTTCGCATACCATATTTTTCTTTTAAATATCTAAAAAACAACGTATTCCAGGAAAAAAGTTCAGAAACGGAACGCTTACCGTAGATTTACAAGCACCTTTTTTTATGATATACTAACTTTGCTATTTTGGGCTTGAGATGTCACTCTCCAAAGCCACAATTGATTTATTTTTTACACGCCGGCGGTCCGATGAAAGGGAATTTTATGTTTTTATCTGATTTACATATGCACACATGGCTTTCATTAGATGGTGAGGAACATGTTGCTGCACTCTGCGAGGCGGCTATCCGGCAGGGACTTGGAGCCATTGCCATTACCGACCACTGGGATGGATTCCCCGCGGGCCGGCGGGACGCAGGATACGCGCCGCATTTTATGGATTCCCGCGATTTTTGGACGCTCCACGGGGAAGCCCTCTTTCCTGAAATCTGCGCGGCGCGTGAGGCCTATCAGGGACGCCTGCAAATCGTATATGGTGTGGAACTGGGGCAGCCGCAGCTGAACCCTGAGGAAACACGGTCTTTTCTTTCCTCACATGCGTTTGATTTCGTCCTTGCTTCCCAGCATTTGAATGGAAATTGTGAGGATTATTATACCCTGGATTATGAAAAAATTGATCTTGACGCTTTGATGCAGGAGTGTTTTGCATTAGAACTGCAGGTAGTTCGTTCCGGGATTGCCGATGCGCTGGCACATATTGATCAGCCGGTACGTCTGATGAAACACACCGGCTTTGATCTGCGTCTTTCCGCCTATCGCGATCAGATTGCAGAGCTTTTACGCGAAGCGGTTTCACATGGCGTAGCGCTGGAATTGAACACGCATGGATTGCGCAATTGGTATCATCGCATTTCACCGCCCGAATGGGTTTTGGCACTTTATCGGGATCTGGGTGGAGAATTCGTGACGATTGGCAGTGATGCGCACCACGCGTCCGACGTCGGCGCAGGCGTACGGGAAGCCCGGGAATTGGCGGACAGGTACGGCCTGCGCGCTGTCTCTTGGTTTGAAAACCACGAGCCCATACTGCTACCATAATAAAATCAGGAGGAACCGACCATATGCGGGCCAGCATTGCGGCATACGCCAAAATTAATTTAACTCTTGACGTTGTAGGGAAACTTTCAAACGGATATCATGAGCTTCTCATGGTCATGCAAAGCGTCAGCTTGCACGATATGCTTGCCATTGAAACCGGCACAGGGGACGGCATTACCTTGCGCAGCAACCTGACGAGCCTCCCCTGTGACGAAAGCAATCTTGTCCACAAGGCAATTTGCGCGTTTTATGATACAGCAAAAATTCCTCAGGATGGCATAGCGGTGGCAATTGAAAAACGGATCCCTTTGATGGCAGGACTTGCCGGAGGCAGTTCCGATGCAGCGGCAGTAATCCGCGCATTGAACCTGCTTTACAACACACGTTTTACGGATGCTGAACTCATTAAAATTGGTTTGCGCGTTGGCGCTGATGTTCCCTTCTGTATTTTCGGTGGTACTATGCTGGCGCGCGGCGTCGGGGAACAGCTTTCCCCGCTTTCCGCGCTGCCGGATTGCACCATTTTGCTGGTGAAGCCGGAGTTTTCTATGTCGACACCCTATGTGTTCTCGGCGCTTGACCAGTTGGAACTGACACGCCGACCTGACACCGAGGCAATGACGCATGCGCTTGCGCAAGGTATGCTTCCCGGCATTGCAGAAAATCTTTGCAACGTCATGGAACAGGTCACGGCAGTAGAACATCCGGAAATTTTAGAAATCAAACGCCGTATGTTAGAGTTCGGCGCATTGGGATCTGCCATGAGCGGCAGTGGTCCCACTGTTTTTGGTCTTTTTGCGGAAAGTAAAGCGGCGCATCGCGCTTATGCAGCTTTTTTGAGGGAG
>CALWBW010000040.1 GCA_944376195.1 uncultured Clostridia bacterium | reverse complement strand
GAACACGGTAGTTAAGCTCTTCAGTGCCTACGATACTTGGATGGAGACGTCCTGGGAAAATTGGTCGGCGCCGACACTCCTCCTTAGCTCAGTTGGTAGAGCATGCGGCTGTTAACCGCAGGGTCGTTGGTTCGAGCCCAACAGGGGGAGCCAATTTCTGAGCGCTTAGGTTATCTAAGCGCTCAGACTTCTATTAGGGCCTTTAGCTCAGTTGGTTAGAGTAGCCGGCTCATAACCGGTCGGTCCTGGGTTCGAGTCCCCGAAGGCCCACCAGAATGAGCCTGTGCTTGAACCGCAGGCTTTTTATAGGGGTATAGCTCAGCTGGTAGAGCGGCGGTCTCCAAAACCGTAGGCCGAGGGTTCGATCCCTTCTGCCCCTGCCATGAAGCTAACGATGTATATACATCGTTAGCTTTTTTATTAACTTAATGTAGCAGCGTTTTCCATTTTGTAAGTCGATGTTGTAGTATTTTGCCTGTTGCTTGATTGTATCACGCATCGTTTTGCCTTTTTTCATTTTGGAGCACATGTAACAAAAAACGTCATGAATTTTTCATGACGTTTTTTCATATACAAAAAAAGATAGTATTGCTATTTGCAAGTACCAACGAACCCTTCAAGCGTGTGCTAAGAAGGGACATCCCTTGATAATATAACGAATCGGAGTGTCTGCCACTATTGTGCGTCAAGACTCACAACATTTTGTGCTGCCGAAATCGCATCTGTATCGTGCGTTGCCAGAACTACAAGGCCCTCATACTCGGTAAATGCTCGTATGACCGTCTGTTTGGTTTCTGCATCCAAAGCGCTGGTCGGTTCATCTGCCAGCAAGAGAGGAGGTTTGTGAGCCATGGCCCGTGCAATTGCAATGCGTTGGCATTGCCCCGAGGATAGCTTTTTGGGCTTGGCGGTGAGCAGATCCTCTATTTCAAGCATTTCAGCAAGTTCCAATACGCGCTTTTTTGTCTCCTGTTTCTGAACACCGTGCAGTTTCAATGGATAAGCCATATTATCAAAGACGCTGGCTTCGTTCACTAAGCAGTATTCTTGCGGCACAACCCCTATATAGCGATACCGCATATTTGCCAAATCGCCAAACGAACGAAAATTATACGCCGTGTCATGGAATGCGATGACTCCACTGTCCGGTTTCAGAAGCCCGGCGAGAATGTGCAGGAGCGTTGTTTTTCCACTTCCACTCTTTCCGACAATGGCGGTCATTTGATCCGTGCCCATAGAAAATGCTGAGAGTACTCGCTTTTTCCCATAGCTTTTATAAAGATTTTCAATTTTTAGCATGATCTTTTCCCCCTACACCGGCGCGAAGCCTGGATGGTGCCACAACGATGGTCAGAAATACCCCAAACACCACGACACTCCCTGCGGCTAAAGCCAAACTGCTGATTGGATAGAGCATGTACTGAACGTACAAAAATAGACGTTGGAGAAGGAATGTCTCCAAGAAAATCAACATCGCAGCTGCTGTCAATAGTGACAGCACATACATGCCAAATTCCCTGAGCCAAATACGAATCAGCGTTGCGCCAAATAAATACCGCACGCAAAGCTCATGAAAATGCTTTCGCATTTTCATGACCGCCAAAAGCGGAATGCCGACGGTCACTACGAATGCTGCCAAATAGGTACAGACTTTCGCTACCAGGAGCGTTTGCTGATAAGAAAGAAACGATATTGAGAATGGTTCGGGTAAGTCTGTGACTGATATTGCGCCGGACAGCAAATCGTTCACCTCGTCAACGCTCTCTTGAAACGCCTGCAAGTCCGAAGCATCCTCATATTCATAGAAACCTTCCAGCTTGTTGGCATAATGCCGGAGCTGAAAAAACTGTTCAACATAGGAATCCGGATCGTCCTCACAGTTCCAGGACGGAATCATCATATAGCGGTCCAAAACCAGAGGGTAATTATAGAGCGTTAACACCGTATTTTCGGGGAGAAAACCGACGACATGCAGTTGAACAGGCTTGAAAATATATGACGCCTCTATGGTATCATGCAGCGCATAGTACTCTTTGTATGCCGCGCCCAATACAACCGGGATTTCAGAGCCACTGTAGGTGTATTCGGTGAAAGCATCGCCTATGTCGCAGGTAAGATTAAATTTTTCAAAACAGTTTGGGGAAAGCGCCAGTGTTTTCAGAGAGTATTCCATAACGCCCTGATTCTCATATTGCGAGTAAGCTTCAGCCCCCTCTTCATATGCATATAAAAAAATATCGCGGCACAGCTCATATGCCACCAAAAATTGTGTAGTGATTTCGTAATAGCGATCCGAATGGAGCAGATCATACGCCTTTTTTAACTCCGGCAGATCTTCCGTCGTCAGGTTCTGCAGCAGATCAAGATCATAGATCAGTTTCACCCCCTGCTGTATCTGCGCGCGCTGGTATTGTCCTGCCGCAAACTCCAGATTATTATTTGCGCTGTAAGCCAGATTGAATAGGAAAAGGCTGATCAAAAAAGCTGCGGCAATTATAACATAATTTCGACACTTCATGCTGCGTTCCTCCTCCCCATCTGTAAAGATAATGAAAAAGCGAAAATGAAAAAAAGAAACGCCGTTACAGGTAAAGCAGCCGGCAGAAGCTCCTGTATACAATACGGCAGCGAAAGAATTCCAAAGGCAGGAAGCGCCGCCAACAGGACGGCAAGACAGCCCAGGGAAAAAAGCGTCAGCGCAGCTGCGGCGCGCAAAATAATTTTCCTGTGCGATAAGCCGATCAGCTTTCTTACGAGCATATCGTCCCGCATCGTCCAATAAGCTGCCCTGCAGCTGAGGAATGCAAAGAAGAGCAGGAGCAGCATAAAGCCAAGATAAATCAACCGGTCATTTCCGGCCCGGTCTATGATTTCGGTAATTCCTACTACAGGATCGTCATACAGTACGGCTTCCAACTCCTGCGGCAGCGCGGTAAGCAACTTTGCTATCGTTTCCGGCTTTTCCGCGTCCAGATAAAAAAAGCCGCCATAGGGCGTGCTGTCCAGATTATAATAAATGGCTGAATCGTACTGTGTGGCAAAGTCATAACCGGCGACCGCCACAACCTCATAGGTATCTTCAAAGAGACTCACATGAGTGGCTCCCTGAAAATTTTTTCCCACGATGGCAAGTTTCCGGTTCTGAGAAAAAACTTCCTGTTGAAACGAGCTCCCCTCTAAAAGAGGAAGTGGAGAATCCATACCATTTCCATAGACGCCCAGCAGGTCGGGGTCGTCATGAATCTTCCAAATGACAAACGGATCCGAAATGGCAGAAGACTTTACGTAATCCATGAGCGCGGCGCCGTCTTCGACATATAATTTCTGCGCGTATGTATGAATACCGCGGGTGCTTCCCAGGTTGACGGCAGCCACAACATACGCATAGCGCAGGACGCCAAACAGAGCCATAAACAGCGCACAGACAAACAGCAAAAAGAGCGCCAGAAAGCGTTTATCGAGTAACATCATCAAACCTCATCGATATAAAACACCTCATTGTAAAATTTAGTATTTGAAAGATCTTTCGTTCTTACAATAGCAAATATAAATGGTAATGTCAAGTAAATTTTACAATATTATATGAAATTGTATTTTTCTATACGTTTATGTTTTAATGGGCCAATTTCCTCGAAATTGGCCCATCTTTTGTGATTTGGTTTATTCCTGCAATTTCATGTGTTCCTGCTCTGCAGCAGCTTTGCGCATGGTAACGAAATAACTGGGAATTAAAATGGCGTCTGCGCCCGCCCACGCAAGGATTTCCGCAAAGAAGATTCCGGTTTCCCCGACGGCAAGTGGGAGCAGAATGGCAGCGAGTGTTCGCATGACAAATTCCGCGATTCCGGAACCCATGGGAAGAAGTGTGTTCCCCATACCTTGTATGGATGCTCTTATGACGTGCAGAAGATACAGGATCGGTAAGAATACGCTCATGATGGCTAAATAGTAAAACGCAATGTCCAATGTTTGCGCCACTTCTTGAGGGGTTCCGGAAATAAACCAGCCTAAAATGACTTTCCCGAACAGCAGCATCATTGTGGCAATGACAACCGAGGTAAGTACGGCAATGCCGATGGCAGCCCGCATGCCGCTTCGGATTCGCGCTATCAAGCCGCCGCCTAAGTTTTGACCAACATATGTAATCATGGCGTATCCATAGGAAGTTGCCGCAATCTCTAATACGCCATAGAGTTTGTTCGTCGCTGTAAAACCGGCAATGAAAATTACACCAAACCCATTGACAACGGATTGAACGATCATACCGCCAACTGCGATAATGGCATTTTGAAACGCCATGGGTGACCCCAAGAGGAATAATTTGCGAATCATGGGCAGTTGCAAGTGAAAATTTTCTTTTTTCAGCGAAATCATTTCAATTTTTCGGATATGCCATAAACAATAGAGACTGGAAATCAGTTGTGCAATCACGGTCGCGATTGCGGCTCCCGCAATGCCCCAATGGAAAACCAGCACAAAAAGCAGATCTAAGCCTACGTTGACAAAGGACGCGACGATCATGGCGTGAAGCGGCGTTTTTCCGTCCCCCAACGCCCGCAGAATACAGGCAAAAAAGTTATAGGACATGACAATCGGGATACCGTAGAACATAATCCGCAGATAAAGCAGTGTGTTGTCCAATATTTCTGCGGGTGTTTGCAGCAAATGTAAGACAGGACGCGCCAAGAGCTGTCCGCCGACCAGGAAGACAATCGCACTGATACCGGATAAAATTGCGGAACTTCCGATGACGTCTCTTAAACTTTTATACCGTTTTGCACCGAATTCTTGTGCCATTAAAATGGCAAATCCTTGCGTCAGGCCTTGAATGAGCCCTAACATCATCCAGTTCAGCCAGTCGGTTGCGCCGAGAGCGGCCAGAGCTTTGACTCCCAATGCCTTTCCTACCACCATGGTATCTACGACTGTATAGAGCTGTTGAAATACGTTCCCTACCATCAATGGCAGCGCGAAGGAAAGAATCAGAGAAACCGGCTTCCCCTCTGTCATGTTTTTAATGTGCGACGCCATAAATTACCCCTTTCCATAGATATTTCTATCGGAACGAGTATAGCATGTTTTATACGACAATACAATTGCAAATCCCGTCAAACTTCTATGAATTAGGACTTTTTGTGCGGATGTGACCCCTTTTTCAAGTTGACAGTCTCTGCGAAATATGGTAAGGTTAAATCGGCATCACTACTCTATACAATGTTATACAAATGATTGGAGAGGTTGCAGCATGAAAAGAGATTATTCCCATCGTCTGGGAAAAAAGACGGTACGCGTACTGCGCAAGGACGGTTCCCCGGTAATTGGGCAGCCCGTTCAGTTTGAAATGACAAATCATGAGTTTTTGTGGGGCTCTGCGATCCGGGAAACGATTCCTTATGTCAATGGCCAGTTTGAAGGTGCGGAAAAGGAAAAAATGGAAGAACGCATTGCGATCTGGTCCAAGCTTTTTAATAATACAACCTATCCGTTTTATTGGGGACGGTTCGAGCCGGAAGAGGGAAAACCCATGACCTGGGAAACTTTGCAGGCTGCCCGGTGGCTGAAAGCGCGCGGCGTTACCCTGAAAGGACATCCGCTGTGCTGGCATACGGTCTGCGCCGACTGGCTGATGCAGTATTCCAACGAAGAGATTTTACGCCGTCAGTTGGCCCGTATTCGCCGTGATGTGGGATTCTTTGAAGGCGTTATCGATATGTGGGATGTCATCAATGAAGTGGTGATTATGCCTATTTTCGATAAGTATGACAATGCCGTAACGCGAATTTGCAAGGAATTGGGACGTGTAGGACTTGTGAAACGTGTGTTTGCCGCCGCACGTGAGACCAATCCGAATGCAACGCTCCTGATTAATGATTTTAATACGTCTACCAATTATGAAATTTTGATTGACGGATGTCTGAATTCCGGCGTGCCGATCGATGTAATTGGGATTCAGTCGCATCAGCACCAGGGATATTGGGGTGCCGAGAAGCTTTATGAAGTGCTTGCGCGTTTTGATCACTTCGGGCTTCCGCTCCATTTCACAGAAAATACGCTGACTTCCGGACACATTATGCCGCCGGAAATCGAGGATTTAAACGACTATCAGATTCCGGAATGGCCGTCTACGCCGGAATTTGAGGATCGTCAGGCACGGGAAACCGTGGAGATGTATGAGATCCTCTTTGCGCATCCGCAGGTGGAAAACGCGGTGTCCTGGAACTTTGTCGATGGCGGATGGTTGGGTGCGCCTGCGGGATTCATCCGAGAAGATAACTCCATTAAACCGGTTTACGACGCCATTATGGAATTGGTGAAGGGCGAGTGGTGGACGCGCGGAGAAGCGGTTACCGACGCAAACGGCGAAATCGTTGTAGAAGGATATCGCGGCGATTATCAGCTCAGCTGCTGTGGAAATACGACGGAGCTGGCGCTGCGGAAGGGTAAACTCGAGGGTGTCAAGACGTTTATTATTTAAGTCGGCAGTAGAAACCAACGTAGGTTGAAATTAACGTCCAATGTGATTTAAACGGGCTGCTTTCACGGAAATGGCCTCTTTGGGACATAGTTCCTGGCAACAGAAGCAGCGTATGCACTTGCGTAGATGAAATTTCGGGATGCCTTTCATTTGAATGGCACCGGCAGGACAATTGCGAGCGCAGAGTCCGCAGCCAATGCAGGCGTGAGCGTCTACGGATGGCCGGCGTGTGAGCAGGCTGCGGATGATTTGCATGAGCGCGCTGTCTTCCCGTCCGCCGAATTGAACGTTTCCGCATGGAAGATTTTTAAAATCTTCCATGCGGAAAGCGTCTGCGCTGCCGAAGAGCGAAAGTTCGTCGGTTGTTTCCGGCGCGAGTCCGCGCAGATGCGCAGCGTGAATCAGGGGCATATCAGCCGGGCGGAGCCCCATCAAGTCTGCCATCACGACATCCGCGTGATAGACGCTGTCGGAGGCAATCAGACAGCCGATGTGCCGTACTGTGCCTGCTGAAGGACCGTTTCCCTCCATCCCGTCAATACCGTCGATGATGGCGAGCTGCGGTTTGATAAATTCGTTGAGGTCGATCAACATATTGCAAAAATCCGAGACTTTTGGATAAAGCGCATGAAATTCCGGTTTCATGAGTCCCGGCACAATCCCAAATTGATTTTTTACGGCGCCTGTCATGCCCAGCATGGCATGCGTTTTGAATTTTGCACAGGTGATCACGGCGTCGCAATCCGCAAGCCAGCCGGTATAGGTAATAGTTTTCAAGATTTTTCCGGAAGGAAAGTCGGCTTTTTCGATGCGTGTATCATAATTCAGCTGCGCTCCGGCCTTTTCCGCAATGGAGAGTCCCGCGGGACCATAAAGCGAACGGAGAAAGGCCGCAGAAAACGGTCCGCCGGGACTGTCGCCGATGATGGCCTGTCCGCCTCGTTCTTGAATGAGCCGGGCAAGCTCCGCAAGAGCTACAGGATGCGTAGTAACGGCGGCGTGATAGTTTTTCCGCGTGACAAGATTCATTTTAATTCCGATTCGCATACCCGGACAAATGAAATCCAGGCCGCCTAATGGCGTAAGCGCTTCAATGAGCGCCGCACGAACGGCGGCAGCATCATAGGTGTGACAGGGGACAATGCTGGTTTTTGGCATAAAGCCTCCTTTTTGTCGATGCTCGGAAATGCCATCTATTTTTTAAACGAGCGTATTTTTTCAAACAAGTGGGGCATACTAAGGCCAATTATACGGGAGTTCCAGCAAATTTGCAAGAAATGGCTGTCGAAATTTATGAAAACTGTGCGAATGGCTACTTGACAAGCTAGGGAAACTTGCATATAATAAAGAAAATTAAATAGATAAAGGCGCTGAAGAGGAGGAGTAGCGTACTCTGGAAGCCAAGAGAGGGGTCGGTTGGTGTAAGGCCCTGTGAAGGAGTATGGGAAGGTAGCCTCGGAGCCGCAGACCGAACGTGGATGCAAGTAGACTCTGCCGGGAGCCCGCCGTTATTGGGCAGAAGCATGTCAGTGCTTTGTAAGGAGGGACGCGTGGAGCGCGTCTAAATCAGGTGGTACCGCGAAGAATGCCTTCGCCCTGTTTTCAGGGCGAAGGTTTTTTGTTTGTCGGAAAGGCTGTGCAAGGCCGTTTATGCGGCCGCCGCTGGGAGGAGTGCATATTTACGATGACTTATCCGGAAAAAACTGTGATTCTGCGTGATGGCAGGGCGTGCGTTCTGCGTGTGCCGTGCGCCGAGGATGCAGAGTCACTGCTTGCTTTTCTGCACACAATTGCATTGGAGACGGAATATATTTTGTGGACACCGGAGGAACCATTTCCAACGCTGGAGGGCGAGATTGCCTATATTGAAAATCTGGTTCAGTCGCCGCAGGTGCTGTCGCTGATTGCGGATGTGGAGGGTGAGATCGCAGGAAACTGCCAGATTCAGTTCAATAGTAAGTGGAAAGTTGCGCACCGTTCCAGCATTGCCATTGCATTGCAGCAAAAATTCTGGAGCCTGGGTATTGGAACTGCGCTGTTGCACGAGTTGCTTGGCGAAGCGGAACGCCGCGGTGTACGGCAGACTGAACTTGACGTGGTTGCGGAGAACAGCCGCGCACGCGGTCTTTATGAAAAAATGGGATTTCACACCGTTGCGACGCTGCCTGCCGCCATCCGTTTCACAGATGGCAGTTTCCATGATGAAGTACACATGATAAGAATTAACACGATAAAAAAGGAGATCAGACCATGAAAGAGCTGCCGAAGATTTATGATCCGAAGCAAACCGAAAAACGTCTTTATAAAACCTGGGAAGAAAACGGGTATTTCAACGCCGAGATTGATCCGAACAAAAAGCCGTTTACCATTGTGATCCCGCCACCCAATGTTACGGGTCAGCTGCATATGGGTCATGCGTTTGATGAGACGTTGCAGGATATTTTAATCCGCACCAAGCGTATGCAGGGGTATGCCACTCTGTGGATGCCCGGTACCGACCACGCGGGTATTGCCACGCAAATCAAGGTGGAGGCCGAGTTGCGCAAAGAGGGCTTGACACGTTATGATTTGGGCCGTGAGAAATTTCTTGAAAAGGTCTGGGAGTGGAAGGAACTCTACGGAAACCGCATTATTGAACAGCTGAAAACGCTCGGTTCCTCGTGCGACTGGCGCCGCGAGCGCTTTACCATGGACGAGGGATTGTCCCGCGCGGTGCGTGAGGTCTTTGTCAACCTTTATGAGAAGGGCCTGATCTATAAGGGCAACCGGATCATCAACTGGTGCCCAAAGTGCACCACGGCACTTTCTGACGCCGAGGTGGAATATACCGAACAGCCCGGCCATTTCTGGCACATCCGCTATCCGGTCAAAGGTTCCGAGGGCGAATATGTGATTATTGCGACGACCCGCCCGGAAACGATGTTGGGTGATACCGCCGTTGCGGTGAATCCGGAGGATGAGCGCTATACGCACCTGGTTGGCAAAACCCTGATCCTGCCGCTTGTCGGCCGCGAAATTCCGGTGATTGCGGACGCGTACGTAGAAAAGGATTTTGGTACCGGTTGCGTGAAGATTACGCCGTGCCACGATCCGAACGACTTTGAAGTTGGCAAACGCCACAATCTTGAGGAAATTTTGATTCTGGACGGCGACGCAAAGATCATTAACGGCGGCAAATATAATGGTATGGACCGTTATGAGGCGCGGAAAGCCATCGTGGCGGATCTGGAAGCCGGCGGCTATCTGGTAAAGATCGAGGACCATGTCCATAATGTCGGTCAGTGTTACCGCTGCGGTACGACGGTGGAGCCGATTACTTCTGCGCAGTGGTTTGTGAAGATGGGTCCGCTCACTGGCCCGGCTATTGACGTTGTGGAATCCGGCGAATTGAAGTTTGTACCGGACCGCTTCTCAAAAAACTATATTCGGTGGATGGAAAATCTGCACGATTGGTGCATTTCCCGTCAGCTCTGGTGGGGACACCGGATTCCTGCGTGGTACTGCGATGATTGCGGAGAAATGA
Organism: uncultured Clostridia bacterium; assembly: GCA_944376195.1. Lineage (GTDB taxonomy): Bacteria > Bacillota > Clostridia > Oscillospirales > QAMX01 > Allobutyricicoccus. Next base: position 12,172 of record CALWBW010000040.1, on the reverse strand, counting down.
CGGTTTCCCGTACCGATATCGATACTTGTCCGAAGTGCGGCTCCAAGCATATTCATCAGGATGAAGATGTCCTTGACACCTGGTTTTCCTCGGCACTTTGGCCATTTTCTACGCTCGGCTGGCCGGAAAAAACGCCGGAACTGGACTATTTCTATCCGACAAGCGTGCTCGTCACAGGTTATGACATTATTACGTTCTGGGTCTCGCGTATGATCTTCTCCGGCATGGAGCAGATGAAAAAGCGTCCCTTTGATACGGTTTTGATTCATGGCCTTGTGCGTGACAGCCAGGGCCGCAAGATGTCTAAATCTCTCGGAAACGGAATTGATCCGCTCGAGATCATCGATCAGTACGGCGCGGATGCACTGCGCTTCTCACTTGTTACGGGTAATAGCCCCGGAAACGACATGCGTTTCTATACGGAACGTGTGGAGGCGAACCGTAACTTTGCCAATAAGATTTGGAACGCGGCACGCTTTGTTTTAATGAATCTGGAGATTGACGATTTGGCGTTGCCGGAGCATCTGGAATTGGAGGATCGTTGGATTCTCTCGAAATTCAATACGCTTGTCCGTGAAGTGACGAATAACATTGAATCCTTTGAGTTGGGCGTTGCCGCCGGTAACCTCTATGATTTTATCTGGGATAGTTACTGTGACTGGTATATCGAATTGACCAAAACCCGTCTGAATAACCGGGAGGATGCGGCTGCTCGAGAGAGCGCACAGCGCGTATTGGCGTATGTCCTTTCCAACACATTAAAATTGCTGCATCCCTTTATGCCGTTTATCACGGAGGAAGTTTGGCAGGCGCTGCCGCATGAAGGAGAAAGCATTATGATTTCCTCGTGGCCGGAATACCGGGAAGACCTCAACTTCTCTGCGGATGAAGCGGAAATGGAAACCATTATGGCAGCTATTCGCGCGATTCGTAACCGTCGTGCAGAAATGGGTGTGCCGCCGTCCCGCCGCGCGCGTCTGACGATTGCGACTGCACAGCCCGATATTTTCCGTGCGGGGAGCGCCTACATCATGCGTTTGGCTTCTGCCAGCGAGTTGGAAATCCGTGACAAAGCGCCGGAGAATACCGACGGTGAGGTGATTGTTGTGACGGATGCCGCGACCATGTATCTGCCGTTGCGCGAGTTGGTGGATATTACGGCGGAGCTTGCGCGTTTGGCTAAAGAGCGCAAGAACGCGGAGGCAGATCTTGCTCGTACGGAAGGAAAGCTTGCCAATGAAGGTTTCACGTCCAAAGCGCCTGCAAACATTGTGGAGCAGGAACGCCGCAAGGCAGAGCGTTTGCGTGAGCTGATTGCTAAAATCGACGAGAGTGTGAAGGCGCTTTCCTAAAGATTTGGTAAGATATGGGCGCGTTTTGCGCGCGCCCATATCCCTTATCACAAAATATGAATTATGTTAATCAAATTATTGCAAACAAAGAAATTGTAACCCAAAATGAGGGGAAACCTGGAGGGAATCATATGACCTATCGTGAAGCCTTGACCTATATTGAGAGTACAGTGACCTTTGGAGGAAAACCGGGTTTGCGGCGTATCCGTGCGCTTTGTGAGCTGATGGGAAATCCGCAGGACAAGGTCCGCGTGATACATATTACAGGTACGAATGGGAAAGGCAGTACGGCGGCCATGACGGCTTCGGTTTTACGGCAGGCGGGATATCATGTTGGCTTGTTTGTTTCGCCATATGTGGATGATTTCCGGGAACGAATCCAGTTTGACGGCGAACTGATTCCGCGTGAGGATCTTGTACGGGAACTGGAAGAGATGATTCCCTATGTCAATTATTTGCGGGAACAGGGTTTCCTGCATCCGACTCAGTTTGAAATGGAAACGGCAATGGCGTTTGCCTATTTTGCACGGAAGCAGTGTGATTTTGCGGTCGTAGAGGCAGGCGTCGGCGGCCTTGTGGATTGCACGAATGTGGTAAAGACAACGGAAGTTGCCGTGCTGACGTCGATATCGCTGGATCATACGGCGGTTTTGGGGCCGACCATTGCGGATATCGCGCTCGATAAGAGCGGAATCATCAAAGATGGCTGCGACACCGTCATTACCCCGCTTCAGCCGGAGGAGGCAAAGACGGTGATAGAGACGGCATGCCGGGAGCGCCATGCCCGTTTGACAGTTCCGGATATGGGACGTGTTATGGTACAAAGCCGTGCATTATCCGGTTCCCAGGTGATTTATGATGGGGAAGAATTGTATATACCTCTTGCGGGAGAATATCAGATTCGAAACGCTGTGACGGTGGTGGAAATTTGCCGTGCACTGCAGCGCCGGGGATTTGCCATACCAAAAGAGGCAATTGCGAAAGGAATTTCCATGACCAGGATGCCGGGGCGTTTTGAAACCGTGCGAAATACGCCGCTGTGCATTTTGGATGGCGGGCATAATCCCGGTGCGGTGGAAGCTCTGTGCAGAAATTTGGATGAGTCGCTCCGTGGGCGCCGGTTGATTGCCATCATGGGGATGTTTGCGGATAAAGACTTTATGAGTTGCGTAAAGAATGTCGCATCGCGCGCGGATGTGTTTATTGCGACGTCTTCGGGACAGCCACGTTCGCAGGAAGCCCGCACATTGGCGGGAATTGCAAAACGTGATTGTCATGAGGTGTATTGGAACCCGGACATTGAGACTGCCGCGCGTATAGCACTGAGCCTGGCTTCGTATGGGGATGTCATTTTGGTCTGCGGTTCGATTTACAACATTGCGCCGGCACGCGCCGTGCTGGCTGCCCAGTGAAGGAAACTGCGGGAAATTCGCCGAAAAATGGGATAGACACTTTACTTATGACAAAAAAACAGATATAATAACATTGTTTCTATAGATTTTGAATCTGTTTTGAGAAAGGCGGATTTTATGGATACCACTCATTTGCAACCGGAGACCCAAACGGCACCTGCCAGTGGAGAAGTTGGAAAACTATTTCGAAGCGCGGTACGTGGGTTTCATAAACAGGATGTAACGGAATATATTGAGCGTATGGCTCGCGACCGGCGCCGGGACGCGGAACGTTACAGCGCGCATATTCGCAGCCTGGAAGAGGAACGCACTGCCACTGCCCAGGATCTGGCTGCACTTCGCGCACAGACGGCCAAGTTGACGAGCGAGGCGTATGCTGCCCGGCAGGAAAAAGAGGAAAACGAGCATGAACTGGTGATTCTGCGTGAGGCAAATGGTAAACTGGAGCACGATGTAGCGGAACTGACCAGGAAACTGGAAACCTTTCAGGAGACTGCTGTGCCGGAAAAGGCAGCGGCTGAATTGGAGAAGGTACGTGGCGAGGCGGCGGAAAAAGACGAGAAAATCGTCAAATTATCCGCCGCATTACAGGATGCCCAGCGGGAAAAAGTACACCTGGAGCGGGAGTTGGAAGCTTTGCGCCGTCGCCAGGTACCGTCAGCCGCGCAGGGTGGTACAGAACTGATGAACCGGGTACGGAGTAAGGCTCCGGCGCAGGCAAATGAACTTGCCGTGATGCGAAGCCGGATTGAACGCGCGCGGCAGTGCGCAAAAGAGGGTCTTTCGGAGTGCCATTCTCTCTACCATGAAATGCGCCGCAATATGGAACGGCTGGAAGAAATTTTACGCGATTTAAACGATTAAAAGAGTACGGGGTGTACGGTTATATGAAACGAATCGGATTGATTCGGGAAAAGAAGGAAATTGAATACCTGATCCTGTACGTGATGACGTTTTTAAAAGAGGCAATCCGGTATGAGGATTTAGCCGATATGGCAATCTGTGACGGGGGATTTGGATATTTTGAATTTTCCGACGCCATGGCGGAATTGATCGAGCTGGGGCATGTGCTGGTGACGGAAACGGAAGATGGAAAACGATATGCTTTGTCGGAATCCGGACGTCAGGCTGCTGCGGCGTTTGAACGGCGTATTCCCTCATCTGTGCGGTTGGAGGCCGGACGCTCTGCAGCACGCGTATATGCGCGGATCTGCCGCAATGCGGTGATTTCGACTTCGCATGTAGTACGGGAAGACGGGACCATGGCGGTACGGCTTGCGCTGATGGACAACAAAACCCCGGTTTTTTCTTTTGAAATGATGGTGCCCAATGAGACACAGGCGCTGCTTTATGAGAAGAATTTTCGTGCGCACGCGGAGAAAATGTATGATGGAATGATATGCGTGCTGTTGAATCATTACGGCGCGTTTGAAGAAGAAATAGACGATACTTGGGAAATGGAATCTCCCTGAGAAACCGAATTGGTTACTCAGGGAGATTTTTTTGGCTATTTTTCGTCGGGGAACGGAACAGGCGTGATGTTATACCAGTGCGGCAGAGGGCCGTTTCCGTGCCCCAGGACAAGTCCGGCGGCCAGTGCGCCGGTCAGATATTGTTTTGCCCGCCGAATGGCTTCTGTCAGTGGCAAACCGTCTGCGAGACCACAGGCAATAGCGGAAGATAGGGTACAGCCGGTGCCATGGGTATGTTTGGTTGCAATCCGCGTTCCGCAGAACCAGGAGATTTTTCCGTTTTGGCAGAGAAGATCGTCTGCCCCCTCCGCTGCATGACCGCCCTTTAATAAGACGGCACAGCCGTATTTTGCCTCTATTTCCGCCGCTGCCCGTTCCCGGTCGGCGGCGTTTTGTAATGTGCGTCCAACCAGCGTTTCCGCTTCCGGAATATTTGGTGTGACCAGCGTGGCAAGAGGAAAGAGTTCGTTGCGGAGCGTGGAAACGGCGTCCGGCGCAAGCAGCTGCCGTCCGCTGGTGGAAATCATGAGCGGATCCAGAACAACCCGAGGAACAGCGTATGCACGCAGTTTCTCGCCTATGGCACAAATAATTTCGGCGTTTGCCGTCATGCCGATTTTTACGGCGTCCGGCGGAATATCGCTGAGCACACACGAGAGCTGAGAGGCGACAAATGATGCCGGCGTTTCCAGCACGCCGGAGACACCGCACGTGTTTTGTGCGGTTAAAGCGGTAATCACGCTCATGGCGTATTGCCGATGCGCGGTAATCACCTTGATGTCCGCTTCAATTCCAGCACCGCCGCTGGGGTCGGAACCGGCAATAGTTAGGACTGTTCGCACCACAGATGCTCCCTCCAATCTGCGCAGGATTCCAAATAAAAATCGGCGCATTCCTGTATAGCCGCACGATCCTGTGCCGAAGAGGGATCAGCCACGGCAACCGTACAAAAACCGGCGGCTTTTGCCGTACGCAGTGCATAGAGCGCGTCTTCCAATACGACGGTTTCCTGTGCCGTCGTTCCGAGAAACGCGCGTGCAGCCTCGTAAATTTCGGGACTATCCTTGCCATGCCCGACTTCCTCACAGGTGAAGATGTGCCCGAAATAGGATAAGATTCCGCAGCGGGCAAGTGCTGCCTCGGCAAGCGCTCTGTCTCCGGAAGTTGCGGCGCAAATCTTTACCCTGCGCCGGGAAAGACTGGCAAGCAGCGCCGCTGCGCCCGGTTTCAGCAGGACACGATGCTCGTAAAAATCTCGGAGAAGTCCGCGCACCTCCTGAACAACCTCGGAAACGGAGCGGGCAAGCCCGTATTCCCGAATCAGGTATCGCGCAGCTTCTTCCATGCTGTATGTGGAAACTGCCTGGTCTACATCCGGACGCGGTACAATCCCGATGGATTTCAGGTAATCGGAGGCAATAGTGTTCCAAATCCCCATGGAATCCAACAAGGTACCGTCCAGATCAATTATTGCGCCTCGTATGATCATAAGACTTGTTCTGTGACAGTGCGGAGTTCTTTTGCCGCGCGCTGAATATCGGGTTGTGCAAAAATAGCGGAGACAACGGCAATTCCCGCAATTCCACTGCCGGCGAGCCGCGGCGTATTGGACTGCGTAATGCCCCCGATGGCAACTACGGGAATCCGGACTGCCTCGCAGATGGCGCGCAGGGTTTCCAGGCTGACGGCGTCGGCGTCCAACTTGGTGGAAGTGGGAAAAACGGAACCGACGCCGAGGTAATCTGCCCCTTGTGCTTCTGCCAAGAGCGCCTGTTCGACGGTCTGTGCAGAAACGCCGAGTATTTTGTCCGGCCCGATTAAGCGGCGGACTTCCTGTGCGGTCTGATCGTGCTGTCCCACATGGACGCCGTCGGCCTGGGTCGCCAGTGCGACTTCAACATTATCGTTGATGACAAAGGGAATTCGATGTGTACGGCAGAATGCGCCGATTGTCCGGGCTTCCTGACAAAATGCTTCATAAGGAAGATCCTTTTCCCGGAGCTGGACAAACGTAACGCCGCCTAAAACTGCCTGTTCCACATCTTCCAGAAGCGTCCTGCCACCGAGCCACGAACGGTCTGTTACCGCATAGAGCAGCAGCGAGTTTTTATCGAATTTCATACTTTGCGCCTTCCTCCAGCACATCTCCCGAGAGCCGGAAGATTTCATCTATGATCCGATCACGATAGGTGGCATTCCCGTCGGCGGAGGAAAGCCGTGCATGCGCCCGTTCGCCGCACAGTCCCATGGAACAGACCGCCGCGACGGTTGATTCAAAGTGTTGATTCGGATTTGCCGCAAGATATGCGGCAATCAGGGCTGTCAGCATACAGCCGGTCCCTGTAATCTTGCTCATCATGGGATGCCCGTTGCGGATCAGACAGGCACGGTTTGCGTCGGCAATCACATCAATGGCACCGGTAATGGCAATAACAGCGCCGCTTTTCCGAGCAAATTCCTTCGCGAATGCAACAACTGTATCGAGATTTCCCTCGTCAATCGCGTCTGCCGCATCGGCGTCCACACCTTTTGTGGAATTTCCGCCGAGCGCTAGCGCCTTGATTTCGGAGATATTTCCGCGAATAACGGCACAGCGGACGTCGTTCAACAGCGCGTGTGCCGTGTTGGTGCGCAATGCGGAGGCACCGGCGCCGACGGGGTCAAGCACGACCGGGTGTCCCAATTCATTTGCGCGCCGGCCGGCAAGTGTCATAGAGGGAATCGTATGTTGGTTTAGCGTACCGATATTCAGGACCAATGCATTACAGATGGATGTGATGTCCGCCGCCTCTTCGGGGTCATCGGCCATAATCGGGGATCCGCCGCAGGCCAGCAGGATATTGGCACAGTCGTTGACGGTAACATAGTTGGTAATACAGTGGACGAGCGGCGTGTGGGCGCGCACCTGTTCCAGCATTTTTTGAAGCATAGTGGTGTACCTCTTTTTATTTTATAGAATATATCCCGGCTAAAAATCTTCCGGCATAAAAGTAAATTTATTTTTCTGTGCAGAATTCCACGGTTTTTCCTTCTAAAATCAAGTTTGTCGTACGTACAGCACACATTTTTCCACACATGGAGCAAGTATGGCGGTCGGCGGGCGGAACGCTTTCAAAATACCGGCGGGCCTTTTCTCCGTCTATGGCACAGGCAAACATGGCGTCCCAGTCCGTTTTATGACGTGCTTCGGACATCCGGCGATCGGCATCACGCGCGCCGGGCAGCCCCTTTGCAATATCTGCGGCATGCGCCGCAATTTTACTTGCGACAATGCCTTCACGTACGTCGTCAAGATCAGGCAGACGCAAATGTTCGGCGGGGGTGACATAGCAGAGGAAATCTGCGCCGTTTGCCGCGGCAATAGCGCCGCCGATGGCAGACGTAATGTGGTCGTATCCCGGCGCAATATCCGTGACGAGCGGGCCGAGTACATAGAACGGCGCGTTGTGGCAGAGCCGTTTTTCCAGCGCCATGTTGGCGGCAATCTCGTTCATAGCCATATGGCCAGGACCCTCTACCATGACCTGCACGTCGTGCTCCCAAGCGCGTTTTGTCAAATTGCCAAGCTCAATCAATTCCGCAATTTGCCCCGCATCCGTACTGTCGTCGATACAGCCGGGACGAAGGGCATCTCCTAAGCTGATGGTCACGTCATATTCCCGCAAGATGGCGAGCACGTCGTCATAATATTCAAAGAAGGGGTTCTCCCGGCCGGTCATCATCATCCAGGCGAAGAGCAGGGAGCCGCCGCGCGAGACAATGTTCATCAAACGTCCTTCGCGCCGGAAGGCCTCTACTGCACGCCGGTTGATTCCTGCGTGGATGGTCATGAAGTCGACGCCCTCTTCGGCGTGGGCGCGCACGACTTTTAAGAAATCCTCCGCGCTGATCTCCAGCAAATCCTTTTCCAAATAACCGATGGCGTCATACATCGGGACGGTACCGATCATGGCGGGGGACTTTGCAAGCAGCTCCCGGCGGAAGGTATTGGTTTTTCCATAGTTACTGAGATCCATAATGGCTTCCGCACCGAATTGCAGCGCCAGGTCCACTTTTTGCATTTCCACAGTGTAATCTTTGCAGTCGCCGGAAATGCCGAGGTTGACATTGATTTTGGTGCGTAGTCCCTCGCCAATTCCCTCTGCGGACAGGGCGGTATGGTTCCGGTTTGCCGGGATGGCGATTGTGCCGCGCGCCACGCGTTCCCGGATGGTTTCTACATCCAATCCCTCTTTTTTTGCAACGGTCTGCATTTCGGGTGTGATAATGCCGTGTTTCGCGGCCTCCATTTGCGTGTGATACTGTCTCATAGAAAATTCCTCTTTCTCCTGGAAATAAAAAAAGCGGAACTCCCTCCATGGGAATTCCGCGTATCAGGCAACTTGATGCTTCCTACGATGGTATTAACCATATCAGGTTTTAAGGGTCGAAACTATCGGTTTCCTCTCAGCCTGTCATACAAGCTCCCCTGCAAATGATTCAATTATAAATGTAGTATACTACGCTGCAAACCTTTTGTCAATACAGCACGGGATTGTCCGCTTGCCAGACGACGACGAGCATACCGTCCGTAACTTCTACAGACGAGGGAACTCCCAAAAACTCATTGCTGACACCAAGCGGCATGTTGCTGGTCAAAACGGCGTCGGTCAGCGGGTACTTGAGACCGCGCAGTGAAATTCCGCGTGCATCTGCCCCAATGCAGAAGACGGAGAGAAACCCGTGAAATTCCGCCGAGAATTCGATTTTCGCGTTTTGTATGGCCGTGATGACAGCCCCACCGCCGATTAAATAAGCGCGCGCGCCGCGCTGTGCGGCATATTGCAGCGTTTGGATGTTGGCGAGCGTATGGTCAATGCGCGCGCCGCCAAGACCTCCGTACAGGATCATTGTATCGTATCCATACGCAAGCGCTGTTTTTACGGCCAGCAGCATGTCCGTATCGTCTTTTTCAGATGGAACACGCAGGATACGGGGATGATTCGGCGGCGCGCCCAGGGAATCAAAATCCCCCAGTACCAAATCCGGATCGATTCCCAGGGCCTCAAGATAGCGGAAACCACCGTCCGCCGCAATAATGAAATCGTCTGCCGTCGGGACAGTCAAGAGCCCTTCAAAACTACCGGCGCCAAAAATATAACAATAACCGTTTTTCATCTTTCCCATGTCCAGTTCATAAAAATAAAATCTGTGTTTCTCCGTGGCAAAAAAATCACGGAAAACTGTTCAAATGACCACGATACAACTTTGTGTGATTCTATAGAGGTGTACAATCACCGCGAAAAACCACTGGTATTGTATCGATCCTGGTTGTCAGTATAGCATACCCTGGAGCGGAAATCAACGATCCGAAGGACAAAGGGACTTTGTACAACCAGTCATATTACCGGACAGGCGGCCATAGAATGGAGCATACGAGAGGGGGAGAAACCAATGAAGGATCCATGTCTTGCACGTGCAGTGGGCCTGTTGCCGCCGCCTTTACGCACGCCTTTTCAAGGAGGCGCTTCCATGGACCCGCTCATAGAAGAAATTCGCCTGCGGACGGGCCGTTTCGTAATGGCGTCAGCTGCGGGAAAAGAGTGGGAACTGTCGGGAAGCGGTGCCGTGACGCCGGCGCAGATTCGACAGGTGATGGAAAACGCTACGCGCGCTTCGCTGCACTCCGCCGCGGAAAGCCTCCGTCACGGTTATGTGACAGCTGACGGCGGCTGCCGGATCGGAATTTGCGGAACCGCCGCTGTTTCGGATCATGAGGTTGGCAGTATTCGGGAAATTTCCTCGTTATGTATCCGTGTTGCGCGCGAACATCCGGGTATTGCGGCCCCTCTTTTAGAAAACGTTTTAAGAAACGGTCGTGTCTTGAATACGTTGCTGGTTTCGCCACCGGGACTTGGAAAAACCACATTGCTGCGTGACCTCGTCAGACTGATTTCCACGCAGGGGATTCGTGTGGCAATTGCAGATGAACGAGGGGAACTGGCTGCGGTACACGCGGGTGTTCCCCGGTTTGATGTGGGCGCGCACACGGACGTGTTGACCGGTGCGCCTAAGGAATATGCCGTCATGACGCTATTGCGCACCATGACCCCTTGTGTCATTGCGCTGGATGAGATCAGCGAAGCCTGTGACGCGCACGCCGTGGAAATGGCGGCAAACTGCGGTGTTTCCATTTTGGCGACAGTACACGGCCATGACAGGCAGGATGTGCTTTCGCGGCCGGTACTGGCGGAAATTCGGACACGTGGTATCTTCCGTCGTGTAGTGGTAATCGGAATGAACGGTGCAAAACGCACGTTTCGAATCGAGGAACTGTAAATGGAGTTTTACCTCAAAACGGGAGGCACCATATTATTTCTCCTTGCCGGTTTTTTGGTGGGACAGCGTGCTGCCCAGGAATACCTGCAACATATGCGGAATATTGAGAGTATGATCCTGTGCCTTGACCGGATGCAGGGAGAAATCGCATGGCGCCTGACGCCGATGGAAGAAATTTTTCGGGATCTTACCGCACAGGAAGGTCCGTGTGCTGCATTTTTTTTCAAGATTTCCCACGCTTTTTCAGAGGAAAGACAAGAATCTCTTGCAGCATTGTGGCAGCGTACTGCCTGTGAAACCTTTACGCCCTCGCGTGCACGGGACATTTTTGCGCAGCTGGGACAGTCATTGGGCAGTTTTGACGCGGAACAGGAATGCCATGCGATTGCCTATGCTGTAGAACGATTGAAAACAGAACTGGAACAGGCACAGGAAGCAAACAGAACGCAGGGCGTGTTGAAAAGGCGATTAGGCGTGGCGGCAGGGATCGGCCTCGCGATTCTATTCTTATGAGAGCGGGTGTTGCAGGGAAATGGATGTAGATCTGATTTTTAAAATTGCGGCGATTGGAATTATTGTGGCTGTTTTGAACCAATTACTTGTGCGCTCTGGAAGAGAAGAACAGGCTATGATGACGACGTTAGCCGGCGTTATCGTCGTATTGATGATTCTGGTGGGTGAAATCAACCGATTGTTCACGCTGGTCAAGCATACGTTTGGATTTTAAACATGGACGCTGTAATTCAAATCAGTGCAGCGGCGATTCTGGGCGCGCTGTTGACGCTTGTCATCAAAAAACAGGCGCCGGAACATGCAATGCTGGTCAGTATTGCATGCAGTGTGGTACTTCTTCTGTTCTTACTGGATCCTTTGGAGGATCTTGTTCGCTACTGGGACAGGCTCACCGCCTATATTCCCTATGCGGAGGAATTGGCAAGTCCTCTTTTTAAGGCGACAGGTATAGCAGTTATTGCGCATATCTCTGCGGAATTTTGCCGGGATTGCGGGCAGAGCGCCCTTGGCGCAAAGGTAGAATTGGCGGGAACAGCGGCTTGTATGCTGGTTATGCTTCCTTTGGCAGATTTGGTTTTTGAATGGATTGGCGCCATGCTTTAGGAGACAGTTTATGAAAATACGGTGCAGTTTGTGGAGTTTTGTCCTGTTTTTTCTGCTGTTGACCCCCACAGGACACGCGGTGGATGTGACGGACCGCAGTTTTGCGTTGATAGACGGTGCGTCTTTGGAAGATGCGGTTCCTGACGAAGCGCAGGAACTGCTGGATGGCGTGGGTGTCAATCAGGATTTGGATTTTGCTGCTGGAGTGAAGACCTTATTTCAGCGTGCCGTGGAATCCGCAGGGGGATATGTGAAACAGAGCCTGGCGGGTGGTATTCAGATTTTTGCGGTAGCGGCACTCTGTGTAATGACATCCGGTTTGACAGAAAAATTGCAAAAGGCGGTTGGTATGGCAGGGACACTCGCTGTAACACTGCTTGCAGTTGGCGACATGGAAAGCCTTTTGGGACTTGGCAGAACGACTGTAATGGAAATTGCCGCCTTTGGCAAAGTGGTAATGCCCGTGCTCGCGGCGGCCGCAGCGGCGTCCGGCGCGGCAGTT
>CALWBW010000039.1 GCA_944376195.1 uncultured Clostridia bacterium | reverse complement strand
GGTAGCTATTCCCAAGATTTTAAAATTTTTAAAAACTTTTTCTTTGCATTTTGCCGTTACAAGAAAAAGGCACCTCGCAGATAAAAACTACGAGATGTCTTTTTCTTGTTAACGCGCTCTGCGAATGGCGTCGTGCCAACCATTGCGAAGCATTGTACGTTCCGCTTCGCTCATGTTTGGCTCATAGATTGCTCTGACTTGTGAGGGCACAAAATCCCGGTAAAGACCGGCAGCCAATCCTGCCATACTTCCTACTCCGTACATCGTCAAGTCGGGCTCGTTTGTGCAGATAACCTGCCCTGGAATGATATTGGACTGAAACTGCATCAAAAAAGCATTGACTGATCCGCCGCCATCGGCGTGCAGAGAATGAATCGGAGCGCCGCTGTCCCGCGCCATGGCAGACAGCACATCCGCATTTTGATACGCAATAGACTCCAGCGCTGCACGTACGACATGCGCGCGCCGGGTACCGCGGTTCATACCGTAGAGAACTGCGCGTGCGTTCTCGTCAAAGTAAGGAGCACCCAATCCGGCGAACGCCGGTACCAGATAAACGCCCTGTGTATCTGATACAGAGGTTGCAAGCGGCTCGACCTCAGATACGTTGGAAATCAGCTCGAGTTCGTCGCGCAGCCAGACCAGCGTATCGGCGGAACAGGTAACATTACCTTCTAAAACATAGGAAACAGCACCACGATACCCAAAGGCAACGGAAGTGCTGAGGCCGTTTTGGGAGCGGACGGGGGTTGTTCCGGTATTCATCATGATGGAAGAACCTGTCCCGTAACTGGTTTTTACCATGCCCGCTGCATGACAGCCATGTCCGAACAAAGAAGCATGACTGTCCCCCATTACCGCGTGAATAGGAATTCCGCAAAACTCCCCAAAGTAAGCGTCCGAATGATAAATCTTTTCAGGAAGCGCCTGAGAGGGAATTTGGAAAATGCGGCAGAGTTCCTCATCCCAAGTCAATGATGCAAGGTGGGCAAGCTGTGTACGGCTGGCGTTAGAGACATCCGTTGCAAAAGTCCGGCCCTCCGTCAGACGGTAGAGTAAATAGGAATCGATGGTTCCCACGCAGTATGATGCGTCAAACTGGTGTGCTTGCAAAACATAACTGGCCTTAGCGGCGGGATAATAGGGAGAAAGCATGAGCCCCGTCGTATCTTTTACGTAATCTGCATGAGCGGACAACGTCTGGCAAAGTGCCGCACTGCGTACATCCTGCCAAACAACAGCCGGGCAGAGCGGTTTTCCCGTCTCTCGATCCCAAATGACCGTTGTCTCTCGCTGATTGGCAATTCCCATTGCGGCAATGTCATGAAGAGGAATTCCGTCTACTACATCCTGAATGACAGATACGACATTTTGATAGATTTCTTCTGCATCATGCTCTACCCAACCTGGAGCGGGATAATATTGTGCGTGTGGGCGGGAAGACTTTCGTATGATGACGCCGTTTTCATCCAGTAACCCGGCTTTGGTTCCGGAGGTGCTTTGATCAATTGCCAAAATATAACGCATAAATCCTCCTTATTGTGTGGAAAACGCAAAATACTTCATAACTGTTTTCTTTAAATTTAATTAAATATATTCTAACATAGCATAATTTTGCGTGCAAGAAGAACTTTTTCCTTTGATTTTAGTTGTTTTGGAAAGCACCCCATATAAATTTTATGTCTTAACAATAGAAAAGTCGGGAAATTACGTGGTTCATAATTTTATAGATATATTCAGATTGTCACGAAAGTTTTTTATTGATTCCAAATATCGCTGTAGTACTTGACGAAATGTAGGAAAAAGGTATAAAGTAATCCATATGGTCCACGAAGTGTGGAAGACTCTTACAATCAGCACAGAAAGGGAATTATACTCATGTTAGATTTTAAAAACATGTCTTTTGACGAACTCTTAAAACCCGGCGGTTATACGTGTACATGCGGCCGTCCGCACAAAACTGGCGTAAAGTTTTTGAAGATTGGCCGCGGCGTGATTCAAACCATCCCGGAAGCGCTCTCAGCACTGGGTGTTTCGCATCCGTTTGTTGTTTGCGACCAGAATACATATCGGGCGGCTGGTGAGCGCGCCGTACAAATTCTTCAGGATGCCGGAGTCCCCTATACCCTTTATGTCTTTGACGGTGCCCGGCCTGTACTCCCTTCCGAGCGGGAACTGGGAATTTTAGCTATGCGCTTTGATTACAATTGTGATGTAGTTCTTGGCGTCGGCAGCGGCGTCATCAATGATCTTTGCAAAATGTTGGGCTTGATTTCCAACCGTCCCTGTGCAATTGTTGGTACTGCTCCATCCATGGACGGATATGCCTCAAATTCCTCTGCTATGGAGCTTGAAGGGGTAAAATTGACGATATATAACCATGGCCCGGAAGCAGTGATATGCGACACGGAGATCATGGCACAGGCTCCAATGCGCATGTTGCGGGCAGGATTCGGCGATATGATTGCGAAATATATTTCTATTTGCGAATGGCGGATAGCCAATCTGGTAACCGGCGAATATTACTGTGAAGCAATCGCCGATATGATGCGCGCTGCTGTTAAAAAAATCATGGCGTCGGTAGATGGGATTTTGACGCGCGATCCGGATGCGGTCGGCTACGTGGCAGAAGGTCTGGTCCTCTCCGGCTTGGCAATGGCATATGCCAATGTTTCGCGGCCGGCCTCCGGCATTGAACATCGTTTTTCCCATATTTGGGAAATGATCAATATTGCGCGCGGCCGTACTTTGGAGCTGCATGGGATTCAAGTTGGCATCGGCACCATGCTGACATTGGAACTTTATGATTACATCAAAAAAATCACGCCGGATTTTGCACGGGCAAAAGCGGCAATCACCGCTTTTGATCAAGCGGCATGGGAAGCAAAAATCCATCGGGTGTTTGGTCCCGTGGCAGATGAAATTCTGACTTCTGTCCAAAAGTCCGGCCAAAATGAAGCAGACGTTCGTCTGTTGCACGCGGAGCGCCTGTGTCAGCATTGGGATGAAATTCTTGCAATCATACAGGCGGAATTGCCGGATAAAGCAACCATTTATGAAGCAGCGAAAAAGCTTGGAATGCCGGTACGTCCTTCCGAGATAGAGGTATCCAAGGAAGACACCATGGATGCGCTGGTCTGTACGCACGATATCCGTGACCGATATATTTGCACTTCCCTGTTGTTTGATCTGGGGCTTTTGGATGACGCGGCCAACTATTTCAAACGAGTTCTTGATTCGTAATGACTACGCACAAATAAATTGCAGCCAAAAAACGCACCGGAATTTTTCCAGTGCGTTTTTTATATGATGGAAACTTAACTTCGATAATCGGAGCGAATAAATGGTTCTCGAATGATCTCTTCTGTGAGAAGGGAATATTTTCGTGGATGACGGTACGCATTCCCATGCACTTCTGCTTTTCGATATGCCCGTAACTGGTCCAAATCAAATTCCGCCAAATAAATACCCTCCTGCTCCCCTGCTTCCAAGATACAAGTGTCTCTGGAATCCGGTAAATCCGGGAGGTACGCCACACCGTCAAATGCGGAAGAATGGCCGTTACAATCCGGCGTTCCCTCCGGATAATTGCAGGTGGCAATCCCCATCATATTTTCAAACGCTCTTGCCCGCAGCTGTGAAAGGCGGTTGATCTCCATAGGGCACGCATTGGGGACTAACACAATTTCCGCACCTTTTAACATCAGAATCCGGGCGCTTTCCGGAAATTCCCGGTCATAGCAGATCATCGCGCCAAGTTGAACCGGTCCGGATGCTGTATCAAGTTCTGTTACATAAAAGTCCTCTCCCGGCGTCAGATTTCGTTCTTCTCCGAAATCACAGGTATGTACTTTTGCATACGTCAGTTTTTTGACACCATTCCGGTCAAACAATACCAGCGTATTTCGAGGAAGCGGTTCGTAAGATTCCAAAAGGGTGATGCCAATGGCCATGTGAAGCTCTGACGCAATTTTGCCAAATGCCGCTACAAATTCTCCCTCGGCAGAAATCGCCAACTTTTTTAAGTCTTCCACCCGCTCCGGGAAGGTATAGCCGGTACTCCACATTTCTGGAAACAGCGCAAGATCCGCGCCGAATTCTTTCGCTTTGCGACAGGCAGAGAGCCCAATTTTCAAATTGTCCGCAAGACTCTTTCCAGAGGAAAGTTGCAAAAGTGCTACACGAAAAAATGCCATTTTCGGCTCCTTTCCAATTGCCTGTTTTAAAACTGTATTTTATCCAAATACAAAATTTCTCTAGCTTTCCAGAGACTGTGTCGGTTCGCCGACCAGATCATAACACATATCTACAATCATAGTTGTGATGGTACTAAAGTAAAAATCCTGGTAAAGTTCGTCCGGAACGTACTTCATGACAAGATAATAGTTTTCCGTTTCCTCCACGCCGTCCCACAGCGCCGTATCATTCAAAAGAAGCCGATATTCGTCATCGCTATTGATGCCGAAAAAAGCCATATCGCGCAACGCATCCCGCTCCATCAATTGGAGATAACCAAACTCATCCGTGACAAAACAAATAACGTCGTTGTCCTCAAGTGCATTTTCCATTGTGCGGTAAGCAGATCTCTCCGACGTCGTGGAGGGTTCTGGAACCAGGTGCAGCGTAATAGGCTCCATGTATACCACATCGTCTCCATCCACGTCAATCAGATACTCGTATAAGTTATCGCAAAAAGCCTGATACTGTGCCTCGCCCAACTCCTGCTCTACACAAAAATAAAACTTGAGATCCGGCTTTACCGATTGCATAGAGAAATACAGCGCAATGAAAAAGCCAATTGCCACAACGCCTACAATGACATAGGAGCGATAATAATATCCGTAATTGAGAACCCAGGCAAAAAAACCTTTTTTCTTGATATGCCCGTTTTCATCCAAAATTTCATTTTTTGCAAGCTTTCTTTTTTTCATGTAAACCACCTTTATCGACACATTCCAGCGCTATGGAGTATTATACCTGATATTGCGTTTAAAGTAAACGGGCAAAAAGTCAACAGAGTGTAAATGCAAGGCTTTCATTTTCTCAATCATACAAAAAATGGCAAAAAATACAGGATGGTTTTATTACAATAAAAACAGGAACAATTTTACAAAACCGAAAAAAGGAGTTGGATGTCATGGATTATCGTATTGATGAAACCACGGCTACCATATCAATTAGTGGGGAGTTAGATCATCACAGTCTACGTGAGACTTCTCTGGAAGTCAATCGGATCATTGATACCTATCTTCCCAAAACTCTGGTTTTAGATATGGCCGGCGTACGTTTCATGGATAGTTCCGGACTCGCCCTGGTCATAGGCGGAAGCCGGAAAATGTCTGAATTGAATGGACGTGTGATTGTAAAAAATGTGCCGCCCCAGCCGATGAAAGTATTAAATGCCGCAGGCGTTTCGCGTTTTGTGACGATAGAAACAACCGGGAAAGTGGTGTGAATATGAAAAAACATGACAAAATGAAACTGGAGATTGAAAGCAAATCCATTAATGAAGGTTTTACACGCGCGGCGGTTGCGGCATTTGCGGCACGCCTGGATCCCAGCATAGAAGAGCTTGGCGATATCAAAACGGCTGTCAGCGAAGCAGTGACAAACTGCATTGTACACGCATATCCGGATACAATTGGGAGTATTCAAATTACTTGCAGAGTTTTTGAAGATTACATAGAGATTAAAGTACGGGATTATGGCCGGGGAATCGCCGACGTCGCACGGGCGCGGGAGCCCATGTATACGACAGGGGGCGCCGACCGCTCTGGAATGGGTTTTACCGTGATGGAAAGTTTTATGGATGAGTTGAGAGTCCGGTCGAAAGAGGGAGTCGGTACGACTGTGACAATGACCAAACGCGTCAAACCCAGAAAATGAACGGATATGAAGAAAATGTGGCGCTTGTGCTTCGTGCGCAACAGGGAGAGGATGAGGCTTTTGCGCAGTTAATTCAAGAAAATGCCGGGTTAATCTGGAGCATTGCAAGACGGTATTTTGGACGTGGCTGTGACGCAGAAGATCTCTATCAATTGGGGTGTGTGGGATTTATCAAGGCGGTGCGTGGTTATGATCCAGCTTTTGGTACGCAATTTTCCACCTATGCAGTCCCCAAAATTGCCGGAGAAATCCGACGTTTTTTACGCGACGACGGACCTGTAAAAGTGAGCCGCGGCACCAAAGAGACAAGTGCGCGTCTGATGCGAATTAAGGCAGAACTGGAGAACAAGCTTGGACGGGAAGCAAGGCTTTCCGAACTGGCTGCCGAATCCGGTATTTCACCGGAAGATATCGCCATATGTGAACTGGCTTCCTCCCCTGTGCAATCCCTGCAGCAGCCATTGGGGGAAGAAGGGTTTTCCCTGGAAAGCACCATCGGTGGGGAAAGTATCGAAAATGTGATTATCGAGCGCGCCGCATTGCGCAGCGCACTGAAAGAACTGCCGGAGCGGGAACGTTCCGTCCTGATGCTGCGCTACTACCGGGGTATGACACAGGAACGTGTCGCGCGTGCACTGGATGTTTCACAGGTACAGGTTTCGCGTATCGAAAGACGGGCAATCGGTATGCTACGCGAAAAAATCGGATGAACTTTTTATACGATGCCCCGGTTATTTGTTGACAAGTTTGCAATTTTGCGTCACAATAAAGAAAAAGGAAGTGACGCACATGCGGAAGTATTTGTTGCCGGAAAATGGGACTTTTTATAAGGCAAATCTTCATTCTCACAGTACCGTTTCGGATGGTACCCTAACGCCGGCCGAAATGAAGAAAGCTTATATGGAACGAGGGTACAGTATTCTGGCCTACACGGATCATGAAATTCTTGCAGATCATTCGGAATTGTCGGACGAGCACTTTTTGGCCATTACCGGCTACGAACTTTCCATCAATGAACGAGGAGATAAGCCTTGGCCACAAAAACAAACTTGTCACCTGAACCTTTATGCACGTGATCCACATAACACAACGCAGGTCTGTTTTCATCCCGAACAGTATTATTTTTGCGGCGAAGAAGTTTATGGAAAAATCCGGTATGTTGGAGAACCATATCTGCGGGAACATACGCCGGCATGTATCAACGACATCATTCGCACAGCGCGTGAAAATGGATTCCTCGTCGCATATAACCATCCGCATTGGTCACGCGAAGATCCGCGTGATTATCTGCTCTATGAGGGGCTGTTTGCCATGGAAATTTATAACCATGGGAGCAATTCCGTGGGCGTTTTTGAGTATGATATTCAAGCGTATGATTGGATGCTGCGCGCGGGAAAGCGAATCTATTGTTCCATGACTGACGACAATCACAATAAAAATCCACAGGGTATTTTCACAGATTCCTTTGGCGGTTTCGACATGATCAAGGCGCCGTCTCTCACGTATGATGCGGTGATTCACGCGTTGGAAAACGGAGACTTTTATGCCTCACAGGGGCCGGAAATTTACGAGCTGTATTGCGAAGGCGGGTTTATACACATCACTTGTTCCCCCGCAAAAGCCATCTCCTATGTGGCGGGCGTTCGGCGGAACGCGGCGCGTTTTGCCTGTGACGGTGATCTTACGGAAGCGACATTTCAGATTGATCCTGGTGATATTTTCTTCCGACTCAGCGTTGTGGATGCCGAAGGGCGTCATGCGGATACGCATGCGTATTTTTTAGATGAGCTCAACTAGCCAGTTTTCTCCAACAAAAAAGCCGCACGATTTCGTGCGGCTTTTTTCCCTTTATAATCCCAAAGTGGTTAAAATAGTCTGCGCATACATGCGCACGGAAAAGTCATTGGGGTGATTAATGCAGTTTCCTGTCAGTTCATAATAGGTCTTTCCTTTGCGCAGGAGTTCTCTCGTAAGCATGTGCACCGGCGCTACAGCCACACCCGGTTCGGATTTTGCAATGTCAAAAAGCGCCTGCTCCTGCTTGGCAAGTGTATTTTTCAAAAATCCCGCAATTTCCTGGCTGGGGACCATGGGTGAAACTAATACAAAATCACAATCAGGACTGGTTTTCCGTATCGTCCGCATGATCGTCTCAATCTGCGCACGATGCTGTAGCACAGGTGCGCAGAGACTATTCATCCCAAACGCCAAAACCACAAGATCCGGACGATGGGGAGAAACCAGCTCTTTCGCGTGCGCTACGCCCCAGGCAGTGGTCGAACCGCCTGCGCCGCGATTCACTTTTTGAATCTCAGCGGCAGGAAATGCTTCCCGCAAAGTTCGGGTTACCAACTCCGCCCAGGACGGTAAATACGGAGGACGATTGATCTGGAGACGAAAGGGTTGAAGCGTTTGCATATGAATGACTTCTTCGTCGCAACCGCTGGCTTCCCATCCGGCTGTAATGCTATCTCCGTAAAACATCAGATGGAACGCGCCGCCTGATTGCAGTTTTTGAAAACTTCTGGAGAGTGCGGAACTTCCTTTTGCGGGAATCAAGCCGTCCCATGTCTGCTGATGCGTATAGGTGACTAAAATTTGGTATCTATATGCCTCCGGAAAAATGGTCAAATACGTCTCTCCGCCGGGGAGCCGCAACCACGCCCGTTCTTTCGCACCATCGTACGGTTTACAATACACGTCTCGACCTAAAACCGGGATTGTAGATTCTGGCGTTCGCACCAGACAACCGTCCTGAATGATATAATCTCGTCCGGCAACATAAGTTATCGATTCATCCGATGAAGTAACGGACTCCACGGTATCCGGCAAAAACAGCAGCTTTCCTCCTGTAATCGTGCCGTCCGCCATCTCTGTAAAACACACCGGTTCCTGAAACATGCGATGAGTCTCCCAAATCCGATCAAGTACCTGCATTTTGGACCATCCTTTCTTTTCACTCTCTATCTCTCCTGTGTGGGTTCAAACAGCTTGATGCGTTCCTGATAATCCGGAAGGACCTGTTCAATCAAACGGTAAAAATCCTTGCTGTGATTTTTATAAACAATATGCGCCAGTTCGTGCACAACGACGGAATCAATCGCGGCGTCCGGATAGCGCATGAGCCGCCAAGCAAAGCAGAGTCCGTTTTCCGGCCCGCAGCTTCCAAACCGTTTCCTTGCCGAAGTGATTTTGATCCATGCAGGCGAGACGCCCATTTTCGCCGCATACCAGGCTACGCGTTCCGGTAAATACGATTTTGCGCGAGCCTTCAGAATTTCGATTTCCTGTTCATCCGGTTCTGGAAACTGTTCTGCCATGCGCCGCTGACGCGCCAGTTTTTCCATTATCCAGCACTCATGCTGAGAAAGAAATTCTCGGATTACCGCATGGGGTAAATTCTGCGGTGCGCGGACAAGGATTTCACAGGCCGATGAGACCTCGATTGAAACGGTGCGCCGGGCGGAACGAATCAAGACGTAAGGAACCGGACCGTCAGAGTATTTTTTGAAAGAGCGCACCCTGTCTCACATCCTCCCGTTCAAAATACGTGTGAATGGCGTGCAGCACCCACTTTTTATCGGCACTCCAAAGCGGAGCAATCAGATTTTTCTTCGCGCCGTCCCCCGTCAGGCGATGAATTACCAGATCTTCCGGTAGACGGCGAATACATCCTCCCAGCAGTTCCGCGTACTTTTCCAGCGTCAGTGTTGGGAATATGCCCGCCTGGTAGTCTGACGCCAGATCTGCGTCACGCAAAACGTGCAATAATTGCAATTTGATTCCCTGTACGCCGCTTTGCCCTATATACGCGGCTGTTTCATACATCATACGCGGCGTTTCCATGGGGAGTCCCAAAATCATATGGGTAATCACTTCGATTCCCGAGGCACGCAAACGTTTGACACACGCCTCATAACAGGAGAGTGGATACCCGCGCCGGATATATGCCGCGCTGGCCGGATGAATCGTTTGCAATCCCAGCTCTACCCAGACCGGTTTCCATGTATTGAGGCGGCATAAAAGCCGCAGAACCTCTTCCGGAATGCAATCAGGGCGTGTGGCAATGGACAAGGCCACCACATCGTCTGGTTCCATAGCTGCCCGGTAAAGCGCTTCCAATGTTTCTACCGGTGCATACGTATTGGTAAAGCTCTGAAAATACGCAATATATCCTGCGTTTTTTGCTTTGGCGGATACTATACGGCGTGCCTCTTCCATCTGCATGGCAAGTGTTTCCCGCTGTCCAACCGCAAATTCTCCCGAACCGCCATGGCTGCAAAAAATACAACCTCTCGTGCCCAACGTGCCGTCGCGATTGGGACAGGTCATTCCCGCATCCAGCGCCAGTTTGTAAATTTTTCGACCAAATCGTTCCCGCAAATAGGCGTTTAAAGCCCGATAGCGCATCATTGATAATTTAATTCGGCATATTGCAACATGTTGCGGCAAAGGAAGAGACTGAGAAGCGACACCAGGATGTTACAAATGGTTAATGCCAGAAATGCAGCAGTCATCCCGGGCAAGGCAAAGATTCCGAATACGGAGACCAAAATCGCCAAAACCACCCCCGGCGCCGCAAGGATCAACATCGTGACAACGTACAGCAGCATGATGATGGCTTTCGCAGACGTACCTTTCCAGATTCGGGAAATAACCACATTCCCGGCGATGAACAGCATGGTAAAACTGATTCGCGCCAAAATACAGGTCAGCATTTCCGGAACATTCATCCCCAGAATCAAAGAAACCGGTACAAACATGAAAATAGCTTCCAAAACAGCGCTCGGCAGCGATTCACGCAAAGCGTATAACATTTTGGTAAATGGAGGCTCCGGAAGTAAATAAATATAAGGTTTTAACAGTTCCTTATTGAAGCGGCCAAGCGCGACGGAGAAGAGTTGTAAATAAGTTGCCATGATAAAAACCGGCAGAATTCCAGAATCTCGCATAAAAAGAGAAAATACGATTACACATGCAATCCAAATCAGGGATATCGAATCCATAAGAAAGATACGGGAACGCCGGTTTTCAATCTGATGTTTATAGTAAAACATCTCGGCTCCTGCGCCGCGGCCGAATCCGGTCTTGCCAAGTTTTACATGTGCCGGCGCGGTTTCCGCGACAACCCCTTGTTTGCTGGCATTAATGGCAGACTGAGAGACTTCTGCCGTTTTTATGACGTCCTCATAAAAATCGCTGTTTGATTTCTCAATAATCAGTACCAAAAGCCCGCCAAATACGGCGCACAATCCGATTCCCAGAAGAGACTCCAGTAGATTCAGCGTCGCAATCCCTGAGGTAAACATACCGAGCCATCCGCCAATGATGGTAAACTGTGCTGCCGTACTGCTTCCTGCCGCCACCAGTTGCTGGACTATGTTCTCAGGATCTTTCAACACAAAGGAAGCCAGATAGAGCAGGAGGAGTACTATATACACAAGATAGATCAGTTTGGCAATTCTCTTTTTGCGTTCTTCCGCCGAAGTGAGGGAGTAAATTACCATGGCGACAAACTGCCCGAAAAAAACAGCCAGCGCATATGCCAATACGAGAATCAAAAGAAATCCGTATGTTACACCATAGGAAGTGTGCATCCAGGTATATTGAAAGAGAATAAAAACACTGACCAAAAGCGAGGATCCAATTTGTTTGATCAGTCCATAAAAAAGCACTTTGCGCTGCGGAAAAGGCGCGGGGAAAACCATGTTGACGTCCGGCATGGCAAAAATTGTGCCTCCGTTGGCAAACCCATTTCGCACAAGCATTAAAAACATCAGCGTATATAGCGCCATTGCGCCCGCTATCAATTCCCGGATATCCCGATATTGCGTAGCGTCCACTTCTTCGGTGTTTCCTGCGAAAATTGTAAATCCAATCAACACCAAAAATACGATTGCATAAATCAGGCGAACCGGTTTGTGAATCAGGCTTTTCAGAGAATTCTTTAATCGGGTAAAAACCAGATAGCTCAGCGCGTTCATTCTCCCACCTTGCCTTCCGTGATGGAAAAGAATAGTTCCTCAAGACTCTGCGACTGCAAATCTTCCGGTGTATTCTGCTTGGTCGCAGCAAATTCCCCGTTCATCATGATGTGCGTGATATCCCAGTAATCCTCCACACTGTCAATCATGTGGGTACTGATTAACACGGAAGCTCCGCCTGCTTTCAATTCCCGGAAGACCTCTTTCAATTCCTTAATGGCATGCGGATCCAGTCCAACCATGGGTTCGTCAAAAATTACAACGCGTGGTTTGTGAACCAGTGCGCAGCAAAGCGAGAGCTTTTGCTGCATACCTTTGGAGAGTTCTTTCCCCAACTTATCTTTTTTGTCCCACAGTTCGAATCTTTCTAAAAGCGTCTGGTCGTAGCCGTCGTCTTCCATACGATAGGCCCGACGGATAAATTCCAGATGTTCTGCTACCGTGAGCAGATCATAAACAGCAGGCATTTCCGGAATATAGCCAAGCAGCCGTTTTGCCTCAAGCGATTTATTATTAAATCCATCCAATGTTATGGATCCTTCAAAGCGCAAAAGACCGGAAATACATTTGATAATGGTGGATTTTCCCGCACCGTTTGGCCCAAGTAAAATAGCGATTTGTCCATCCTCTACGGAAAAACTGATGTCGTTATTGGCCAATGTTTTGCCATAACGCTTTGTCACGTGTTCAACTTTCAACATGAAGGTTGTCCTCCTTTTTTATAGCGTATAATGCTGTAAAATCTTATGTTGCTGCCGCACTTTGCGCAGCCGCAACACAGTCAATAGTGAAAACAACAGCCAGAGCTAACACCTCGTCCCATCCGTCCAAAACGTCCAGAACATAGGAGTCTCCCCAGGTAAACCACTCCTTTTGTACGGTAGCAATTTCCTGTCCTGCCGCATAAATGGCATAGTCGTGCTCCCAGAAGGAGCCGTCTATACTCCAATCTGTTCCCTCCATTGTATAACGCGGATGCAGGAAGGAAAATTCTTTCCGGATGAAAGCAACAGGCATTCCATTGCGATAAATTTGGTATTTAGGCAGCCATGTCCAGAGTTTTTGCTCAATGAAGGCTACTTCCCTACCCGACAAATCAAAGACGTGCAGTTTTTTGCCCCAGGAAAAGACTTCGCCTTCCGCATAATAACGATCGTTTCCGTGTTCATCTTTTACATAAAAACGATCCCGCCAAGAAAATACTTTTTGTTTGATATAAAGCCGCATGTATCATTCTCCAATTGGTTATCTAAAACAGACTTTCAAAGAAATTTTTCAATCTCAATCCGGATTCTTCCCTTTTTGGTAACGCCGCTTTCTTCCGTCAGACGAAATTTTCCAAATCCGCGCGCAGAAACGGTTTCGCCCCCCGTCAATTGCCGGTCCGGTTTTTCGCAGACAAGTCCACTGACCGACACATGTCCGGATCGAATCAAAGCCGCCGCTTTTTCCCGCGAAAGCCCAAATCCGGCGCCGATAATGCTGTCCAGGCGCAGAGAGGCTACCGTATCGTGAATCCTTTTAATGCTTTTTGCAGGGACCAGAAGCTGATCTGCGGAGATGGTGGAAAGAGACAAGGAGGCGCGTCCGGCAGAGGTAAGATTCTGTAAAAGGAATGGCCCTACGCTTTGCAAAACGACCAAATCACAGCTTGTCTCATCCGGCAGGATATCGCCAATCGTCTCACGCCGGACGCCTGCTGCCATCAAAGCGCCCAAAAAATCCCGATGCCCGACCCGGGCGCCGGTTTTTTCCGACCAAATTGCGCGAAGGCAGGTAAGCGGTGCATATTGCGCCGGATCTGCATTTGCCCAGTCCGGCAGGAAGAGCAGGATGCGACGTTCCGCGTCATCATATCCTCCGAAAAAAGTATGGGATATACTGTGCAGGTCCGACAGCATCCGTTCTGCCAGAGCTTGCTGCCGTTCGTTTAGAAAAACGGTAGAAGTTACACGGTTTGCCTGCTCCATCGCCGTAAATTTATCCAGGATTTGTGCTAATATTACCGCATCTTCGCCGTCATGCGTATATTTTTTGACAAAGTCCGTTTTATTCATAGAAAGACTCCGTGCCGATCAGAATCGCTCCCGTTTCAGCGTCCCAATCTACTTGAAAATCGAAAATCGCACCAATGTCGCGCAAACGGAAATAGTTATTGGACTGGATTAAATATGCCGTTAAGGAAACCGGATCTCCATCGATATATATTTGACAGGAAGAGGGCTCCGCTGTGACAGACGAAATTCCGGAAGCGGTCAATTCTCCACCTACGGGTGTATAAGGATATGCAGAAAATAAGCCGACTGAATTTTGGTCGCTAAGCCATACCACTTCAAATTGTGCCGAAGTTCCAGTCAACACAAAAGCCAAATCCCGAAGTTTGAAGTAATTATACCCATTAATCGTGTATGCTTCCAGGGAATACTCTATTCCATCTATGTAGATCGGCGCGGTATTCATGATAGCTTCCGCCGGATCGAATGCTGCAGTTTCTTCAGGTTCTTCGATTTCCTCTGAAACGGTTTCTTCCGGTAACTCTGGTAACTCTTCGGCAGGCAGCTCCGGCGTTTCAACGGGTGCTTCCGCCAATGCAGGCGTTGCTGTCGTCAATTCCGGAAACGCTGCTCGATCCCATCCGTGCCGTTCCGCCCAGAGTTCCGTATCGGATTCCAGAAAATAATCGTAGTAAAGCTGCGTGCGGTCAGAACGGTCGTAAGAGGCGTTATCAATGCGAACATCAGACCAATAGTAGTCTCCATCTATGCGAAGATAGTTCCATTTATGCATAACAACAGAGCCGTCGCTGTTAAAAAAATCTCCGTCTACAATCCAGCATTCAATCCCGAGTCTGGCCAAAAGTACTTGAATTAATGCAGAAAATTCAAGGCATGAACCGATGCGGTAAAGCAATAGTTCTTTGGCGTTTGCAACATAAAGGTTATGCAAAACATCATAGTTGATCTGCCCTGCCGCATGGAGGCTATCGGCATAGGTCCCCTCCGCAACTATTTCGGGGCGTAGTGCGTCGAGGTCAAAATAAGTATATGTTTGTTCCCCGGTACGATAACAATTTGCCTGGACCCAAGTATAGACAGAGCGGATTTTATCATAGGTAGAAAGACCTGCAGTTGGAATTTCTTCCAGGACGCGAGAGACCATATAATCCGTCTCATAATCTCCTGTATAGTTCGGCACGCCGGATTCCGGTTGTAAGGCTGCGGCAGAGGAATCGACGGTGCAGAGAGCCGTACGGCATATGCTTTCATTTCCGGACGTACAAATGGCCTCCAAGCTATAAATACCATCCGGAACAAAACTGTCTGAAGCGTATCCCGCAGCGTTACCATAGGCAGGTTTGACATCCCAAATGAAGGTATGGACGTTTTGCGTCAGTCCATCGCGTGAAAAGCGCGCAATCACGCGTCCGGATGCATCATATATGGTTAGAACACAGTTCACGGTACCGGACTGCACCGGCAAATATATGTAAAGTTTTCCTCCGGAAGAAGGAGCAAAGATTTCCTGGGAAAGCCGCAGTTCTCCAACGTTTGCTTCGGCTGCCAAAGCCGTCGGAGCAAAGCAAGACAGAAGGAATGAGAGAATGAATAATATGGATAAAACTTTTTTCATATTTCCTCCAGAAAACGCACCAAATTTGTAGATACCGCGGTTATTCTATCAAACTATCGATATAAATGCAAGCGGCGGGAA
This sequence comes from uncultured Clostridia bacterium, assembly GCA_944376195.1. Classification (GTDB taxonomy): domain Bacteria; phylum Bacillota; class Clostridia; order Oscillospirales; family QAMX01; genus Allobutyricicoccus. Next base: position 6,907 of record CALWBW010000039.1, on the reverse strand, counting down.
GGACAAAATCCCACCCGCCGCATTTTATTTTGTCAAATTGTCAATTTACAGAATATCTGCAAGTTTTTGAAGTCCGGAACCCGTGTAATCGGGACGCTGCGTAACTCCTGCAGGGATACCGGTTCCATTTCGGTCCACATAAAAAACGTCGATTCCGCAAAGTTTTGCGCCAATGATATCGGAACGTCCATCGCCCACATGCAGAATTTCATCAGCTTTCACGCCGGTTTCTGCTAGGACTTTTTGAAAAAACGCCCCATCCCGATTTGCCTTGTAAACGCCCAATTCTTCGGAAACGAAAGCTTTTTCATGGGGAACCCGGGGAAGCAGGCCCTTCACCATGCTGCAATCCGCATCGGTCGAAATCACAATGCGATACCGGCCCGCAAGACGCGTGAGCAACGCGGCGGCATCTTCGTAAAGAGGGCAGTAATTATGCTCTTCCAAAAAAATTTCCGCCGCACGGACAGGATCTGCCTGAATTCCCGCCGCTTTGAAATATTCGGCAAACCCGCGTTGAAATACTGCGCCCATTGAAACAAAAGGTGGTTGATAAAGCGCATGATAATACGGCATATAATGTGCCCGGAGTGCTGCGGCGTGTTTGGCAATATCCTGATCTGAAAGCGGACGTTCAAAAATCCGTTCCCACAACACCGGAACGCGCACGTCCAAATCCGCTAACGTCATAAACAAATCAAAGCTTATGACCTGATACAAGGAACGTCACCTCCTTGAGTCCTCTTACTTTTTCCAAATGTTCGAATCACCCGCAACTACGCCGGCATAATTCAAACGGCGTTTTGCTTCTTCGTAAATTTCCTTGGAAAGAGGCCCCCGTTCCGCCGCGCGGATGTTTTGCACAAGATGTTCCGTTCCACGTGTCCCGCACACACCGGCAGTTATGGCCGGATGGGTAAGCACATAGCGAATCAGAAAATCCGTGCGCGTCTCACCGTCTTCCAAAAGTTCCTGCAAACCGGAAGCCTTCCAGCGAGCCTCATAGGTTGCGTCATACTGCTTCAAAAGTCCACGAGCTACAATCCCTGTTCCATAATCGTCATGCGCTTTTTGAATCACGTTTTCGCTGAGCCGCGTCATACCGCCATACACGACCTGGATCATCTCGATATCTTCCCAGGAGGCAAATGTCAACAGGTTCCGATATCCATGCAAGGCAGGATATGCATAATCGGCGGGATTGGAATTGCGAATGGTTAAACCAATATGCAAGATTTTCCCGGATTTTTTTAACTCCCGCAGTGTCTCCATCACCTCGCCCTGTTCGCCGCCTTCTAAAAATTCCGGCAAAACGCCATGGATCTGAAGAATGTCAATGTGATCTGTTTTCAAAAGACGCAGGCTTTCTTCCACATTTTCAAGAACTGTCCGGCGGTCAAACGTATAAAGCGGTCCGTTGCCGCGCATGTTATCGCAGCATTTCGTCGCCAGTATAAACTCATCCCTGCGATGTGAAATGGCTTTCCCGATAAAATATTCACTGTTTGCATATTCCGGGGAGGTGTCAATATAATTGATTCCTTCATCTAACGCACAATTTAACAGTCTTACCGCTGTGCTTTCGCTGACGGGGCCCAATTCCATTCCGCCAAAAGCCAGCCGCGTCACCAGAAGTCCGGTTTTTCCCAACACTCGTTTTTCCATAATACGCCCCTTTCTTTCAGCTTTTTAAAATTTAGGAACAAAAGCAAGGCGCGGGATAGCGCCCGCGCCTTGTATAACATTCCAATTACTTATTTCTGGCTTTCTTCCACAGCAACCGCCACGGCAACAGTCGCACCGACCATGGGGTTGTTGCCCATGCCGATCAGACCCATCATCTCGACGTGCGCCGGGACAGAAGAGGAACCGGCAAACTGCGCGTCGGAGTGCATGCGGCCCATCGTATCGGTCATACCGTAAGAAGCAGGACCAGCCGCCATGTTATCCGGGTGCAGCGTACGTCCCGTACCACCGCCGGAAGCAACGGAGAAATACTTTCTACCGTTTTCTACGCACCATTTCTTATAAGTGCCGGCTACCGGATGCTGGAAACGAGTCGGGTTCGTGGAGTTACCAGTAATGGAAACGCCAACATTTTCAAGACGCATAATTGCGACGCCCTCCGGCACGCTGTCTGCGCCATAGCACTTTACGGCAGCACGCGGGCCATCGGAATACGGCGTTTCGGAAACGACGGCAACTTCTTCTGTTGCCGGATCAAACTGCGTTTTTACATAGGTAAAGCCGTTAATGCGGGAAATGATGAATGCGGCATCCTTACCAAGGCCGTTCAGAATAACACGGAGAGGTTTATTGCGAACTTTGTTTGCATTCAGGGCAATCTTGATTGCACCTTCCGCAGCCGCAAAAGATTCATGGCCCGCCAGGAAGCAGAAGCACTCTGTGTCTTCGGAAAGAAGCATGGCGCCAAGATTACCGTGACCGAGGCCAACTTTACGGTTTTCCGCAACGGACCCGGGAATACAGAAAGCCTGCAGGCCGATACCAATGGCAGCAGCGGCGTCGGACGCCTTCTTACAGCCTTTTTTCAGCGCGATTGCTGCGCCGACCGTATAGGCCCAAACAGCGTTTTCAAAGCAGATCGGCTGGGTCTCACGCACAATTTTGTCGCAGTCAATACCGGCAGCCAAGGTAATATCGCGGCACTCTTCAATGGAGGAAATGCCGTACTCTTTTAAAACGCCGTTGATTTTATCAACGCGTCTTTCATAGCTTTCAAACAATGCCATATCTTCGTTCCTCCTTACTCTTTACGGGGGTCGATGTAACGAACGGCTTCGTCAAAACGACCATACTTGCCCATTGCCTTTTGATAAGCAACATTCGGTTCCTCGCCATTTTTGATGAAGTCCGTCATTTTTCCAAGAGAGACAAACTCATACCCGATTACCTGATCGTCTTTATCAAGCGCCATACGGGTGACATAGCCTTCCGCCATTTCCAGATAACGAACGCCCTTCTTGCGGGTGCCATACATCGTACCAACCTGGCTGCGGGTGCCTTTACCAAGGTCCTCAAGACCAGCGCCGATGGAAAGCCCGTCCTCGGAGAAAGCGGACTGGGTACGGCCATAGACAATCTGCAGGAACAGCTCGCGCATTGCGGTATTAATCGCATCGCAGACAAGGTCTGTGTTGAGCGCTTCCAAAATGGTCTTGCCCTGCAGGATTTCCGCGGCCATCGCGGCGGAATGCGTCATACCGGAGCAGCCCAGCGTTTCCACCAGAGCTTCTTCAATTATGCCGTTTTTAATGTTCAAAGAGAGTTTGCAGGCACCCTGCTGCGGTGCGCACCAGCCGATACCGTGCGTAAAACCGGATATATCTTTAATTTCCTTGGCCTGTACCCATTTTCCCTCTTCCGGAATGGGTGCAGGACCGTGGTCGGGACCTTTGGCCACACAACACATATTTTCTACTTCATGAGTGTAGTTCATTGAAATTCTCCTTTCCAAAATCACTCTTTTTTATTATACCACGCAAAAAAGTTAAAATCAATTGGCTCTTATAAAAAAATGCCGGAATTCTCCGTATTCTGTGAAATTCGGAGGATGTGTTATAACCCGTTTGCATAGGAGTGAAAATCGATTTTGTATGCTACAGTCCGCTGGGTGATTTTTTTACACAGATCTTGACAAAATACGAAGTCTCCGTTATAATGGGTACAAATTTGAAGATAGAGGCGCATTGTGTAATCAGTAGCTTCCCTTTGAAAAAGGCCGCGCAGGGTCATTGAGGGTTGTGAAAGGTACCGATGCCGAAGCGTTCCCTTTTGCGCGGGGTTCGGCTGGACGGATAAACTAAGAGTTATCCGGCTGTCGCCAGAAAAACGGCGGAGTGCTATCTTGATTTCCATGGTGCGTGTACGGATGTGCTTCTCAAAGTGAAGTGAGACGCTTGTCCGTCCTCGTATTTGGTAATGAAGCAGCCGATGTCGTTTCGGCTGCTTTTTATTTTGCTTTGGAGGAAACAGTTATGACAAAACAACCGATTTTTGAAGGAATCGCCACGGCGCTTATTACACCTTTGGATGAAAACGGAATTAATTATGAAGAATTTGGGCGGTTGATCGATTGGCAAATTGACAGTGGAATCGACGCGTTGGTCATTTGCGGTACAACCGGCGAAGCCTCTACACTGGAAGACGCAGAGCATCGAGAAGCTATTGCCTATGCCGTGAAGCGTGCGGCAGGCCGTGTTCCGATTATCGCCGGTACCGGCAGCAATGATACCGCCTATGCGCTTGATCTTACCCGCTTTGCCTGTGATGCGGGGGCCGATGCTGTGCTGGTTGTGACGCCTTATTACAATAAAACGACACAAGGCGGACTGATTCGTATGTTTACTGCTTTGGCAGACGCAAGTACGAAGCCGTTAATTCTTTATAACGTTCCATCCAGAACCGGCGTCAATATAGAACCGTCCACCTATGCCGCGCTGGCGGATCATCCGCGTATTGCAGGCATCAAGGAAGCCAACGGTAATATTTCCAAAATTGTAGAAACTGCTGCTTTAGTACGCGGCAAATTGGATTTATATTCCGGCAATGACGATCAGATTGTTCCCATTATGGCGCTTGGCGGTCGCGGTTGCATTTCTGTCCTTTCCAATGTAATGCCGGCGGAAACGCGCGAAATCTGCACTCGTTTCTTCCAGGGCGATATTATGGGAGCCGCTGAATTACAGTGCAAGTATCTTCCGTTAATTAACGCATTGTTTAGTGAGGTGAACCCGATTCCTGTAAAAGCTGCAATGGCTGCTATGGGATTCTGTAAAGAGTATTTGCGTCTCCCCCTGGTGGAAATGTCGGAAGGCCCGCGTGCCAAACTTTTTGCCATCATGCGGGGATTTGGACTTATTCACTAAATATTGCCCAACTAATTAAAGGAGATTTTTATGCTTCACTCCAATCTTACCATAAATAAAGAAGGCCATTTGATGATTGCCGGGGTTGATTCTGTAGAACTTGCACAGAAGTATGGAACCCCGCTCTATATTCTGGACGAGGACCGGATACGTGCCAATGCCCGAACATATTTGACGGCCATGCGCACCTATTTCGGTGAAGGCTCGCGTCCGCTTTATGCCAGCAAAGCGCTCAGTTTCCGCGGTATTTATCGTATTGCGGCTGAGGAGGGAATGTGTGTAGATATCGTTTCTTCTGGGGAACTTTATACGGCACTTTCCGCAGGATTTCCTGCGAAGGATATGTTTTTCCATGGAAATAATAAGACTGATTCCGACATTCGGTATGCGATAGACAGTGGAATCGGGTTCTTTATTGTGGACAACGCAGAGGAATTGGAGGCCATTGATGCTTACGCATCGGAACGCGGGATGGTACAAAACATTCTGCTCCGTGTGACGCCCGGCATTGATCCGCACACCTTCGCAGCTGTCAACACGGGTAAGGTGGATTGCCAGTTCGGTATTTCCATCGAAACCGGCCAGGCACGTGAGTTTGTAGGTAAAATTTTGAAGAAAAAGCATGTTTCTTTACGCGGATTCCATTGCCATATCGGGTCACAAATTTTTGATCAGGTTCCTTTCTGTGATGCAGCGGATATTATGATCCGGTTTATTGCGGAAATGAAGCAACAATATAAGCTTGTTACGGAAATTTTGAACCTGGGCGGCGGTTTCGGTGTGCGTTACGTGGAAAGTGATCCGCAGATTGATATTGCGGAGAATATTCGTCTGGTTGCTTCTCATATTGACGCGCGCTGCGCGGAATCCGGCGTTCGGCATCCGACCATTCTCATGGAACCGGGACGCAGCATCGTTGCCGATGCCGGTGTGACACTTTACGGCGTTGGCAGCGTTAAAACGATCGAAGGATACCGCAGCTATGTTTCGATTGACGGCGGCATGAGTGATAATCCACGTTATGCGCTTTATAAATCACCGTATACTGTTATGCTGGCCAACCGCGCGCATGAAAAAGCGGATTTTCTGTGCACGATAGCAGGGCGTTGCTGTGAAAGCGGCGCACTCATCCAGGAAAATGTCACACTCCCCCGCCCCAAGCGCGGTGATATTCTCGCGGTGCTTGTCACCGGCGCCTATAACTATTCCATGGCGTCTAACTATAACCGTATTTGCCGTCCTCCGATTGTCATGATTTCCCATGGCGAAGACCGACTTGTCGTCCGTCGAGAGACGTTTGAAGATTTAACGGCGTGTGATCTTTGAGAAAACGTTGAAAAATTTTAAATCACCAACAGTTTTTAAAAGGCACAAAAAGATCCACAGATTCGGACCGCTGTGGCTGCTGCGAATTGATAAAACGAATAAGGTAAAATAAGAAGGCAGAAACCAAAACGGTTTCTGCCTCTTATTGTATGCCATGAATTAATCATTTCCTATAAAATTATGTTTTCAGGCGGACTTATTATAGCGCGCAAATCACCTTCTCAATCAATTCCTCCACCTGCGCGCCATCGACATCAAGCATTTCCGCTTTGATGAGTTCTGTTTCGGCGATACCAAAACATTTTGCGATATCTTTTACATAATTATAACTATAGTCTGGCAAATAAGCGCCTCCTGCTGTGGTAACGTAATAGAGCTTTTTTGCTTTGCACAGCCCTATCGGGATACCGTCCGCACCATATCTTGAGGTGATGCCAATTACATAAATATTTTCAATATAAATTTTTAACACTGCAGGAAATGACAAATCCCAATATGGAGCAGAGATAACAATTACATCTGCATTCGCAAATTGTTTTGCATAATTAAAGATGGAAGAAGAGTAATCCTTATTTTCAATTAGTCTCGTGCGTTTTTCTAACGTTTCTTTGGTAAGTATTCGAGTCGGGCGAAACTAACCTTCAAGTGTCGGGCATTCGCAACCAAATTTAGTCGGAAAAGATAAAGCCACT
>CALWBW010000038.1 GCA_944376195.1 uncultured Clostridia bacterium | reverse complement strand
TAGCTCATTTCGTAGAGCGCCACCTTGCCAATGGGGAGGTAGCGAGTTCGAATCTCGTAACCCGCTCCATTTTTTGCCCTTCAAGCTTACAGTTTGAAGGGCTTTTTCTATTTCTATCAAATAGTATGAATCCACCACGACAACGCCTCTGAAGGCGCCAGACGCCTTAATAAGGCTCTGAGAAGGGGAAAGGCTCGCTGCACAATTATCATCTTTACAGAGCGATTTCAGCGCGAAATATCCATAAGATTTATTATAATTATTTTTGCAGATTAATGATCTATCTCCTTTGCTTTACTCAAGGAATCAAAGAACTTCCCATTTTTATTTCATACAATGTCTGGTAGACTCAAAAAATATAGCCCTCTAGGTCTTGTGATATACCAGAAAAAAACTTCAAAATTATGTAAACTTATTTATTTTTTATTTTCTGTCGCCTTTATTTTACTTAACGGGTTTGCATCAACCGCATCTTTCATCGTAATATTTTCAATATGAGTGTAGATCATCGTCGTATTTACTTGTTCATGACCCAAAAATTCCTGTAACGTACGAATATCTACGCCATTTTGATACATAAGCGTCGCGGCCGTGTGCCGCAGCTTGTGCGCAGAACACTCCTTATGAGCAAGCCCCGCATGATTCAAATACTTGTTTACCAACATTTTAACCGTCTGCACATTGATCCGATTTCGATTTCGGCTGACAAACAACGCCTGTTGATCACGCGGCTGATCCGGCTGGATCCTATGCGGCAAATAAGCGCGTATGGCATCTTGAACAGCATCATTCATATATACCATTCGCTGTTTATTGCCTTTTCCAGTGACACGCATAACATTTCCCATAATGTCATTTAAATTCAATCCCACTAGCTCAGAGACCCGTAAACCGCAGTTTAAGAAAATCGTCAAAATACAATAATCCCGTTCACGGTATTTTCCATCCACCGCAGAAAGCAGCTGCATGGATTCCTCCAGCGTTAGATATTTGGGAAGCTGCTTTGGAGCTTTGGGAATTTCTAGTTCTGCCGCGGGATTTTCATCCAGCAAATGCTCACGCGAATGAAGATATTTAAAAAAAGCACGAAGTGCTGCAATTTTACGAGCACGTGTACTGGCCTCATCGCCATACATCGTCGTCGGACTCTTGTGGTGCTTCGGACGATTTTCACGCAGAAAAATGAGAAAATCATAGAGATCAGAAAGGGTGACTGAACGAATCAATTCCAAATTGACATCTGAAATCTCGATTTCCTCAAATGGAGCGCTCGGATCTGCAATCCCACGTTTGCATTTTAAAAAACGAAAAAAAGTACGTAAATCTAAGTAATATTCCTGAATTGTAGACGAAGAGAGATTACGAACTGCATTCAAATAGGTAAAAAATGAAATGAGAATCTGAGGATCATGGCGATCAAACGACATAGAACAAACTCCTTATTAAGATCCGCAATCATACAGCAAAAAATAAAGTCAATTACTTTGGATTAGTATAACACATTTCGCGGTCAAAAACAATGATAATGCCTTAAAAGTATCAAAAAACTCATCAATTGCAAGATTATCAAGCATTATGTACATGAGATTATAAAGTGAATACAAAATGGTTATCTGAGAGTATTTTGTATTGTCTCCTACTCCCAACTATACAAAATCTTTATTTTGTATAGTTGGAAAACTTACTGAATTGACATCTGACTATCTGAAAAAAGTCCATCAACTCTCCTCTAAAACAGGAATAACCGTCCCTACATCAAAAACCGGTTCGTCAGTTAAAAATAAATACGATACCTGCTCACGCCGTAAAAACGCCTGTATGCGCAACCAATCCGGATGTTGTTCCATCCGACCTGTAAAAGCCAAAACGTCCGACGATAATTTAAAAGACGCGCCGCCCAGGAATCCCGTATCGTAACCAGGTAAAGCTATGTATCCCGGCGCAATCTGCAATACTGAAATTCCATGCATGGACAACGCCGCCGCAATTCCTGTATCAGCCGTTATCACCGCGTGCTCATTAACCACACAAACGGAACAACGTGCAAATCCCTGACGAACAAGAACCGGTTTATACTGCAATGAGCGCAATTCGTTATATAATGTAGAATCCAAACATTTTGGATTAAAAATTGCTAAATTTCCCAACAAAAGTACATTATAAGCTGCGCACTTCGGGTAATCCCTTTGTAATTTTACTTTCCCCTGCAAAACCTTTAGCTCTAATTCGACAAGGTTTTCCACTTTACACACCTGTTCGGCCGTTTTTATGCCATAAAGTAATTTTACTTTACTGAGTTCGGCATAGGGCGACAAAAAAATATTACTGTAAAGGTGAACAACTTGCATGTCTATGTGGGAGGCAACCGGATCTTCCAGATCCGGTGACGGCGGAACGCCTATAGCCTGAATGCCAAAGCGATCCAGGCGCAGCATATCCAAATAAAGCTCCCCTGCCAAAACCAATTTCACTTTTTTGTCCGGCAGATTTGGTTTTTCAATAAATCTCAACATTTTCTCACCAAAAAGCATGCAAAAATATTTTAGATTTCCTATTTACTTATCATATCACACTGATATCGTTTTCGCAACTCAATCTCGATTTAACGCGGCAATCGGGTCTAAATGCGCTGCCTTTATCGCCGGCACTGTTCCAAAGAGCATCCCACATATACCGGATACCAATACGCCAAGAAGCAAATCTTCCACTTGCGGAATGCAGGTAATTCCGATCACGTGTCCAATTGCAGCGGAACCGATTATTCCAAGCGCACATCCTGCCAAACCTCCTCCGACGCAGAGAAATACTGCTTCCAATAAAACAGATTCAATGATATGACGTGGAACAGCTCCAACGGCCAAATAAATTCCAATCTCATGCCGTCGTTCTGCAATTCCTGCAAGCATTCCATTCATAACACCAAAACCGGCAACAAAGAGTGAAATTCCGCCTATTGCCATCACCAAAAGCTTAATTAGTCGGACAATCCCCTTTACCTGCTCCAAGTATCCTGTGATATTTTCCACCACAAAGGTTCCTTTTGTCGGGTATGTGCGTGCCATATACTGTTCCGCTTCTTCTGCTATTAATGCCGAGGATGCTGTATCCTCACACCGGATCGCAATCTGGTCCACCCCATGCTCTTGAGTAGCTTCGTTCATCGTTGTATAGGGAATATAGACAAACGCTCCGATTTCTCCTCCAGTCATCGCATTCAACGCCTCTGTTTGCGACGCGATAATGCCGATAATTTCGTAATTTTCCCACTGGTTCCCTACGCTGATTCGTATCGTTTTTCCCACAATATTAGTACGTCGGTAAGCAGAAAGAGCATATTCCGCGTCTATCACAGCAACTCTTGCATTTGCAGCGAGGTCGGAGGCTGAAATTTCCCTGCCATAGAGCAGCGTCAAATTCATCGTCTCAATCATCCTGCTCCCTACGCCCCAAAGAACCGTATCCCCACCTTTTTTCAATAGTTGACTGGATCCATATTTGAGCCGAAAAGGCATAGCGACACGGACGCCTTCCACCTCTTTTTCCAAAACTTCCGCATAGTTCGCTTCCAATGTTTCCTCTGCCGCGCCGTCTAAACGAAGACTGAGCCCATCAATCCCCAGCTTCCCCAGTTCCGACTCTGCCACCTGATATGCGCTATTTCCCACAGCGGAAATGACAACCAAAGATGCGACGCCAATTGCTATGGCAATGGCGGATAGTATTGACTTTTTTACATTCCGAACAGTATTCGTAAAGGAAATCTGCAAAATATCGCCAAACTTCAATGTTGCACCGCCTTTACTCTATCCCCATCCGTCAGTACTTTTGTAGAATCCGTCACCACAAACTCTCCCTCCGACAGCCCGGAAAGTACTTCCACGGCAGATTCCAATTCAGCACCGGTTTCAATCAGACGCTGCGTAACAACACCGTCTTGATAAACAAATACATATTCCTGGTTCTCCCGGTCTTGTTCTATAGCCTCATAGGGAACAATCACAGCGTCTTCATGCCGTTCCGTATCAATTTCTACGCGCGCATTATATCCCGTACGAAGCGCGTCATCCGGATTTTCAATTCCGATCAATACTTCAACAACCGTCTCCCCTTTTCCGCTTAAAGTTTGCGTTGTCGTCGCATAAGGCATGATAAGTTCCAGACTCCCCTGGTATGTCTGGTCACGGAAAGCTTCTCCTGTAATTTCGCATGTCATTCCGGCCTGGAGATCCTGGATATAAATCTCCGGAACGGAAGCACATATTTTTAAATTATTGGGATCGGAAACCGTGGCACATAGCGCTCCGGCAGGCTGAGAGACACCGGATCGTAGCGGAAATTCCGAGAGAATACCGTCAATCGGGCTTGTAATGTAAATTTCCCCATCTTCCGCGTAACAATAGATTGCGTCACTGCGGCTTTCCCCCGTTCCATACCATTCCTGAAAAACAGAAAGCACATCGTCTCCGATCTGTGGAAAATCCTGCACATTTTCCTCTAACCGCGCAGTGAGCAGAAGATCTCCAGCAGAAACCGTATCCCCCACTTCCGCGTAAACACCCGTCACACAAGCCGGCTCTGCAAGATATAACTCTTTTTGATTTTCATCGTATACCGTACCTTTGAAATATACGCTCAACACAACGTCAGACGTTTTTGCGCTTTCAACGCTTACGACCGGCCGGAGCAGCATCTGTCGCGCCGGACTTTGATACCACATTCCTGTAAGTAGCAGCAAAACACAAAGCAACAACACCCAGTACTTCTTTTTTCTGCGCATAGGCAAACCTCCCGCGTTTTCTGGTTTTATTCTGATACATTTGCCGCAGAATATACCAAATCATACAAATTTAAAAAATCCATACATGTAAAGTTAAATGACTTTACATGTATGGATTTTGGTCTTCATATTATTTGTCGTGTAAAGTAAAAGAGCCTTTCATTTTGCAGAAAACCGGGAGTCCTGGTCGACATTCACCTTGTCAGGCATAGTTCCACTGCCTCTGATACGGTACGCACAGGATATAATTCCAAACCATCCGGAGCCGACAAACCTTTGACGCAGGAAAACGGCAACACACATTTGCGGAAGCCGATTCTCCTGATTTCCTGCAACCGTTGCTGTACATTATTTACGGCTCTCAGTTCCCCTGTCAGCCCCACTTCTCCAAAGGAAACCAATTCCTCATCAATGGCTCTATCTCGCATTCCTGATGCAATAGAGAGGATTGCAGGCAGGTCTGCCGCCGGTTCTGCAATACGCAGTCCTCCCGTCACATTTAAATAGGCGTCACAGCTCCCCAAAAGCAATCCCGCACGCTTTTCAAGGACCGCCATTAACAGCATAGCTCTGTTGTAATCGAACCCCACTACCATCCGTCGAGGCGCAGAAAATGTTGCTGTCGTGACAATCGACTGAATTTCTGCGAGAATGGGTCTGGATCCTTCCATCACGCAGGCAACACAGCTTCCGGACGCCCCTCTTGGACGGCCTGAGAGCAATGCTTCGGAAGGATTTGGGACCTGGCAAAGACCGGTATCTCGCATTTCAAATACACCGATTTCATCGGTTGAGCCATACCGGTTTTTTGCTGCGCGCAGAATGCGATAACTCAAATGCCGGTCGCCCTCAAAATATACCACGCAATCCACCATATGCTCCAGGATTTTTGGCCCTGCAAGCGTACCTTCCTTCGTCACATGACCAACCAGGAAGATGGTGATACCCCGTTCCTTGGCGCAACGCATCAACACCTGTGCGCTCTCCCGAATTTGGCTCACGCTACCCGGCGCACTGTCCACGCTCCCACAAAAAACTGTCTGAATGGAATCCACAATCACAAGTTCCGGCGACAGTTTTTCAATTGCTTCCAGAATATCCTCCACTCTGGTTTGCGCGTAAAGATACAAATTCGGCTCGTTTACAAGCAAACGATTGGCACGTAATTTTAACTGCCGTGCCGATTCCTCTCCGGACACATATAAAACGGTATGTTCCCGGCAAATCGACCCGCAAACCTGTAATAGTAGCGTTGACTTTCCTGCGCCGGGTTCTCCCCCAACCAAAACAAACGAGCCGGATACAGCGCCGCCGCCCAGGACGCGGTCGAACTCCTCCATCCCGGTAGAAAGTCTTTCCTCGTCCTCCACATCAATCTCTGTCACACGTTCCGGGCGTGTGTCGCTGCGGCGCAAAGACCGCTTGGCAGACGGCGTATCCTGCGCCACCGGCGTGAATTCCGCAAAGGAATTCCAGGCGCCGCACTGCGGACATTTTCCCATCCATTTCGGGGATTCATAGCCGCATTCTCCGCAACAGAAAACGGTTTTTACCTTCATGGTTTCCTCCTCTTTCGTTCAGGCGGTTTGATTTAAAAATTGCAGCGTTCCCGCGCAAATCGCCACCGCAACGCCTTTTTGATACTCATCCGTCACTAATTTTGCCTCTTCTTCCGGATTTGAAAGGAATCCGCATTCCACAATTACAGCCGGTATGGTGACGTTCTGCAAAAGGTAAATGCTTTTTTCCGCCTGTTTCGCCTCACGCGTATTGTCGGGCGCCAAAAGCGTCCGCGCTGCCGTCTGTAAAAATTCCGCCAATTCCACACTCCGGGGATGATTCCCTGAATAAAACGTCTGTGTCCCCCAGTATCGGGAATCGGTAAAAGAATTCATATGAATACTAACCAGCGCATCTGCGCCCGCGTTGGCAAGCGCAACGCGCGCCTTGATATCGTCGGCTTTTCGGCGGGCAATGGTCGCGCCGGTACCATCATCCAAAGAGGTATCTTCCCGGCGAGTCATTGCCACATCGATGCCAAACAAGCCCAAAAGAAGCTCGCATTTTGTGGCGATCTGCAGATTCACCTCTTTTTCCAACGTTCCTGCGTAACCGACGGCGCCACCATCAATTCCTCCGTGTCCGGCGTCGATGACCACATGCGGCCGTGCAGGGGCCCAAGTTTCAGCGGGAGTCTCCTCCGCCGGCAGTACCAGGCAGACAGCAAGCGCAATACACAACGCTGCCGCAAGCAGCGGATATAAGTACAATTTCAGCTTCATGGCAACACCCCCATAAAACATATGGGGGTGCGATCAGACTTATGCCTTCAGCGCGTACGGGAGCGAGGCCCTTTTGGTCGTTTTTCCCCGCGCTTTGGCTTGACGCCGTTTTTGTAAATGATATGATCCCATATCCGGTACAATTTTGATCCGTTTCGATAACCCAACCACGCCGCCAATGGGGAAAATACCGCAACAACGGGCAAGGCAAAAGGCGCATATTCAATCAATGGATTAATCAAAAGGATAAACGGTGCCGCACAAATCCGATAAATTCCGATCACGTTGCTTCCCGTCCCCGAATAAGCCAGCGCGATTGTCACAAGGGAATAAATCAGTAACGGAACAACCGCGTACAAACCGGCACGAATACCACGGGTTTTATCCTCCTGCATATGGCCGTAAAGCACCAGATTGCGTTCACGCTCCGCAACGCCCCAGTAAAACGTATAAATCATAAAGACATAAGCCGGGATAAACACGGCAGAGGTTATCGCAGCGGCCGCCAAATCCTCCAGCGTATTTGCCAAAACCGCATAAAGAATTGCGGCCAGCACCGTTACCATAAGTTGCAAAGACAAATTCCCTGTAACCAGCTTGCGAAAAGGGCTGGTCCTTCGGTTTTCAGGCGTAGTTCTTTCAGGCATTGCTATCCCTCCTGCCACAAAAACAAGAATACTTTATTATACCCTTCGCTACGTCAAAAAGCAACCCTGTCCCCCAGTGCGACCCCGGATGTGACGGGCGTTGACAACAGCTTACAGGAAGGTGTAGAATAAAGCAACTTTATTTTGAGGTGTTTTCATGGATATGAATGCAATTTCCCCGGCAAACGTAACACTCATGTCGGTGGTTGCCGCAGCCTGTATCCTGGGACCAATTATTGCGGCAATTATTGCGGCATTTCGGTTCCGATGCGGTCCGGCGCCCGTCGTAGTCGGTATTTTAATTTACCTGCTTTCGCAACTCCTTGTCCGTACGCCGCTTTTGAACCTGGTATATATGATTCCAGGGGTAGAAAGTTTCCTGAGCGCACACGGCATATTGCAGGATTTTGTGCTTGCCCTCACAACCGCAGTCATTGAAGAACTTGCTCGCTGGGCCGCATTTTTCCTGGTTCTGAAAAAACGTGTGAACGATTACAGCGCCATTACCTACGGCATTGGACACGGCGGCACAGAAATCGCCATGCACTATGGGTTTCTCTACATCTTAAATTTTACATATGCACAATCCATCAATCTGAGCTTAGAGCAGCCCCTTGACGGCGAGTTGATGGATATTCTCGAAGGGGTATATCCCTCTTTGGCTGCGCTTACCGTACGGGACATGCTGTTGACCATTGTAATTGCAGCGTCAACAGTTTGCCTGCATGTCATGTATACCTTTATTATCGCGCGCGGCGTGCGCTATGGGACAACAAAAATTTGTCTTCCGCTTTCTATGGGAATGCATTTCTTGTTTGTCTTTCTTTTGGCTCTGGTCGGCAGATTACCGGACGGAATCTTCTGGCAGGCTATTTTCTCCTCTGTACTTGCGGTCCTGTGCGTATACTATTTGTTAGAAGCACGCCGTCGTGCCGTAATGGCGGATTACGAAAAGCGTAGAAACGGCTAATTGAAATAAATATTAAAAAGCCTGGCGGCAAATTGCCGCCAGGCTTTTTTAGTTGTCCTTATCCGACTTTACATCATCTGAAAATACAGGCTCAATCATCGTAATCCTGCCTTCCTCCTCCTCTTTCCGGCGAATCGGCTGCAACATATACTGTTCAATCACAGGATATCCGTTAAATACGGCGATGTACCGGCAAAAGGCCAAGGTAAACAATCCAAAAAACGCGAGCATGTAACCCACGCTGGTCGCAATACTCAACACAATGAATACAACAGAGCAAAGATTCCGGAAGAACCCGAGTATTACAAAAATCCACGAATTTTTGAGGATTGCTTTAAACTCCATGTCAAACGTTACAATCAATGTATAAATGTAAAAACGCATGATGAAGTAAATCACAAACACAATTAAAGCGATATATTTAAACGCAAGCAGGTACCATTGCCCCCCGCTTAACGCCGACGTGTCCATCGCCATATACATCGAACAGCTCAACACCAGCACAATGTCTATAATACCGGCCAGCAATCCCTGTTTAAAATTCTTTTTGGCTCTATCAAAAAAATCGGAAAACGTCCACGCATGTTCCTGTCTTGTATAATTGCGCAAAATATAGGTCAGGCCGCAAGTCGCGGGACCGTAAAGCACTGCCGACAGCCCAACCAGCAGCCACATGAAAAACGGCGGAAGGTTTAAAATGTATCCGAAAATCATAAAAAGCGTATTTCCGGACAAATCCGACGCCTCAATACCAACAGACTGCATGATAAACACGAACACATAGGCCATCAAAGGCAAGACAATAATAAAATAAAGAATATTTATGCCAATGATCTGCCAAAGCTTGCGCCAAAGAATTTCAAAAAACAGAATAAACCGCTTTTTATCCGGCGCATCTTTTGCAACGCCCTTTCCGGCCCTCGAAAAATTTCTGAAAAAACCTGCCATTCCCCGTCTCCTTCTGTGTAATTACGCCAATGGATGCTTGCTGTAGGCGTCTTTGAGTTTCCCACGGACAATATTGACATAGACCTGGGTGGAAGAAATATCAGCATGTCCCAACATTTCCTGCAGGGCGTGCAGATCCGCGCCGTTTTCCAGAAGATGTACGGCAAACGAATGCCGCAAAGTCTGCGGCGTAATTTCCTTATTAATCCGCGCCTCATGCGTATAGTACTTAATAATCTTCCAAAGTCCCTGACGGGTCATCCGCTCTCCATACACGTTGACGAAAAGCGCCGTTTCCTTTGGATTGGAGACAAGCGCATTGCGCGCGCGACGCTGGTACAGCTTCAACGCTTCGGCCGCCGCAGGATAAATGGGAATCATTCGTTCCTTCCCTTCTCCCACACAGCGTATAAACCCCAAATCAGCGTTGACATCCGTCACATTCAGCGAAATCAGCTCGGTCACGCGGATCCCTGTCGCATAGAGCAGCTCAAGGATTGCCTTGTCGCGAATTCCTTTTGCGTCTGTACATTTGGGTTGGTTCAGCAGCAAGAAAATCTCCTGATTGGAGAGAATTTCCGGCACATGCTTTTCCTTCCGGCGTTTTACTTCTGCTTTGATGGGCGTACTTTCAATATAACCACATAAAATCATATAGTTATAGAAACTTTTTAACGCCGCCGTCGCGCGCAGAATTGTCGAGTCAGATTTTCCGGCGTGATCCAGGGAAGCAATATAGGATGCAATATCGTCCGGAGTGGCTTCCAGTATATTACGGATTCCATTCGCCGTCAAGTGCGTTTCAAACTGCGTGATGTCGCGCATATAAGACAAACACGTATTTACGGACGCCTTTTTTACCTCTGTCAAATAAGTAGAAAACTCCTCGACATACTGATTCAAGACATCACCTTCTTTCGCAAATCGCAGTTTAAAAAATACGGCTTAATAAGTCGGTCAGACGAGACGCCAATAGAATATTAACAACGCCAGCCGCCGCAATGAGAAGCAAAGAACTGAAAAAAAACAAAACTGGACGCAGGGCGATTCCCGGCTCCGTGCGTCCAATGCGACGACGCGTTACAACGGAAAAAGCTGCTTTTGCGTTTTGTAAGCCCACCATGCACATAAAAAACAGACAGAGCAGAGAAACCAGGCTGATAAGCGCGTTTCCGGCTAAAATCTCCCGAGCATTTTGCTGCGAGAAAGACATCACAATAGAACTGATAACCGTACATGTCAGGTAGCCGCGAACAGCCAAAAGTGCAGGCTGCACAAGCAAACCTAAAGCAGTATAACTACATACAAACGCCACAACCAAGCCCTTGGCATAATACCAAAACAAACGCCAAAAAGCAGACCACTGCGGCGCTTCCAGAAGTACCGTCGGCACATCGGAAAAAAACGGAACAAAATAACCCAGCAAAGCCCCCGACAAATAGCAGCACGCTAAAAAAAGCACCTGCCTGCCGGGAACGCCTGTCCGAAACGCCACACCTTTTTCCCAGAATCCTTTCATAACTCCGCCTCCCTATCTTTGAACAGCATTGCTTGTCAGAGTATATGCAAAAGACCAGCGGAGAAAGACCGAAAAAGGATTATGGTAAACAACGATTATTATCATAATACATTTTTTCGCAAAATACAAGCAAAAAATGCCTCCATGCGTAAAATTGTGACATTAGCCCAAAAATTATGTTTTCTGTGTTATGTTAACACATTATGTTGTTTTGTTTCTGCGGCAAAAACAGACTATCTTGTGATGGAAAAAACAAGGAAGATGCACTACATGTTCGCGCCTTATTAAAGATCACATTTAGCGTGCTTCCCTACTCCACAAAAAAAGAGCTAACCCGGAATTATCTAATACTAGATAAAGAATCCAGGCAGCCCTTTTTTTTAAGTTTCCTGCGCATTATTTAGAGAGAGTTTCTATCTCCCATGTGTGTAAAAATCTTATAAGATTTTTTTGCAAGGCCATTGCCTTTCAACTGAAGAAAAGGCCTCAAACAAATTTACGTATCACTTTTTTCATTTTCGTTCATCAATCTGTTTAGTTCCGCCATGAAGGATGAGAGATCCTGAAAATGACGATAGACCGAGGCAAAACGGACATAAGCAATATCGTCCAACTTTCTCAGTTTCTCGATCACGAGCTCTCCGATCTCTCTGGACGCCACTTCTGTCATCAAGCGATTCTGAAAATGTTGTTCCACCTCGTCGACCAGCGTTTCCAATTGTTTTAATGAGACAGGGCGTTTTTCGCAAGCTTTAAATAGCCCCTTTAACAATTTGTTTCTATCAAACGCCTCCCTGCTGCCGTCTCTTTTGATTACAATAATCGGAAGGCTTTCTACTGTCTCATACGTTGTAAAACGCCGTTGACAACTTTGGCATTCCCTGCGGCGGCGAATGCTGCCTCCTTCGTCAGTTGGTCGCGAATCCACGACTTTACTATCCGATTCCCCACAATATGGGCACTTCACAAGTCACCACGCTCCCTGCTGCAAAAATCCAAAGATGGGATGTGTCTGCCTTTACATCTTCTGAGACAGACTATAATTCTTGCATCAGTATAGCATATTTCTCCCAAATTTTAAAGTTATTTATTCTAAAATATTCTCAAGAGTTTCTTCCAGATCCTCAGGGAATACCAAACCATCGCTCAAAAGACGTAGAATTTTTTCAATGGATTTTACATCCGTTGTGATACAGCGGATCGTCTTGCATTCTTCTTTATCCGCGCTGACCAAATGCACTTCTACACCATAGCACTCAATCAAACTCTCAATAATTTCAATTTCATCCACGGTAATTGCATACCTAATCAAGCAATTCCGGCCGGCGTCCGTTACAACATGTTGAGACGCATATTCGATTTTACGTTCTGTCATAAGCTTTACAATCCTCCGTTTTTAGTTTCGCCGGTATTTTATTATACAAATTCTGTATTTGCAAGCATTTTCGCTCGACAAAATCCGACGACAGAAAAACTGAATATTTATGCGAAACATATGACAGCTTGCCATTTCCTGTATCCTTATGCATCTTTAATTAACATAATTTTCTATTCCTTCTCAAATTTGTTGGTTGTCGTAATTCCGCAATTTTGATACAATTAGTTATCATGATAAAGGAGCGATACCATGCGAAAAAAAGTTCGGGACTGTATCTGTGCGTTACACCCGCTCAGTGCCGAGGTTCTGCTTCAAGGAACACGCATTAGTTTTCTATTGCTGGTGGTAGCGGTTTTATTTGGGCAGCTGCAAACCCAGTCTATGAACACAGTTTTAGTTTCCTGCGCCAAAATCTACCCATTGTTGGCATTAATGGTTCTTGCCATCACCATCACCGGTGCGTTACTCATTGATATCTATGACAAGGTACATAAGAAAGAGCGCTGAACAGATAAAAATAACGCCCTGGAAAAAATCCAGGGCGTTTTCTTTCGTATCCCCACTTTGGCCGTGGCGAACAGAATTAATAACCTACTTCCGTAGGGCGGGATGCTCTCTCCAGTTTTACTGCTTCCAACTTCCAACCTTTTGGCCGGGAGGCCTGCAAACCACTTTTGAATCCGCATCCCTATTGTCATTAATTGTGGGTTAATAACAAAATCCGCTCACGCACCAAGCAGGGTACTATTATTATATCACGCAACAGCGAAAAAACAAGGGAAATTTATGGACGGCCTTACTCGTCTTCTTCGTCTTCTTCGTCTTCTTCCTCTCCATCCAGTTCTTCCAATTCCTCAGTATCGTCGTCCTCGTAAAACTCGTCGTTTTGCAGCCGCTCCAGGAAAATGCCAAACACAGACTGCAGCTCATCTTCATCATCGACAGAGGCCAGCATTTCCTCGTCAGTTCCTTCATTAATCAGTTTTAAAATGACCAGATCCGCCTCATCATCCAGACTCATCTCCGCGGGAATAAACGCCATATATGTTTCGCCGTTTTGTTCCAACGTATCCAGATGTTCAAATTCATATTCGTTACCCTCATCGTCTGTCAGAACAACAAAGTCATTACCATAATCGCTCATAGTCAAACCTCCTATGTGTGTTTCATGACATAGCATACCGTAGTTTTTGAGAAAAATCAAGGGAAGCACGGAATTATTCTTTTAAAATCGCACCAAATGCAGCCAACTCCTCGGAGCATTCCGCTTTTTCACAAACAGCAAGTCCCTGATATGCCTGAAAAGCCAGACAGCGCAGCCTATAATCCGGTGAGGAAAGCAGAAGCGGTTTTTGGATCAAATACTGACTTTCACAAAACGCATTCAGTCCTTCCTCATCTTCTATCACAATCCAGTACCCTTCCGCACCGGCATCTTCCGCATCTGCCAAATCATCCGCCAATTCGTCGGACGCTATGATACGCGAACCGAAATCCAAATCTGTGCGGAGTGGAAATAACGCTCTTTCACACGCGCAAAAATTCTCAGACATCACGCCACCAACAGGAGGTTGCAGGGAAATTTCACACAACCTGCGCGACAAAGCAGCGATGTGTCGATCATCCGTTCCACAGCATCCACCAAAAATTCCAACACCGCACGCGGCAAACTCCTGTACATGCGCCGTAAACGCCTCTGGTGTCAGAGAAAATACAGCTTTCCCATTTTCGATCGACGGAAGTCCGGCATTTGGCTTTACAATCAAGGGAACGCGGGCATACGGCGCCAATTCCCGTACCACAGGCAGCATAGCGTCCGGACCAACGGAACAGTTTAATCCAAATGCAGAAATCCCCATTTTCTGCAAAATGACAAGCGCTACCGTCGCCGGTGTGCCGGACAACATCCTGCCGTGTTCATCACAGGTAATCGTAACAAAAATCGGCTTTTGACTCACTTTCCGAACAGCAATGACGGCGGCACGCGCCTCCGCCAAGGACATCAGCGTTTCGGCAATAAAAAAATCCACGCCCGCACTTTCCAGTGCCTCTGCCTGCTCCTGATAGACATCCAGAAACAAATCAAACGTCGCGTCCCCAAACGGTTTTAAAAAAAGCCCCAGCGCTGTCATATCGCCGCCCACTAAAACATGCTTTCCCACCGCTTCCCGGGAAATAGCCACCAGTTTTTGATTCATCTCCCGTACGCTATCTGCAAGGCCATAGGCAGCCAGCTTAACACGGTTGGCAGAAAAAGTCGGCGCATAGACCGCCTGGGATCCTGCGCGGACGTATGCGCGTTGGATCTCCATGAGAATTTCCGGATGCTCCAGCACCCATTGTTCCGTACATACACCTTCCGGCATGCCGGCTCTTGACAGCATCACGCCGGTGGAACCGTCCAGCAAAAGCGGCAGTGCAAAAGGAAACTGCTGCATATCTACAACCCCTTTTTCTATGCGGCGGGAATATCCGCCGCATCCAGTAATTCATACGCGGTTTCAAGCTGCGTATCCACAAAATAGCGAGCCTCAGACAGGCGTTCCATCATATCTTCCAGACAGACAAGAATTTCAGGATCTGCTGTTTCGCATGTTTCCTCCCCCGCAACGGAAGCAACCGCCTGCGCAGTCTCCTCGTCCCAAATGCCGTCCGGTTCAGCAAACAGATATCCCAATAGCACTAAGCGTTCTTCCAGCGCCTGAATTTCCTCCGGATCGCTCTGCGCGTTCACTTCGCGGTCCGTGGCAAGCGGCAGGCAGTCAGGCAGTGAAAGCGGCGCATAGGTTTCTGTAACTTCCATCGTCGGCGAAATACCAATTCCATTATACCGCCCTGTTTCCGGAAGAACGATATCAATCGTTGCAATCACAAGCACATCCCCATAAAAATCCAAGATGGAAAGTCCGGTACCTTTCCCATATGTTAACGTCCCCACAACCGGATAGCCGCGGTCTTTCATATACCCCGTACACACTTCTGCGGAACTACAGGTATTTTCGTTGGCCAGTACGACAACATCTTCAAACGCCATCCCGATACCGGTTGAAACGTGTTCGATGGTTTTATCCCGCTTCACTTCCCGGAACATGAGAACCCCTTCCTCAGGCGTGAGCGCGTCAAGCAGATGCACTAAAAGAGAAATCGTACCGCCCCGATTATCACGCATATCAAGCACCAGCCGGGTAGCACCTGCGGCACGAAACTCCTCAAACGCCGCATCGACCAAATCATTGAAATCAGAACCGGAGAAAAGCGTCACATTGAGATAGGCGGTATCATTTTCGATACTCCAGTCAATATTCGGGATCACAACTTCCTCAGGCGTCAATGCAATGGTCAGCAGTGCGTTTTCCCCTTCTCGAAGGATGGCAACCGTACCGCCGTCCGCAGACACTTCAGCCAGACAGTCGGAAGCCTCCTCATAGTCAAGCGGCCGGATATCCGTTCCATTTACCAGAACAATCAAGTCGCCTGCTTTCACGCCCGCCTTCCCGGCCGCAGACTCCGGATAAACATTCACCACGCGAATAAACGGCTCGCAGGCGGAAACCACCATGCCAAGCCCTCCATAATTTTCGTTTTCCGGATATAACCGTTGATAATCCTCTTGCGAGATAAGCTTTGAATAGGCATCATAGTGAGAAAGCATCAGATTGGCAAGGGTGTAATAATTTTCCGAATCTTCCCGGATCAATTCCACAAATGCACTCCGGATTTCAGTCTGAGAAGGTTCTTCCTCCGTCTCAAAATACGCCTGATACGCAATGAGCATCGGATCATCGCCCTCTTCCCAGTAAATCTGCCGTTCTTCTATGGTGTCGACCAGAGCAGAAAGCCGGAGATATTGGAAAAATGGCAGTTTTCCCACTGCCTGTATAACATAAGGAGCTGAAACAATAGCCGCGACGAGAAGCGCCGCGGCTACGATAAGACCAATTTTCTTCTTTGTTGATAAATTACGCATAGTCAAAACCCTGCCTGCCTGAAATCACATACTTTCAGGCGCCGTAACACCAATGACATCCAAGGCAATTGCCAAAATATCGCGCGTGGCTGCGGCCAGTTTTAAGCGCGCCGCCATCTGCTCCGGCTCCGCGCCGCGAATGCGGCAGGCATTATAGAAACGATGAAAATCTCCCGCTGTTTCAATCAAATATTTATTTACCCGGGAGGGATCGCGATCGCGCGCAGCACCCGCAATCTCATCCGGCAAGGCAGCCAATTTTTTGATGAGCGCCAGTTCTTCCGGGGCCGTCAGCAGTTCGATTTTTGTCTTCTCCGTCTCAGGAACCGCAACGCCATCTCCTGCCAGCGTCTTAATCAAGCTGCAAATCCGCGCATGTGCATACTGGACATAGTATACCGGATTTTCACTGTCCTGACGTACGGCAAGATCCAGATCAAAATCAATCAGCGTATCAGGCTGACGCATATTGAAGAAAAACCGTGCCGCATCCACTGAAATCTCATCGAGCAAATCAGACAGGCTAATCGTCTTGCCGGTACGTTTGGACATCCGGACAATTTCTCCATTGCGCATCAGATTGACAAACTGCATCAGTACCACTTCAAGGCGCTCAGGATCTATGCCGATTGCCGCACAACCAGCCTTCAGACGCGCAACATGGCCATGGTGATCCGCTCCCCAGACATTAATCACCTTATCAAAACCGCGCTCCAGGAATTTATTGCGGTGATAGGCAATATCCACCGCAAAATACGTATAGAACCCGTTTGCACGCCGCAGGACATCATCTTTTTCACAGCCGAACTGCGTCGTACGCAGCCAGATAGCGCCATCCTTTTCATACGTATATCCCTTTTCCGTTAAAAACTCCACAGTCTCGCGTACGGCGCCGCTCTCATGCAGAGTCGTCTCGGAAAACCACACGTCATACTGAATCCCGTAACGTGCCAGGTCGGACTTCATTTTCGGAATATTGTGACCCAGTCCAAATTGAATCAATGCGTTCCGGCGCTCCGCAGACGGCGCGTCGTGATATTCCGCGCCATGCGCTTCCTTAAAAGCAGCAGCCAGTTCCCGGATATCGTCGCCATGATACCCGTCTTCCGGGAACGGCGTATCCGCAGTTTCCGGATAGAGCTGCAGAAAACGTGCCTCTAAAGAACGGCCAAACGTGTCCACCTGATTTCCCGCGTCGTTAATCAAAAATTCCCGGGTCACATCCGCACCGGAAAGAGCCAGTACACTTGACAGGCAATCGCCTAAAACACCGCCGCGGGCGTTTCCCATATGCATCGGACCGGTGGGATTTGCCGATACAAATTCCACCATGATTTTCTGTCCGGCATAACCATTTGTCTTTGCAAAATCATTTCCTTCCCGCTCGATTGCAGCCAAAACCTCGCGATACCAGCAAACGCCAAGGCGGAAATTCATAAATCCGGCACCTGCAATTTCCACAGAATCAAAATACGTACCATCCAATGCGAGATAAGAGCACACCGCTTCCGCAATCTTGCGCGGCGGCATCCGAAGCGCTTTTGCTGCCGCCATGGCAAATGTACAGGAATAATCACCGTGAGAAGCGTCACGCGGAATTTCTACCGGGAAGGAGAGGTCCTCCACAGCAGGCAAAGCACCCGCCTCCGACGCACGCTGATACGCCGCCTTTGTCAACGCGGCAATTTGATCCTTTGCAAGTTGGATATAATTCATAAGCCCTCCGTTACTGCTTCATAAAACAAATCAGGAAAAAATCGGCCTTTCAGCCGGCTCCGTTTCTTCAACATGGATCTTAAACAGGTTTTCCCCTGTCAATACATGGTCTACTTCTATCGCATAATCTATAAAGAGTTCACCGCCGGAGTCCGTCATACTGTGACGAACATCTCTGGCAGAAACCGCGATGGTCAGGGAACCAAACTCCGTGTTATAGATTCCAAAATGCCGCTGTCCTTTCTCAAAAATCATCTGGGAAGGGTGCAGTCCATTTCGCATCAGCGTAACGCGGTTTTTCTCAATTTTCAGCGTTGTGGTGACGCCGTCCATCCCTGTCAGTTCGCTTTCCTTATAAATAATATAATAACTTCCGTTTTTTCGATATAAGCGCCCGGCCGTTTTTAACTCAATCACTTCGCCGTCCGCGTCTTCATATTTGGGGCAACCGTTAATCCGGATCATAACGTCCTTGCGCATATCGTTCACCTGCCTTTTTCCCCGAAAAACATGGGAGTTCTTGGTTATATATTCCCATTTACATTATACACGATTTTTTACCCACGTGCAATCGACAAGATTCCTTTTCACGCCGGGGTAATTTGCTTTTTTTGTGTATTTCGCACATTGCTTGACATAAATCCTTAATTGGCATATAATGCGCATGAGGTGTCTTTTATGGCGATCGGTATGAGTATTTTGCTTTTTCTGCTATTTCTATTTTTCCTTTGGCTGCTGCTTTTGTGTCCCTCTGACACAAAACCGGAACAAACTGCTCCGTTTTTAGGACATGCTTTTGCGCATCGAGGGTTGCATGGGCAAATGGAACACGCGCCGGAAAATTCCCTCCCTGCGTTTCGGCTTGCGGTAGAATACGGCTATGGAATTGAATTGGATATTGCGCTTTCCCGTGATGGCCAAGTCTTAGTATTTCACGATGATACGCTCACACGGATGTGCGGCGTTTCTGGAAAAATCGAAGAATTTGATTACGCTGATTTGCAGAAATTGCGCCTTTTGGATACGCAGGAACAGATTCCGCTTTTTTCAGAGGTCCTGCGCCTGGTAAACGGACAGGTGCCGCTTATCGTGGAATTCAAGCATACCTCCCACAACAAAGAACTAGTAGAACAGGCGCTTAATCTGCTTGACCAGTATGAGGGGCCATATTGTGTGGAGTCATTTGATCCACTGCTGCTTGGACGTATTCGCCGCGCCAGACCAAAATTGTTTCGCGGCCAGTTGTCCTGCCGTCTAATGGGAAACGGAAACGGGATGAAAGCGTTTCCGCTGCAATATTTGCTTCTTAATTTCATCTCCCGCCCGCATTTTATTGCCTACGATCACACACAGATGAACAATCTCTCCTATCGTGCCGCCGTAAAGCTTCTGCATGCAGTTCCGGTCGCATGGACCGTCCGTACCGCAGAAGATTTCTATCGGTTGTTTGATTCCGGCATTGACATTCAAATTTTCGAAGGATTTCTGCCTCCTGCGGAACTTGTGGAAGGAGATCCGGAAGACGCAGAACATGAAACGGATCTTTCTGAAAACGAGGCCCATTCCCCACAGAAAACGGATGATGCTCTCCCCGAATGTCTGGAAACAGGTTCTTCTGAAGAACTTCATAAAACGGAATAAACGTATCAAATTAAGGAGTCTACATGAGAAAAAAGCCGCTTTCTAAACAGGTGATTTTTTTCCTTGCCTGTATCATTTTTTGTCTGATCGTCGCAGTTTGGTTTGCGCTGCGGCCACAAGTTTAAAAACCAAATTGAAAATCATAAAAATCCCGGAAACCAATTCGTTTCCGGGACTTTTATTGCGCAAAAAAAGACATGGCACCTGCCGCCTATGACACAATATCGGCGTTTTTCCGCGATACCGGGACGGGACCTGCCGACTACGACCGTATCCTAACCGGCGATTTGGGAAAAATCGGACGGGAAATTCTCCTCGATGCTTTCGAAAAAGACGGCATAGACTTAAACGACATTTACGACGATTGCGGTTGTTTAATTTTTAATGCCGAAGGGCAGGACACGCATGCAGGCGGCTCAGGCTGCGGTTGCGGGGCCTCCGTTCTATGCGGACATCTTCTCAACGGGATGCTTGCCGGACAGTGGCACCGAATCCTATTTTGTGCAACGGGCGCGCTGATGAGCCCACTTGCCATTCAACAAGGTGAAAGTATCCCCTCTATTTGCCATCTGTTGGAAATCAAATTTCCGCTTTGAGGTGATCTATGATTTATCTAAAAGCCTTTCTCGTCGGAGGCGCGCTATGCGCAATCGGACAAATTCTCATCGATAAGACCAAATTGACACCGGCAAGAATCCTCGTCAGCTATGTTTTGATGGGTATTCTCTTATCCGGCGTGGGTCTTTACGAACCACTCGTCAACTGGGCCGGCGCAGGGGCAACCGTTCCAATTATCGGATTTGGTCATTTACTGGCAAACGGGGTGCGGGAAGCAGTTTCGACCCATGGCCTGCTTGGCGTACTAATGGGCGGCGTACGCGCCGCAGCAGTCGGCATCAGTGCTTCCGTATTCTTTGGCTACCTGGTTGCGCTGGTTTTCAAGCCGGGCGATAAATCCTGATTATTTATGATAGTGCGACCCGCTGTTTATCGCAAACGCGCGATATATTTGTTCAAGCAGCATCACACGGAAGAGGTGATGCGGAAACGTCATCGCGGAAAAGGAAAGCCGGAGGGAAACTTCCCGTTTTAATGTTTCATCGAGTCCATGCGAACCGCCGACCAGGAAACAAACCGTATCCGCTGTCAGCCCCGCATTTTCCATGACGCCCGCAAATGCTTCGCTTGTCATTCCTTTTCCTTCCACACAAAGTGCTACCGTATAGGCGCCGCGCGGAATAACCGCACGTATCAGTTCGGATTCTCGCCGCAACGCATCGGCAATTTGTGCCTTTGAAGGACGATCCGGAAGCCGCTGTTCCTCCAGTTGTACGACTTCCGCGCGGCAAAAACGCGAAAGTCGTTTACGATACTCTTCACACAGCGCCATATATTCGCGCTCTTTCAGTTTTCCAACACAAATAATTTTAATTCGCAACATGTATTAATCTGATCCTGGTATTTTATGATGAAGAAACATGGGCTCTGCGCCCTTGCAGGCGCACTCGCAGGCCTTGCAAACGGCCTCTTTGGCGCGGGTGGCGGACTGCTCCTTGTTCCAATGCTGATTCGCGTAATTAAACTCGATGTACGACGCGCACTCCCCACTTCCGTCGCGGTAATCCTGCCTCTGTGTGCCGTATCCGCAGCGCAGTATCTCGCCCGTGAGCAGGTTGACTTCTTAGACTTGCTCCCCTATCTTGCAGGCGGATTGGCAGGAGGGATCGCCGCCGGATTGACATTCAACCGGTTTTCTGCTGTTTGGCTGCGTCGAATTCTGGGGGTATTTATGATTTACGCTGGCATAAAGATGGTGTTTTCTCTCTAATGCCGACACTTACCTGGTTTCCCGCTTTTTTAATTGCCGCTGCGACCGGAATATTATCCGGATATGGAATCGGCGGCGGAACGCTGCTGATCCTAATCCTGGTTCTCTTCTGCAACACATCACAGAGTGCAGCGCAAGCCATTAACCTGAGTTATTTTCTCCCGGCTGCCGGAGCCTCGCTCTGGTTTCATGCAAAAGGCGGACGGATTGATTGGACCGCATTCTGGCCGGCTGCCATTGCAGGAATCATCACAGCAGCTCTTGTCTCTTACCTGGCTCCGTTTCTGCCCATTGCTATCATAAAACGGCTGTTTGGCGGCATACTGTTTTATATCGGAATCCGCGAACTCTTTACCAAAGCGCAGCCCGCCCAGAGAAAAACGGAAAATCAATCCCGACGGGAACAAAAATCCAAATAACTCTGTAAAATCAAAGATGCTGCGACGGCGTCAACGAGACGTTTTTGCCGCTTTCGTTTCTTCCCCGCATCCGATAAAATGCGATTGGCATCGACGGATGTAAGGCGTTCATCCCACAGCAAAACGTCTACGTCTATCCGTTCGCGCAGGAGTGCGGCAAACGCCTCCGCTTTCGCGACCCGGTCGCCCGCAGTACCATTCATATTGAGAGGACGGCCTACCACAATTTTTCCAACACCGTGCTCCCGTGCCGCAGAAATCACCAGATCTGCACACCGAACCGGGTCATGCATGTCAATGACATCCGTATACCCTGTAATAAACCCCGTTGGGTCGGATACGGCGATGCCGGTATGGGCATCGCCGTAATCTACAGCCATAATTCTCATAGACGTTCTGCGTAATAATTGATCAGACAGCCGGCCAGCAGGATATCCCGCTCTTCGGCAGTGAATTCCGGCAGCGTAAGCGAAATGGGGACAACTGAATCCTCTTTCAGGATCAAGGCGTCCACCGTTTGATTTCCCTGCCGCAGCGCTTCGCGGATATGCGGTACATAGACATACTGACCAACCGCAAAGGTTTCAGGGCCATCCCCGGAGAACGTAAAGGGCAGCATGCCCCAGTTCATCAAATTGGCTCGATAACGGCGTGTTGCATATTCATACGCAATATTGGCACAACCGCCCAATACACGCTGGCAGGATGCAGCCTGTTCGCGCGCGGAACCATCGCCCGGACGTACGGCGTAAATGC
>CALWBW010000037.1 GCA_944376195.1 uncultured Clostridia bacterium | reverse complement strand
GTTACGCTCAAGCTTTACAAAGGGAATCTCATCAATGCGGGTGTCACCTCGCCCTATACATTATATGACGAGCAGACCGCTTCCTTCGGCGAAGATGAAGATTATAATCAGGCTGATTCCGCAGGGTTTATCAACCTCTTTGGTTTGCCCATCAAGGTAAAAGCAAAACTCGACGCAAAAAGAACAAACAAATAAGCACGTACGCAAGGAGGCAGCAACATGGATAAAATGTGGGCCGGAAGATTCTCCAAAAGTCTCGACGAAGTGGCGGATGATTTTAATTCCTCCATTGCGGTAGACGGTCGCATGTTTCGTCAGGATATCCGCGGCTCCATGGCGCATGCCGCCATGCTGGGTGCGCGCGGAATTATTCCGCAGCAGGACGTGGATCTCATCCTGGACGGACTGCAGCAAATTTTAAATGACCTGGAAGATGGAACGTTGACAATTGATCCTGCGTGTGAAGACATTCACATGTTTGTCGAGGCGGTTTTGACCCAAAGAATCGGCGACGCGGGAAAACGACTGCATACGGCACGCAGCCGCAACGACCAAGTTGCAACAGATCTTCGTCTTTACTTGCGTGACGAATGTGAGACCATTCTGTCGTTGATTCGGGAGTTGATTGTTGCGCTGCTCGCACAAGCCGCACGGCATACCGGTACCATCATGCCCGGATATACCCATTTACAGCGTGCCCAGCCGGTCACGTTTGGACACCATCTGATGGCCTATGCCATGATGTTCTGTCGTGATATGACGCGAATCCAGGACGCTGTTCGGCACATGAATGTTTCTCCGCTGGGAGCCTGTGCGCTTGCAGGAACGACATACGATACCGACCGGCGCATGACGGCAGGCGCGCTGGGATTTGACGGAATTGCCATGAACAGCATTGATGCAGTGTCTGATCGTGATTTCTGCATCGAACTCGGTGCGGCGTTTGCAACAGTCATGATGCATCTCTCCCGTTTTTCAGAGGAAATCATCCTTTGGGCCTCCTGGGAATTTAAATTCATCGAATTGGACGATTCTTTCACGACTGGTTCTTCCATCATGCCGCAAAAAAAGAACCCGGATATTGCCGAACTCGTCCGTGGCAAAACCGCCCGGGTTTACGGCAATCTGATGGCCACGCTTACCATGTTAAAGAGCCTGCCGCTCGCCTATAACAAGGATATGCAGGAGGATAAGGAAGCCATCTTCGACAGTGTGGATACCCTGAAAGCCTGCTTGACGGTGTTCCGTCCCATGATTGAAACCATGCAGGTACTGGAAGAAAACATGCGTGAAGCCGCATCCCGCGGTTTTATCAATGCGACGGACTGCGCGGATTATCTGGTGCGAAAAGGAATTCCGTTCCGCACTGCATATAAAATCACCGGTCAGCTTGTTGCAGAGTGTATTTCGCGTGGGTTAACATTGGAAAACCTCCCGCTGGAAGAGTATCGGAAATATACAGACGCTTTTGAAGCCGATCTTTACGATGATATTCGCCTGGAAACGTGCGCGGCAAAACGCATTTCCGAGGGCGGTACGTCCGAAGCCTCCATTCAGGCACAAATTAAATATGTAACGGAGTTTCTTTCTCATGTATAAGGTATTTATTGATGGAAGAGAGGGCACAACCGGCCTTCGGATTTATGAAAGACTGGCAGAAAGAGAGGATCTTTCGCTCATTGTGCTCGATGAAGATAAACGGAAAGATCCTGCTTCTCGCAAGGCAGCGCTTAACGCGGCAGACATTGCCTTTCTCTGCCTGCCGGACGCAGCGGCACGGGAAGCAGTCTCCATGATTGAAAATGAAAACACCCGTGTCATCGACGCCTCCACCGCGCATCGTACAGAGCCCGGATGGTGCTACGGATTGCCGGAACTTGCGCCTTCTTTCCTTCATCAGCTACAGTCCTCCAAACGGACGGCGGTTCCCGGTTGCCATGCCAGCGGATTTATTTCTCTCGTTTACCCGCTTGTTGCGGCAGGTATCCTTCCTGCAGATGCAGCCCTCACCTGCCATTCCGTTACCGGCTACAGCGGCGGCGGAAAAAAGATGATTGCGCAGTATGAGGACGATGGTCGCTCTGCCTTGCTGGACGCGCCGCGTCAATACGGGTTGACGCAGCAGCACAAACATTTAAAGGAAATGCAGGCTGTTTGCGGTCTTGCAAAAGCTCCGATTTTCTGCCCGATTGTTTCCGATTTTTACAGCGGTATGGTCGTGACGGTCCCGATTTTCCGGGACATGCTGAACCCGGGATACACGGTTTCCGATATTCAGAACACTTATCGGTCGCTTTATCAAGGGCCGGTTATTCGCTACCAGGAAGCGATGGACGAAAACGGATTCTGCTCGGCAAACGCCATTTCAGGAAGCGACGCCATGCAAATTTCCGTTATGGGAAACGAAGAACGAATTCTTTTGATCTCCCGGTTTGACAATCTGGGAAAAGGCGCCTCCGGTGCCGCAATACAATGTATGAACATCATGTTGGGGGATCATCCCACACATGGGCTTTCTATATAACGAGGTGGAACCATGAAAGAGATTACAGGCGGCGTTTGCGCCGCAAAGGGATTTACCGCAAACGGCGTACACTGCGGAATACGCAGAAACAAAACCAAAAAAGATCTTTCTTTGATTTTTAGTGAAAAACGTGCCGTAGCAGCAGCAGTATATACCCAAAACCTGGTGAAAGGTGCGCCGATTACCGTTACAAAGCAGAATATTGCAGACGGTTATGCACAGGCCATGATTTGCAACAGCGGCAATGCAAATACCTGCAACGCAAACGGCATCGAAATTGCAGAGAAAACCTGCGGCCTGGTGGCCGCGCAACTTGGCATTCCCGCATCCGATATCATTGTCGCTTCAACAGGCGTGATCGGTCAGCCGCTTGATCTGACGCCTATTGCAGACGGTATTCCCTCGCTTGTGTCCGGGCTTGGCACCGACAACAGCCTTGCGGCAGCGGAAGGGATCATGACAACGGACACCCAGGTAAAAGAGGTCGCCGTCAGCTTCGACGTAGACGGTACGGAGTGCCGTTTGGGCGCCATTGCAAAGGGTTCCGGCATGATCCATCCCAATATGGCAACCATGTTGATTTTTGTTACCACCGATGTGGCAATTACGCCGGAAATGCTTCAAAAGGCGCTTTCCGCCGATGTCCAAACTTCTTTTAATATGATCAGCGTCGATGGCGATACCTCTACCAACGACATGGTATCTATCATGGCAAACGGTATAGCGGGGAATGCGGAAATTACGTCACCGGGCGCCGGTTACGACGCATTTTGCCGGGCGCTGCACCACGTCACTGTAAAACTGAGTCGGATGATCGCGAAAGACGGCGAAGGCGCTACCAAACTGCTGGAGTGTAAAGTGGAAGGCGCTAAAACGCAGGAGGCTGCACGAATTGCTGCCAGATCTGTCATTTCGTCTGCTCTTGTCAAAGCCGCCATGTTCGGCGCCGACGCCAACTGCGGCCGCGTCATGTGCGCAATCGGCTACAGCGGCGCAGATGTGGATGTTTCCAAAATCGACGTTTCCTATCTCTCCGCGGCAGGTGAAATTCTGGTCTGTGAAGCGGGATCAGGTCTCAACTTTGATGAAGATCTTGCCAAGAAGATTTTGACGGAAGAGGAAATTACTGTTTTGGTTCAACTGCACGACGGAAATTACACCGCTACCGCATGGGGTTGCGACCTGACTTATGACTATGTCAAAATTAACGGTGATTACCGCACTTGAAGGAAGGAACGTTTTTTGATGGAACTGTCAAATACGCAGAGAGCAGAAGTACTAGTACATGCACTCCCTTATATTCAAAAGTATAACAACAAAATTATCGTCGTGAAATATGGCGGAAACGCCATGATTAACGAAGATTTAAAGCGCGCCGTCATGCGCGATATTGTTTTACTCTCTCTTATCGGCATCCGTGTTGTTCTGGTGCACGGCGGCGGTCCCGAGATTACGGAAATGCTCGGGAAAATCGGCAAAAAGAGCGAATTTGTCGGCGGCTTACGTGTGACGGACGCAGAGACCGTTGATATTGTACAGATGGTGCTTGCGGGAAAAATCAATAAGAGCCTTGTCAACCTTCTGCAGAACATTGGCGGCAAAGCCATTGGCCTGTGCGGTACGGACGGACATTTGATTGAGGCAAAGCAATTGAAACCTGAATTGGGCTATGTCGGTGAGATTACAAATATCCACGTTGAGCCGATTCTGGATGTTTTAGAAAAAGGATATATTCCCGTCATTTCCACAATTGGCTGTGACTGCGAAGGGAATATTTACAATATTAATGCAGACACCGCTGCGGCTCGCATTGCGGGAATGTTAAAGGCGGAAAGTTTGATCTCCATGACCGATATCAGCGGTATCCTGCGCGATAAGGATGACCCTTCCTCGTTGATTTCCCAGATTAACGTCAGCGAGGCGCCTCAACTTATGCGAGAGGGCATTATATCCGGTGGGATGATTCCGAAAGTGGAATGCTGCATTGAGGCTATCCGGCGCGGTGTCCATAAGGTCTTCATTATTGACGGTCGTGTCCCCCACTCCATTCTCATTGAAATTTTGACGGACGAAGGCATTGGTACAATGTTTGTCGGAGGTGACAATTATGGCGGATATTAAACAATATGACAGCACGTATATTGCAAATACCTATGCGCGGTTTCCAGTTGAAATTGTGCGAGGGAAAGGCGCAATTGCTTATGACGAAACCGGAAAACGGTACATTGATTTAGGCGCCGGTATTGCTGTCAACAGCTTTGGTTATGCAGATGAAGTTTGGCAAAATGCCGTCATCGAGCAAGTAAAAACACTGCAACATACTTCTAATCTTTATTATACAGAACCTTGCGTCAAACTGGCAAAAATGCTCTGTGAACGTACCGGAATGTGCCGCGTATTCTTCTCCAATTCCGGCGCCGAAGCAAATGAATGCGCCATCAAAGCCGCCCGCCGTTATTCTTTTTTAAAGTACGGGGAAGGGCGTCATACCATCATCACACTGAAAAACAGTTTCCACGGACGCACCATTACAACCTTGGCAGCCACCGGTCAGGACAGTTTCCACACGGAATTTGGCCCCTTTACCGAAGGCTTTGTTTATGCTACGCCGGGTGATATTCCTGAATTGCACCAGTTACTTCAGGAGAATGCCTGCGCTGCTATCATGCTGGAAACCATTCAAGGTGAGGGCGGCGTCAATGAATTGCCGGCAGAATATATTGCAGAAATTGCAAAAATCGGAAAAGAGCAGGATATTCTGGTTATTGTAGATGAAGTACAGACCGGCAATGGCCGCACTGGGGAACTCTACTCCTTCCAGCACTATGGGTTTATGCCGGATATTGTTTCAACAGCAAAGGGATTGGCCGGCGGCCTTCCGCTGGGGGCAACTATGTTGGGAGAAAAAGTGAAGGATACCCTGACACCGGGATCTCACGGTTCCACATTTGGCGGAAATCCGGTGTGCTGCGCGGGAGCTTTAAGCGTACTTTCCCGTATTGACGACGCTTTCCTGGCAGATGTTCGGAAAAAGTCAGATTATATTCGTGCTCAATTGGAAGGTGCTTCTGGGGTTGTCAGTGTGTCTGGGCGTGGATTGATGCTCGGCATTGCCAGTGAACGTCCGGCAAAAGAAGTCATTGCCGAATGTATGGAGCGCGGCGTTCTGGTCCTCAGCGCAAAGACCAAGATCCGTCTGTTGCCTCCGCTTTCCATCAGCTTTGAGGAACTTGCAGAAGCCGTTGCAGTCTTAAAGGAGGTTTTGGCGAAATGAAACATCTTTTAAAATTGATGGATCTTACGCCCTCTGAAATCAATGAGATCCTGAATACCGCTGACCAATTAAAATATGAAAAGAAAAACGGAATTCAGCATCATTTGCTGGCCGGGAAAACACTCGGGATGATTTTTCAAAAATCTTCTACGCGTACCAGAGTATCTTTTGAAGCCGGTATGTACCAGCTCGGTGGCTCTGCTTTATTCTTAAGCTCTCATGATCTGCAAATCGGGCGTGGCGAGCCGGTCGAAGATACAGCGCGCGTACTTTCCCGGTATTTGGACGGTATCATGATCCGCACTTATGCACAAGCTGAAGTGGAAGCGTTGGCAGAATACGGTTCTATTCCTGTCATTAACGGTTTAACCGATTACGCGCATCCTTGCCAGGTATTGGCGGATTTAATGACCATTCGGGAATATAAAGGTACACTGCGTGGCAACAAACTTTGTTTTATCGGAGACGGTAATAACATGGCAAATTCCCTTATAGTTGGCGGAATTAAGACCGGTATGTCGGTTTCTATTGCCTGTCCTGCCAACTATAAACCGGATGCCGCCCTGATGGCATGGGCAGCTGAAAACGGAGATTTTACCTGTACGGAGGATGTGTACGCAGCCGCCCGGGATGCAGATGTACTTTATACAGACGTTTGGGCCTCAATGGGCCAGGAAGGTGAAGCAGCTCAGCGGATGCTGGCATTCCAGGGATATCAAATTAATGATTCCGTTTTAAAGGCTGCCCATTCCGGCGCCATGGTTCTCCACTGTCTCCCCGCGCATCGCGGTGAAGAGATTACCGCGGATGTATTTGAATCTCATGCAGGAGAAATTTTTGACGAAGCGGAGAACCGTTTGCACGCACAAAAAGCCGTTCTCGTAAAGCTGATGGCAAACACATAAAGCGGTATCTGTAATAACTGGGAGGGTGTAATTGTGCCTCTTGATACAAGAATTAAAAAGGTTCTGGTCATAGGTTCCGGACCAATTGTCATCGGTCAGGCAGCGGAATTTGACTACGCCGGTACGCAGGCTTGCCGTGTCTTAAAAAATGCGGGATTGGATGTCGTTCTGGTAAACTCCAACCCCGCCACCATTATGACGGATCAGGCGTCCGCCGATGAAATTTATCTGGAGCCTCTGACTATCGACACCATTAAGCGAATTATAAAAAAAGAGCGCCCCGACAGTATGCTGGCGGGTCTCGGCGGGCAAACCGGCTTAACCATTGCTATGCAGCTTTCTAAAGAGGGATTTTTGGCGGAAAACGGTGTGCGCCTGCTTGGTACGGACGCACGTTCTATCGACCGTGCAGAAGATCGTCAGCTCTTTAAGGACACTATGGCAGAAATCGGCGAACCGACCATTCCTTCTGAAATTGCCAATGATGTGGAAACTGCGCTTTCTATCGCGAAGGAAATCGGATATCCCATCATTGTACGTCCTGCGTTTACATTAGGCGGTACGGGCGGCGGTGTGGCCAATACTCCGGAAGAACTGCAAATAATTGCGGCAACTGGACTTGACGCATCTCCCATCCGGCAAGTCTTGATTGAAAAATACATTTTCGGTTGGAAAGAAATTGAATTCGAAGTCATGCGTGACAGCGCAGATAATGCCGTTGCCGTGTGTTCCATGGAAAATTTTGATCCTGTTGGAATCCATACCGGCGACAGTATTGTCGTGGCGCCTGCTTTAACGCTCTCTAACCGTGAACTCAATATGCTGCGTACCGCATCGCTCAATATCATTCGTGCGCTTGGTATTGTTGGCGGTTGTAATTGTCAGTTTGCTCTGAATCCGGAGAGTTTTGAGTACGCCGTCATTGAAGTCAATCCCCGTGTTTCCCGTTCCTCTGCGCTGGCATCCAAGGCATCCGGCTACCCGATCGCGAAAATCAGCACCATGGCAGCACTTGGCTATACTTTAGATGAAATTGGAAACGAGATCACAGGACGCACATGGGCGGCATTCGAACCTGCCCTTGATTATATTGTCGTCAAATTCCCCAAATGGCCGTTTGACAAGTTCCAAAATGCCAGCCGTACGCTTGGCACACAAATGAAGGCAACGGGAGAAGTGATGGCAATCGGTCCCACGTTTGAAATGGCTCTTATGAAGGCCATTCGTGGTGCGGAAATTTCACTGGATACGCTCAACCGTGATCCGGGAACCGATACGCCTGTCTTAGAGCGTCTTCATAATATGGATGATGTCCGTATTTTTACCATCTTTGAGGCGATAAAAACGGGGATCTCCATTGATACCATTCATGAAATCACCATGATTGACCGTTGGTTTTTGGAACGCTTGCATAATCTGGCACAATTTGAGGAATCCATTCGCAACGGTCTTTCCAACGAAGATTATATAAGAGGTAAGAAACTTGGCTACCAAGACTCCGCGCTACGGCGCTTATCCGGCACAAGAGAACTTCCGTCACTCCATGCCGTATATAAAATGGTCGATACGTGCAGTGCGGAATTCGACGCTGGGACGCCCTACTTCTACTCCACCTATGACGATTACTGCGAAGCGCGTTCCTTCCCGCGAAGCGGAAAACCCAGGATCATCGTCTTAGGTTCCGGACCTATTCGAATTGGTCAGGGCATTGAATTTGACTATTCTTCTGTCCACTGCGTCCGTGCGTTAAAGACGCTGGGATATGAAGTGATTATTATCAACAATAACCCGGAAACGGTTTCCACAGACTACGATACCGGCGATAGGCTCTATTTTGAACCGCTTACGGCAGAAGATGTCATGAACGTAATTCGCGTTGAAGAACCGATCGGCGTTGTGGTCGCTTTTGGCGGACAAACGGCAATTCGTCTGGTTCGATTCCTGCATGAAAATGGCATTCCGATTCTCGGAACTTCGGCGGATGGGATTGACCTTGCGGAAGACCGGGAGCGGTTTGACCGGCTCCTGGAGCAGCACGGTATCCGGCGTCCAAAGGGAACCGCTGTTATGACCATGGAGGAGGCCGTGAAGGCGGCGGAAAGCCTTGGTTATCCGGTACTTTTGCGGCCTTCCTATGTCATTGGCGGGCAGAACATGACCATCGTGCACAGCGAAGAGGAAGTACGCAATTATATGTCCGTCATTCTGTCCGGCAGCATTGAAAACCCGGTGCTCATCGACAAATACATGCCAGGTATTGAATTAGAGGTGGATGTCATCTCCGATGGACGGGATATTTTAATTCCCGGTATTATGGAGCATATTGAGCGCGCAGGCGTGCACAGCGGTGATTCTATTGCCGTATATCCCCCCTATAATCTCACCGATATCATGCTGGAAAAGATCGTCGATTGCTCGGAAAAACTCGCTCTGTCTCTCGGCACCCAGGGCCTTGTCAATATTCAATATCTTATCTACCACAACGAGCTCTATGTCATAGAAGTCAACCCGCGTGCCTCCCGCACAGTCCCCTATATCAGTAAAGTTACGGGAGTACCCATGGTGGTGCTGGCGTCTCGCGTGATGCTGGGTGAACCGCTGGCTTCACTGGGATACGGTACCGGCCTTTACAAAGCGCCGCCTTACTGTGCAGTCAAAGTCCCGGTTTTCTCTTTTGAAAAATTAAACGATGTAAACTCCCTGTTAGGACCGGAAATGAAATCTACCGGTGAGGTTCTTGGAATTGGCAAAACTCTCGCAGAAGCCCTTTATAAGGGGCTGACAGCAGCAGGTTATCGTCTGGATGCATGGCAAAACCGTTCCGGCGGTGTCTTGCTCAGCGTAGATGAACACGACTACCAGGATGTGTTATCTCTCGCAAAAAAATTCTATGAACTTGGCATGGCGCTCTATGCAACAGAAGGAACGGCGGATGCCGTACGGCAGCTTGGTATTGATGTAACAACGGTCCGTGCTGCTGGAAATGAACTCTTCTCCCTCTTAGAGTCTGGGAAAATTCACTACGTTGTCTATACGGGAGCCTTGGAAGACTCCACGATGGGAGATTACATTGCCCTCCACCGTCGCGCTATGCAGCTTGGCATTGCCTGCTTGACCTCATTGGATACGGCAAGTGCCTTGGCGGACATGATTCGCAGCCGCTATACGCAGTTGAACACGGAACTAGTTGATATCAATCATCTGCGTACTGCACGCCAAACCATTGCATTCCAGAAGATGGAGGCTTGCGGAAACGATTACATTTATATTGATAATCGCGATGGAACATTGGC
This sequence comes from uncultured Clostridia bacterium, assembly GCA_944376195.1. Lineage (GTDB taxonomy): Bacteria > Bacillota > Clostridia > Oscillospirales > QAMX01 > Allobutyricicoccus. The sequence continues at coordinate 13,030 of CALWBW010000037.1, read as the reverse complement.
TTCACCGGAATCCCTCTGCGTAGGGCTCTGTGATCGTCATTACGGGATTGGCAGCGATGGAATTGTTTTAATCGAGCATTCCGACAAAGCCGACGCACGTATGCGTATTTTTAACTCTGACGGCAGCGAAGGACAAATGGCGGGCAACTGTGTCCGTTGCGTAGCAAAATACCTTTACGACAACGGTATTGCGCAGCGCGAAGAGTTGAAAATCGAAACCGGTAGCGGTATTCGGCACTGCAAGCTCTATATCAGCGGAGGGAAAGCCTCCAGCGTGTGTGTCGATATGGGATGTGCGGATCTCACTCCGGCGTCTCTCCCGGTCCTTTTAGACGGCGAACGCGCTGTGGATCGCCCAGTGCAAATTGCAGACGGTACCTATCGGATTACCTGTGTCTCTGTTGGAAATCCGCATTGTGTCGTCTTCCTCGACCAAATCGACACGCTTAATCTCGCGCAAATAGGCCCCATGTTTGAACATGCGCCGATCTTCCCTGCCCGTGTCAATACGGAATTTGTGCGTGTGGTAAACGAAACGACCTTAAAAATGCGCGTCTGGGAACGTGGAAACGGTGAAACGCTGGCTTGCGGTACAGGAGCCTGCGCCGCTGTTGTAGCTGCCGTTGAAAACGGTTACTGCCGTCGCGGGGAAGATATCACCGTGAAACTGGCAGGAGGCGATTTAATCGTCCATTACGATGATGCAGGAATCACGCTTACCGGCAATGTGGGATTGGCATTCCGGGGAACTTTTGAAATTTAATTTGTTTTTATCAAAAGTTTGGTGCGGTTAGAACGCATAAAAGCAAAAAACACCCCCTCAAGGCAGGTTCAACCTGTGTTGAAGGGGTGTTTTTTAGAAAATCTGTTATTTCCCTATTCACTGAACTCCCACGTTATGTTGCGGCATATTCATGCTCGACATTATGAGAAAGCTGCGTCTCCGGCACATTGTGTACCGGGTCTCCAGACCGCTTTGCAGAGGACAACATCAATTTAATACGGTTCTCTTGGTTGACGCTTGCCGCGCCGGAATCATAATCAATCGCGACAATGTTCGCTTGCGGTGCGAGCTCTTTAATGCGATTCATCATACCCCGACCATTAATATGGTTCGGCAAACAACCAAAAGGTTGCGCACAGATGACATTAGGATATCCATTTTCCACCAGTTCCAAAGTTTCGGCAGTTAAAAGCCATCCTTCCCCCATTTTACTTCCGCGATTGATCACACGTTCACCCAGTTTTTCTAGCCTGGCAAACGGAGCCGGCGCCGTAAAACATCCCTGCTGGCGAATGGCGTCCAACATAGCACGTTCCACAGCTTCCAGATACCGCAACGCCACATTTGAAACCGTCGCCATAATTGCCTTCCCGCCATAGAGTTTCCGATCAATTTCCTGATTGGAAAGCGCATACATCACGAATCCCATCACGCCCGGCAACATCACTTCGCAGCCTTGCTCCAACAAAAACTTTTCCAGACCATTGTTGCCAAGAGGGGAAAATTTCACATAGATCTCGCCGACGACGCCAACTCGGATTTTCGCACAGCGTTCCTGCGGAATTGCCGCAAAATCACGCGCAATTTCCTGAAACATCCGACGCATTTCCGGCAGCGTAAAACCACGCCGGTGATTCAACATTTCGCTGATACGTTTTGTCCAGTCCTGAACGCAAGCGTCGGCAGACCCCGGCGTCTTTTCATAGGGTCGTACCTGATTCCCCAACAGCATCAATTCATCGCCATAAACCAGCGCCGCCATCATCTTCACCAGCATCGGAATGGTTAGATGAAAACCGGGGTTGGACTCAAGTCCGGAAGTATTCAGACTGATCACCGGGATTTTTTCCAAACCTGCCTTTTTCAAGGCTTTCCGCAGCAGGTAAATATAATTTGACGCACGACAGCCGCCGCCTGTCTGAGTGATCATCAACGCGATATGATCTAAATCATATTTTCCACTTTGTAATGCACTGATGAACTGTCCAATGACCAGCAACGCAGGATAACAGGTATCATTATGCACATACTTTAACCCGGTGTTAATCACTTCCCGGCCTTCATTATGTAGGATTTCCGTTTTATACCCATATTCCGCAAAAACATGGCGAATAATTTCAAAATGGACCGGCAGCATATCAGGAATTAAAATTGTATGCGTCCGTTTCATTGCTTTTGTAAAAAGTACACGCTCCGCCTTGTGATGATTTTTCAAGAACCTTCGCCTCACTTCTCAATTCCCGCTGCTGCAAACAAACTGCGAAGGCGGATCTTCGCAGCGCCCAGATTTTCAATTTCGTCAATTTTAATCTGTGTATAGATCTTTCCGCGTTCTTCTAAAATCCTACGGCATTCATCCGTCGTAATTGCATCACAGCCGCAGCCAAAACTGACAAGCTGTACAAATTGCATATCCGGCTGACGGGCAACATACTCTGCCGCCGCATATAAACGGTTGTGATAAGTCCATTGATTCAAGACCTGCACCCGGGGAGGCGCTTCTATCAGATCCCGCAATGCATCTTCTGAAACAATTGCCATCCCCATTCCGGTAATCAGTCGATCAATCCCGTGATTAATTTCCGGATCCGCATGATACGGTCGTCCCGCCAACAAGATAATCGGTTTTTTCTGTTCCCGCGCCTGCGCAATCACGCGTCGCCCTTCCGCACCAATTTGTGCCATGTGCGATTGATAAGCCGCATAAGCTGCATGAACAGCTGTACGAATTTGAGGCAACGGAATATAAAAATCACGATACAGCATTTCCCACAGCTTCCTGGGAACATTGTGCGGACGGTGCAAACCGACATAACCATGAAGAAAACGAATATCGCGAAGTTCCGGAACATTAGCGGCCAAGACCTCGGGATAATAGGCCACAATCGGACAATTGTAACAGTTATCTCCCTGGTTTTCATCCAGATTATAGCTCATACAAGGGTAAAAAATAGTCTCACACCCCTCGCGCACCAGAGCACGAACGTGACCGTGCATGAGCTTTGCCGGGAAACATACCGTATCACTTGGGATCGTATCCTGCCCCTCTACGTAGAGCGCACGGCTAGAAACAGGACTTGTCACAACTTCAAATCCAAGTTCCGTAAAAAACGTATGCCAGAAAGGAAGCTGTTCATACATATTCAAGCCAAGGGGAATCCCGATTTTTCCTCTTTTCCCCGGTTTGGGCAGATAGGACGCCAACAAATTTCGCTTAAAGGCATACAGATTGAGACTATCATCAGACTTTCGGCTGGTGACCGGACGTTCACAACGATTCCCACTGATATACCGACGTCCGCCGCTGAACGTATTCACAGTAAGATGACAATGATTTTCGCAGCCTCCGCAAGTCACTGGTTTGGATTCATGAGAAAACTCTTCAAGTTGCTTTTGCTTTAACGTGGAGGAAATACCGGACGAATGCTCCAGCGCATAAAGCGCAGCGCCATATGCCCCCATTAATCCGGAAATATCCGGCCGTACTACATGAATGCCTAATTCCCGTTCCAACGTGCGCAGAACACAGTCATTATAAAATGTACCGCCCTGTACGACAACATGGCTGCCTAAGGACTCCGCACTGCTGACACGAATCACCTTATAGAGCGCATTTTTGATAATGCTGACAGAAAGGCCGGCGCTGATATTTTCGATAGACGCACCGTCTTTCTGCGCCTGCTTCACGGAAGAATTCATAAATACCGTGCAGCGGCTTCCCAAATCCACCGGACTATCTGCATAAATACCCAAACGTGCAAAATCCGCAATATTCATGCCCAGAGCGGCGGCAAACGTCTGCAAAAAACTGCCGCATCCGCTTGAACAAGCTTCATTTAAATAAATATTATCAATGACGCCATTGCGCACTTTCAGGCATTTCATATCCTGTCCGCCAATGTCCAGAATAAAGTCTACTTCGGGATCTAACTTTTTGGCGGCAATCAAATGGGCCACGGTTTCCACAATGCCAAAATCCAGAGAAAATGCGCTGCGTATTAAATCTTCTCCATAACCGGTCGACGCACTGCCACAAATACAAATTTGCGGATATTTTTGATAAAGTCCCTTCAGATAATCCAACACGCGCGGAACCGGATTCCCGCTGTTACTCTCATAACGTTCGTCCAACAGTGCTCCATTTTGGTCAATCACAGCAAATTTGACGGTAGTACTGCCCGCATCTACACCCAAATAAACCCGGCCGTCCACAGGCGGCATCACACCGCGTGAAATTTTTGCGCGCGCATGACGTTCACAGAATTGCCGATATTCTTCTTCTGTCTGGAAGAGCGGCTGCATATGCGCAAACCCTACATCCTGCCGATGACGCTCCAACTCCTCAAAAATTCCCGAAAATGTGAACTCCGCAGCGGCGCTTTCCGCAGTTCCAATTGCCACATAATAAAGACTGTTCGGCGGGCAAATACCCTCCAACTGCAACGTACGATCAAACGCAGTGCGAAGCTCATCCAAAAAAGTCAAAGGACCTCCCAAATACAAGACTTTTCCCCGTATCGGACGTCCCTGCGCCAAGCCGCTGATTGTCTGATTGACAACAGCTTGCAAAATGCTCTCCGCAATATCACTATCCCGGGCGCCCTGGTTAATCAATGGTTGAACATCACTTTTTGCGAACACGCCACAACGGCTCGCGATAGTATACACCTTTTCATAATTCTTTGCCAGCCGATTCAAGCCTTCCGTCGTAACACCCAACAGCGTTGCCATTTGATCGAGAAAAGCGCCTGTCCCTCCCGCGCAGCTTCCATTCATGCGAGCATCCGGAATTCCTTTTAAAAAAATAATCTTTGCGTCTTCTCCACCCAGCTCAATAATCACATCTGCGTCCGGCACCATCTTTTCCGCACACAGGCGCGTTGCATAGACCTCCTGCACAAAGGGAATCCCACATTTTTCAGCAAGCCCCATTCCCGCGCTACCGCTGATAGCGAAAGAAGCGCTGTGCTCATCCGGAAAACGATCCTGAATTTCCTGAAGGAGCACCGTAATCGCTTCGATAACCTGACTATAATGGCGCCGATAATTGGAGTACAGCAGAACGCCGTCCTCATTTAAGACTGCCACTTTTGCCGTTGTCGATCCGATGTCAAGTCCAATTCTCATATTTGCTCCTTCAAAATCCCATGCTTCGTATCATATTTTTCTATCCGATTTAAAAACTCATAAAATTCAACATATTTTCATACTATCTATCATTATAGACAAGTTCAAAAAACTTGTCTATCACCAATATGGAAAAAAATCATTCCAAGAATTCTATCGATTTAAGGCGTTTTGATACGCAACTTCGTCACAATTTCACAATAACCCTGTTAATTCGCGATTATTTTCTAAAAGAAGTCCAAATACTGTTCAAATTGTTCATGTATATAATATTTTAGGGAAAAACAAACATCCCGCATTTCAGCAAAAACCAAAATGCGGGATATTATTTTTGTTATCGGCGTCGTATCGGAAGCCTTCACTACCGTTCTTCTCGGAAATAAGAAAGTCCCAGACTTGCCGGAGGTTGATCCTCCCGGCGTCGACGAATGCTGATCAGCACCAGCACCAATATGGTAACGAGATATGGCAACATTTTAAAGATTTCCTGAGAGCTTCTGCTCAACCCGGGAATATACAGGTAGACTATAAATAGTCCACCGAAGAGAATGGACCCCAAAATGCTGTGTTTTGGTTTCCAAAGCGCAAAAATCACCAAGGCAATGGCCAGCCACCCGCGGTCGCCAAAGCCTCCATTTGTCCAGGCGCCGCCAATGTAGTCCATAATGAAGTACAAACCGCCTAAGCCGGCAATTCCACCGCCAATACAGGTTGCCAAATACTTATACCGAGTGACATTGATACCTGCGGCATCCGCCGTTGCAGGATTTTCTCCCACAGCCCGCAAATTTAGTCCCACACGCGTGTGGTTCAAAATCCAAGAAGCGACAAGCGCTATAACGATGGACAAATAGGCAAGGAACCCAAAAGATAAAAATGTTTTTCCAAACAGACCCAGATTCTCCACAAAGGGAAATGTTGCCTTAAAACACTCTCCGGTACGGATCAGAGAAATGGAGCCACCTTCACCAAACAGGCTAGACAACGATCCGCCAAAAAAATTGCCGATTCCGACACCGAAAGTCGTCAGAGCAAGACCTGTCACGTTCTGATTCGCGCGCAGCGTAATCGTCAGAAAACTGTAAATCAACGCCATCAGCATAGAGCCAAAAAGAGCACTGAAAAATGGAATCACAACGCATAAAACAGGATTTAGATCAACACCGGAACTTTCATAAAAATATGCGCCGATAACACTAGAAATGCCGCCGATATACATGATACCTGGGATACCAAGATTCAAGTTCCCGGACTTTTCTGTAATAATTTCTCCGGTAGAGCCATAAAGGAGCGGAATACCCTGAATAATTGCCTGCTTTATAAATGTCGCAATAATATCAATCATCCTTTAACCTCCTTCTTATGAAACCGGAAACTGACTTTATATTGAATAAAGAACTCACAACCAATGATAAAGAAGAGAATAATGCCGGTTAAAATGTCCGAAACGCTCTGATTTAAACGCAAAGCCGTGGCAATTTCTCCGGCCCCACGCGACAAAAACGTCAGTAAAAACGAAGCCAGCACCATGACGATCGGATTAAATTTTGCAAGCCAGGAAATCATAATAGCTGTAAATCCCATACCGCCTACCGTATCCGTGGAAATTGTATGATCCGTGCCAGCAACCAACATAAAGCCCGCAACGCCACACAAGGCGCCGGAGATCACCAGAGTACGAATAATCACTTTTTTAATGTTTAAACCAATATACCGTGCGGTATTTTCGCTTTCGCCCACCACCGTCAACTCATAGCCTTGTTTGCTGTATCGCAGATATACAAACATCAGGACTGTCAAAATAGCGACAATGATAATATTCAAAAGATATTTTTGTCCAAACAGCTCTGGCAACCATCCACCTTTGGAAATAGAATTAATAATGCCAACCGAATTAGATCCTACCGGGTTTTCCCAAAAGGTGATAAAATAGGACACCAGCTGCGTTGCAACATAATTCATCATCAGGGTAAAGAGCGTCTCGTTTGTTCCCCATTTCGCACGACAGACCGCCGGAATCATAGCCCAAATCGCACTGGCCGCCATACTAGCCAAGAACATGACAGGAATGAGCAAATAAACCGGCATCCGATTCCCAAAGTAGATCATACAAGCAGCCGTTGCCAGACATCCAATCAAGGTTTGCCCTTCCGCACCGATATTCCAAAAGCGCATTTTATAGGCAGGCGTCACCGCAAGAGAAATACACAAAAGCATAGCAGTTTCCTGCATCGTCAGCCATACCTTCCGAGCGGAACCAAATGTGCCTTCCCACATGGAAGAATACACTTCTAAGGGGTTATACCCTGTAATCAAAACGATAATAAACGCACAGACAAGAAGCGCCAACAAAATTGCCGTTACGTGAATCAGCCAGGACTTCCAGAAAACCATATGATCACGCTTGGAAATACGCAAATGCTGTTCGTGATGTTGTTTCATTTCCTTATTCATTCACAGCACGCTCCTCTGTCTTCGTCATCAGTAAACCAATTTCCTCTTTTGTAGTTTTTCTGGCATCCAAAATGCCTGTAATACGTCCGCCGTTTAACACCATAATGCGATCACACAGTTCCACTAAAACATCCAGATCCTCTCCTACAAAAATAACCGCCACACCACGTTCCTTCTGCTGGTTTAAAAGATTATAGATTGTATAAGAGGAATTCACATCCAAACCTCTGGCCGGATAAGCTGCCATAATCACAGTCGGCGAGGACGCGATTTCGCGTCCCACCAACACTTTTTGTACGTTTCCGCCGGAAAGACGGCGCACCGGTGTTGTAGCGCTGGGAGTTACGACTTGCAGTTGCTCAATAATTTGCTGTGCTAAAGTACGGGGGTCTTTCCGCTTTAGAAAGAAGGAATGCCCTTTTCGATAGCTCCGCAGCATCATATTGTCAATAATATCCATGTTTCCTACCAGGCCCATACCAAGCCGGTCCTCAGGAACAAAGGAAAGCCGAACGCCCAATTCACGAATTTGCATGGGCTTTTTCCGACACAAATCTTCATCTTTCCCGGTCTTGGGGTCATGATACAAAATCTGACCGTGATCAACATACTGTAAACCTGCAATTGCTTCCAAAAGTTCCCGCTGTCCACTTCCGGCAATGCCGGCAATCCCCAAAATTTCCCCGGCGCGCGCTGTAAACGAAATGTCAGAAAGTACCTCAATCCCTTCGCGATTCATGCAATGAATATCGCAAACTGTCAGACGATCCTGCGGAGAATTCGGTTCACTTCTGCCGATGTTAAGCGTGACCTTTTTCCCCACCATCATCTCGGCAAGAATGGATTCGGTCGCCTCTGCCGTATCGATCGTTCCAACATACTCGCCTTTGCGCAGAACCGCCACACGATCGGACAGCTCAAGCACCTCGTTTAACTTGTGCGTAATGATGACAATTGCTTTTCCATCATCCCGCATTTTCCGCAGGATGGCAAACAGTTTCCGCGTTTCCTGTGGCGTCAACACTGCGGTTGGTTCATCCAAAATTAGAATCTCGGCACCACGATACAAAACCTTGATAATTTCAATCGTCTGTTTTTCTGAAACAGACATTTCATATACCTTTTTCTTCGGATCAATATCAAAATTGTACTTTGCGCTGATTCTGCGGACTTCCTCTGTCACTTTTTCGAGATCATATCGTCCTTTTTCTTTTAAACCAAGTACAATATTTTCTGCCGCAGACAACACATCCACCAATTTAAAATGCTGGTGTATCATGCCGATTTTCAAATCAAAAGCATCTTTCGGAGAACGAATGGACACTTCCTTTTCCCTGACGAAAATCTGTCCTTCATCCGGGTAATAAATTCCCGCAATCATGTTCATTAAAGTCGTTTTGCCGCTTCCGTTTTCGCCGAGGACTGATAAAATTTCTCCTTCATGTACCATCAGACTAACGCGATGGTTGGCAACTACACTTCCAAAAGTTTTCGAAATATTTTTCAATTCTATTGCAACAGGTTTTTCTGCCATTGCAGTACCTCCGGTTCCTCGGTCTTTTTCATTCAACAATAGAGACAGGTTGTCAGGAAGAAAAAACTTCGTCACAAAAGACAACCGCTCACACTTGATAGGAAAAAAGTTAAGGCGGAGCAAGCTATGCTCCGCCTTAAGCACTTGTACATCACTTCAGGGTAATCCCGTCGATGTCAATATCAAAATAAGGCGCAGAACGGTACTCAGACTCATGGAAATAGCCGTCGGAAATTGCTTCCGTATCAGGCGTAAAGCTTTCGTCCGTATCAACATCCGCCATGTAAGTCGTCAGGGTTTCACCGTTAACCGTAAAGTTAGCCGTGTCAAAAACATGAATCTCACCAGCGAGTAAATCTTCCATTGCCGCATCGATCGCTTCCTGTGTACCCTCGGCTGCAACAGCCTCGTTCAGCTCCGTCAACACAACGCCGCCGTCTTCCAGGCTCATGCAATAATCGGTAGGAATTTCTTCCCCGTTCATCACAGCGTTAATGATCAGCTCGAAGTAAGGTTCCCAGTTGATTTTCGAAGAAATCAGAGCAGTGTTCGGACCCATGGAAATTGTGCTGATATTGTATGCAACATTCGGAACGCCATTTTCTTCACAAGCCTTCGGCGCGCCTTCAGAGTCAGCATGCTGGCTGATCAGAATGCAGCCGTTGGAAATCAGAGAATTGGCAGCCTCTTTTTCCAAAGCAATATCAAACCAGGAATTGGTGAACATCACATCCATCGTCACGCTCGGGCAGACAGATTTAGCACCAAGATAGAAGGACGTATAGCCGGATTTCACTTCAGCATACGGATAAGCGCCGACATAGCCCATCTTTGCCTGGTCCTCGGTGATTTCGCCATTTTCGATCATTTCATTGATCTTCATTCCGGCAGCAATACCGGCGAGGTAACGGCCTTCGTAAATGGAAGCAAACGCATTATGGAAATTCGCAAGTCCGCGCGTATGGGCCTGCGTACCAGTCGCATGGCAGAACTGCACCTCCGGGAATTCTTCGGCAGCCTGGATAATGAAATCTTCATGTCCAAAGCTATCCGCAAAGATCAGATCACAGCCGGCGTCCACCAATTCAGCTGCCGCTTCATAGCACTCGCTGTCTTCCGGAATATTGGTCTTGAAAAGGACCTGATCATCCGTAAGATTCAGCTTCTCCTGAACAGCCTTTGCAGCGTCCATGAAGTTCTTATCATACGTGGAGTTCTCGTCATGCAGGAAAATAAAACCGACCATAATATCAGATGCATCTGCATCTACTTCAGCATCCTCATTGTCACCTGTTGTCGCGTCGCCGTTGTTTTCGGTCGTCGCATCGTCGTTGTTTTCCGTTGTGTCATTGGCGGCGTCATCCGCCGCATCGTTTGTGCAGCCTGCGAGCAGCGCAAACATCATTGTCACTGCAAGCAACACGCAAAGAAACTTTTTCATTTTCTCCTCCTGATTTGCCTTTCGTAAAAAATATTAATACCCAAATGGATGGATATCCAAGAATCAACGACGGAACGTCACAGAATCGTCCGTCATGCTGTCTATCACAGCCAAAGATTCCACGCGAACACCGCGCGCGCGCAAAGCGTCTCCGCCACGCTGAAATCCCTTTTCAATCGCACATGCAGCACCAGCCAGTGAAGCGCCGGACTGCTGAACAATATCGATTAGTCCCTCCAATGCTCTTCCATTTGCCAAAAAATCATCAACCAGCAAGACCACATCGGTATTCGACAGATATTCACAGCTCACCACAACCGTATAATCCCTACCATGTGTGTAAGAATGTACTACTGTTGAAAACACACCGCCCGACAAATTACTGGTCGCGTGCTTTTTTGCAAAGACTACCGGCACATGTAACGCAGCCGCAGCACCCATGGCAACTGGAATTCCGGAAGTTTCAATCGTCAAAATTTTCGTAATACCGCAATTCTCAAAAAGACGGGCGATTTCCCTTCCCATTTCCAAGATAAAGTCCACGTCTACCTGATGATTCAAAAAAGAACCAACCTTCAAAATATTTCCGGGCAACACAGTGCCTTCTTTGAGGATCTTTTCTTCCAGGGCTTTCACAAAAAACCTCCCGAAAATTAAAAAACAGACTTAGGAATTAAGTCTGTTTTGCCAATGTGCACACGAAAACCAATAGTCGCGCCTTCACGGCGGCGCGGTAGAAACATTTGGGCCATACATCCAAAACTATATTGGCAAACATTCAATTCAACTTCATTAAAATAACACAAGTGTCCGTTAATGTCAATTCAGAAATTCGCAAAGAAAATGTCAATTTTATATTTTTGGTCAAACTCATAATTTTTATTTGTTTTTTTCTGAATCTTTGATAAATTTGCAGAAATGCGTCATCCATATTTTTGTATAAATTTACAATTATTTCATTTTTTCTATCTCTTATTTTTATTGATCCTTGTTTCCATTTTTCAATTTTTTAAATTTCACCAACCAATTTTACAATATATTGACGAATTGTTCTTTTTAAGGTATTCTGTTTTTATTAAAATAACTGCATTGCTTAAACAGTTTCCAATTTGCCGAACGGCACCCTACTATTGGATACGGTCCTCAAAAAAGAAGGAGGTTTTTTCTGTGGGAATCATGCGGTTTAACTATCGAAGCCAAGCTATTGGTCAATATGTCGACATTTCCATCACCATTCCAACCGACGGTTTTAGTTATTACGACACATCTACCGGGCCCCGGCATCATACTCTTCCTCATGCGCAGCAGATATCGCCGATGTACCAGCCCGGAATGAAATTTCAAACTGTTTATCTCATTCATGGAGGTGGAGATGACGATAGTCTCGTATTCCGTTACACAAACGCCGAGCGCTATGCAGATCGTAACCGCGTTATGCTGGTTGTTCCAAACATTGCAAACAGTTTTGGCGTTGACACAAATTATGGCAAGGCCTATTCCACCTTCTTAACGGAGGAATTGCCTGTCGTGATACAATCACTATTTCCCTCTTCCCCTGCGCGAGAGGACAATTTCATTGTAGGATATGCCATGGGAGGTAACGCAGCACTTGGCAATGCGTTGATGCATCCGGAACTTTATCGTGCATGTGTCGACATATCTGGAGGAATCGGACTAACCGTTAACACAGAAACGCTCAAAACTGAGCTCGAGAGTGAACATTTCAGTCATTTTCCCATTTACCTCAGCACGTTTGGTCCGGCAGAGCAACTGGATGGATCCCGTCATGATCTGGCACTAATTGCGCGCCGGAATTTGGAAGAAGGCGTGGAACTTCCAGATTTCCACATCATTTGCGGAAGTGAGGAGTTCATTCGGGAACGGGTCGAGGCGGACGTAAAGACATTGCGGGAAATCGGATATACCATCAATTATATTTGCCCGGAAGGTTATCGCCATGATTTCAACTTGTGGGACGATTATCTTCAAGTGGTATTTGATGATTTGCTGCCACTCAAGCGAACAGCCATGTACCCCGAATCATAAAATATTTTTTATCCTTTAAACGTGTGCAAAACAATAGCGGTCACATCGATATAGAACCCAGTATTTCACAAAAGCTGATTGCATGTTGTACAAAGAAATAATTCATACCTAAACAAAAAAAGTTCCTGAATCCATATGAACTCAGGAGCTTTTTTCATTAAAAAAACTTTCCGGACCATAAAAAGAAACTGAGGACCGCAAGAAGCAGTCACGCAAAATGAAGGAATAATCAATAAAAAGCCATGTGATTATAAAAAGCATAAAAAACACCGGAACAAATAAAACTTGTTCCGGTGTGGAACATCGCAACACTATAGATGCCGCTTTTCTTTAAGCATGTGCCAGAACACAAATCATAATTCAATTATTTATTCCTCTATTTGTTCTACTTTTGCTGTCATAACAATATCCATGCCATCATACA
>CALWBW010000036.1 GCA_944376195.1 uncultured Clostridia bacterium | reverse complement strand
GTTCCCAGTCCAGCGCACCGTGTACCGTTGTGCCGACAGCGAGCGGCGCGTCGACCGTGTGGATGATTTTATCGCCGCGCTCGTGTGCGTCCGTAACATGTACCGGCCCAAGCGTACCGGTGTCGGCAGGCTGGCCGCCTGCTTCCGGGAAAAAAGCCGTGCGGTCGAGTGTGATGAAATACGTGCCGCCTTTTCCGGGTTCGCAGGAACACACCGTTGCGTCGAATTCCCGTAAATGGCTGTTTTCATCAAATAAACGGATGGTCATAGGTTCTCCTCTTTTTTCCTTAGTTTGCGAAGGCTTTCCTGCTTCGCTTCCTCCCGCAATTCTGCCAGTGCGGGGAAATTTTCACATTCCGATACGCCATGTGTCAGGTTCAGTTCCCATTCCAGCGGGATCCAGGTCGAAAGATCCGATTCGTTGTGCTGAATGACAGCTTCAAGTCGGTCTATGGCGCGCAGGATGTGCGACTCTACGGTCTCCTGCTGCTCGATATCATCGAATATCGCAAGAAGTTCCTGGCGCAGTTTGTCCGGCAGCGACGTAAGCATACTGCGCACGGCACTGTCTTCCGCCTCTTCGTCCGCGCTGGATTTTAAAAATGTCGGGATATCTCCCGTAATGGCTTCTCCAAAGTCATGCACCAGGGCCATTAGTATCACACGGTTCATATCGGCTTCCGGGAATTCTTCTTTCAATAAATAAGCCAAAACGGCGCAGCGCCAACAGTGTTCAGCAACGCTCTCCGGCCGCATGGTAGACGTATAGGCATGGCGTGTACGGCATTTGAGCTGCTCCAAAAGATGCACGAACGCCATGATGTTTTTTGCTTCCATGCACGTTTTCTCCATTCAGATCGATTTTCCCTGTGCAAGGCTGTTGCGGTACCGTTCACGGGACTCCTCCAGGATCCGCACCGCCGTATCAATGTCAAAGAAACGCCTGACCGTGGTTTCCTTGCCCTGAAGCGTTTTATAGGTGGAGAAAAAGTTCTGAAGTTCACGCAAAAGGTGAGGAGGAAGATCGTCGAGCGTTTTCACGTGTTCGTACCGGGGATCGCCGATATTGACGGCGAGAATTTTAACGTCAAACTCACCGCTGTCGACCATATCCATGCCGCCGATGATGCGCGAGTCGATGTAGCAGCCCGGGAAGGTGGGCGCAGAGGTGAGGACAAGGATATCGAGCGCATCACCGTCCATGCTCAGCGTATCGTCAATAAAGCCGTATTCCACAGGATAAAATGCCGCGGAGTAAAGCACGCGGTCAAGTTTAATTTTCCCGGTTTTATGGTCGATTTCATATTTGTTCTGGCTGCCCATCGGGATTTCGATGCGCGCCTCTACGATGGTTGGCTGCATGAAGAACCTCCTGAAAAAACGGTAAAAGTCAAAGTTGGGTCATAGCCAACGGATAAACGCGGTCTTGTCATGCCGGTTAAAGCCGGCGTTTTCATAAAACCGCAGTGTGGATTCCTGTTTGGATCCGGTTAAAAGCATAACCTTATAACAATTTGCCGACTGCGCGATCCTGCACGCGGCTTCAAGGCACGCCGTTGCAAAACCGTGTCTGCGGTGCGCAGGGTCTGTCACTACATTTTCAATGAGCGCATAGGGACGTTGCCCATGCGTCAAATTCGGTACAACGACGCAAACGCAGGAAGAAACGAGCTGTCCGTCCTGCCAGGCGCCAATGATATGGTGACGGGGATCCTCTAGAATTTCCTGCCAAAGCGTGTCGATTGCGGGGGCGCGCTCCGGTATCGGATTGTTGTGCAGAAACGTATAAAGACGCAGGAGCTTGTCAAGGTCCTGTGTCTGAAGTTCGCGAATCATGGAAACAGCCTCCCGTTATGCCGGAAAACATTCCGTTTGGTAGATTCGAGCCGAATGACAAGTTTTAGTATACACGCTTTTTTACAAATAAACAAGGAATACCGGTCCTTTGAGAAATCCATTATGAAAATTTTCTATTTACAAGTGAAAAGTCATGTGTTATGATAAAAAACAGAAACGAACCGGTGGAGACTGTATTATGTTAAAGAATCTCTTTGCAGTTTCATACTTTACCTACTTTTTTGGCTTTGCTTATTTTATGGGCAAGGCCTATTCGAGTATGTCTGCAAATAGAGAAGCTCCGGTTGGTGTATAAAAGAAAACGCCATGAATGAAGCCTCGCAGCATACTCGCTGCGAGGCTTTTTTAGTTGGTTTTTGTGAAAGGATGGTTCCCCATGATTGTACAACTCAAAGCAAATGTCAGAAAAGAACAGGTTAATCAATTGATTAACTGGTTTCGAGGCATGGGCGTAGATGTTCATGTGTCGGAAGGTTCGCTCCACACCATTATTGGATTGATCGGAGACACATCTCGGCTGGATATCGATATGATTAAGGCCCTTGATATCGTGGAAAACGTGCAGCGTATTCAGGAACCTTATAAAAACGCGAATCGTAAGTTTCATCCGGACGACACGGTCATTGAAGTTGGAAACGCCAAAATCGGCGGCGGCAACTTTCTGTGTATCGCGGGGCCCTGCTCGGTCGAGACGGAAGAGCAGATTTGCGGCGTGGCAATAGAAATGGCAAAAGCAGGAGCCGGTATGCTGCGCGGCGGCGCTTTCAAGCCGCGTACTTCACCGTACTCTTTCCAGGGGCTCGGCGCAGAGGGCATTCGCCTTCTGCTCGAGGCAAAAAAGGCTTCCGGGCTGCCCATCGTTACGGAAATCATGGATCTCTCTCAGCTCAAATATTTTGATGAAGTGGACGTTATCCAGGTGGGCGCGCGTAACATGCAAAACTTTGAGCTTTTGAAGGAAATGGGGCATGTGAACAAGCCCATTCTCCTGAAACGCGGTCTTTCCAGCACGTTGGAGGAATTACTCATGAGCGCAGAATACATCATGGCGGGCGGAAATGAACGCATTATCCTCTGTGAACGCGGAATTCGTACCTTTGAAACGTATACGCGCAATACGCTGGATGTATCGGCGATCCCGGTGCTCAAATCCCGGACGCATTTGCCCGTCATTCTTGACCCGAGCCATGGCACGGGAATTGCAAAGTTTGTCAAGCCCATGTCCCTCGCGGCAGCGGCGGCGGGTGCGGATGGTCTCATCATCGAAGTGCACAATGATCCTGCTCACGCGCTCTGCGACGGCCCGCAGTCGCTGACACCGGCGGCATTCCGCGATTTGAAAGCGGATGTGGACCGCATTGTCGCTTTGGTACACGGCGAGGCGGCCGTATGAAGATCGGGATTGTCGGACTGGGACTAATCGGCGGCTCCATGGCGAAAGCGCTTGCGGGGAAACACACCGTGTACGGCGCAGACCTGCGGCCGGAGGTTCTGAAGGAAGCGCAGGACGCACGCGCGATTTCTGCCGTGCTGGATGAGAATACGCTTGGCGCGTGCGAACTGGTCATGTTGGCGCTGTTCCCGCAGCAGGCTGCCCGCTACGCGCAGGAACATGCGGCGCAGTTTCAAAAGGGAGCGGTTGTCATGGATTTGTGCGGCGTCAAGCGCGCCGTGGAATCGCAGATACTGCCCATTGCACAGGAAAACGGATTTCATTATATCGGCGGGCATCCCATGGCGGGACTTGCGCGTGTCGGCTGGGAATACAGCCGCGGCGATTTGTTTCAGAACGCCTCCATGATCCTGGTGCCGCACAGCGATACGACGGATACGATATTGGAAACGGTGCGCAGCGTGATATGGGACGCAGGATTCGGCCATATTGAAATTTCTACGGCAGAGGAACATGACTATATGATCGCCTATACTTCACAGCTGGCGCACGTTTTGTCGAGCGCCTATGTGAAGACGCCGGCGGCACAACGGTATAAAGGGTTCTCAGCAGGCAGTTTCCGCGATATGACGCGTGTCGCGTGGTTGAACGAAGATATGTGGACGGAATTGTTCCTTGATAATCCGGACTATCTTGCGGAGGAAGTCGAAGGACTGGCTGCGCGGCTTTTGGAGTACGCAATGGCAATTCGGGCAGGGGACAGCGCCGGATTACGCGCCCTTTTGCGTGAGGGCCGGGAACGGAAAGAAGCACTGGAGGATCGGGAATGAATCGGATCAGAATTGAGGCGGGCGCGCCATACGACGTGCTGGTTGGAGACGGGCTCCTGGGCGAGGCGGGCGCGCGTATGAAAGAGCTGCTGCCGCCGTGCCGCGCCGTACTGGTGACGGACAGCAATGTCGCGCCGCTTTATGCGGCAGGTGTGGAAGCGAGCATGACGGAGGCGGGCTTTACCGTAACGAGGTATGTGTTCCCGGCGGGAGAGGCCAGCAAGACGATGGAGACGTTGACCGGGATTCTGACGGCGCTGGCGTCGACAGGTCTGACGCGCAGCGACCTTGTCGTGGCGCTGGGCGGCGGCGTAACAGGCGATATGGCGGGACTCGCTGCGGCGCTCTACCTGCGTGGCGTGCGGTATGTGCAACTGCCGACGACGCTGCTCGCGGCGGTGGATTCTTCCGTTGGCGGCAAAACGGCGATTGACTTTGCAGGGCGCAAAAACCTTGTTGGCGCGTTTTATCAGCCGGGACTGGTACTCTGTGATCCCGGTACATTCCAAACGCTGTCCCCGGAAATAATCCGGGACGGTCTTTCTGAGAGCATCAAATACGGCGTCATTTGTGATGAGGCGCTGTTTGCGCGTTTTGAAAGCGATCCGGCACCGGATATGACGGAAATCGTGACGCGCTGCGTGGAGATCAAGGGTGATATCGTCGCGCAGGACGAACATGATACCGGTTTGCGCCAGCTTTTAAATTTCGGACATACGCCCGGTCATGCGATAGAGGCATGTAGCCATTATGGGATCAGCCATGGCCACGCTGTAGCGATAGGTATGCTCTTAATGGCACGCGCAGCCACGGCAGCCGGAATTTGCAAGGACGATACCGCGCGGCGGCTGGAGACCGTCCTGCGAAAGACCGGACTTCCGACCGTGGCGCCGTATGCGCCTGCGCAGCTGGCTGCTGCGGCACTCGCGGATAAAAAACGCAGAGGCGGCAGCATAACGCTCGTCGTACCAAAACAGATGGGCGCGTGCGTTTTGCACACCGTTCCTGTCGCGGAACTGGAGCGATTTTTTGCGTCCGGGATGGAGGTACGCGCATGAGTACCGTCACTGTAGCGCCCGGCGCGCTGTCCGGCACGGTGCGTGCTATTTCTTCCAAGTCCGACGCGCACCGGAATCTCATTTGTGCGGCGCTTGCGTCGGAACCGACGGCGTTTTCTCCTTTCACTCCTTCAGCCGACATCGATGCGACGATATCCTGTCTTTCGGCGCTTGGCGCGTCGTTTACGGCGCTGCCGGATGGCGGCGTGACGGTGATACCGGGGCAACCGCTGGAAGCGCCGCTGCTTGACTGCGGCGAGAGCGGATCGACTCTGCGGTTTCTGCTGCCGGTTGCGGCGGCACTCGGCTGCGGCGCTTCGTTTTGTGGACACGGCCGTTTGCCGGAACGCCGGGTGACGGCGCTTTTGGAAGCGCTGCAAAAAAACGGCTGTACGCCGTCTTCCGCGCAGTTACCGCTTTCTCTATCCGGCCGGCTGGCACCGGGCAAATATGAGATCGTTGGCAATGAGAGTTCCCAGTATATCAGCGGTCTGTTATTTGCACTTCCGTTGACGGGCGGCGATTGCAGTCTTCGGATTGTCGGGCCGCTTTCTTCCCGCGGATATGTGGATATGACGCTGCGCACGGTGCGCCGGTTCGGGATCACGGTGCGGGAGACGGAGGAAGGCTTTGAAATTCCGGGCGGACAGCATTACCGTTCGCCGGGAACCGCTTCGCTTGAGGGCGATTGGTCAAACGCGGCGTTTTTCCTGGTGGCGGTCGCCTGCGGGTATGGCGTGACGGTGACCGGGCTTGCGGAGACCTCGGTTCAGCGCGATCGCGAGATTGCAAACCTGCTTTCTCTATTCGGCGCACAGCTTGCGTGTCGGGACGGGAGCGTTACCGTCTCACCTGGACGGCTGACCGGACGGCGGATCGATGTGGATCAGATTCCGGACCTGTTGCCGGTGCTTTCCGTGCTTGCCTGCGCAGCGGAGGGAGAGACTCTGCTTGAAAATGCCGCGCGCCTGCGCGACAAGGAGAGCGACCGGCTTGCCACGACGGCAGCTATGCTGCGAGCTTTGGGCGGTCTGGTAGAGGAATTCCCGGATGCGCTGCGGATTCAGGGCGTTGGCCGTCTGCACGGCGGTACGGTAGACGGCGCGGGCGATCACCGCATTGTGATGGCAGCGGCTGTTGCCGCAGGAATTTCCGATGCGCCGGTTGCCATTCACGGAGCGGAGGCCGTACGGAAATCGTACCCGGGATTTTTTGAGGATTTGAAAGCATTGGGAGGAAGTTGCCATGGCGTCACAGTTTGGCACAAAAGTGAAGGTTAGTATTTTTGGAGAATCCCACGGCGCGGCGATTGGCGTTGTGATCGATGGACTGCCGGCAGGTGAGGCTGTGGATTTGGATACCCTTGCCCGGTTTATGGCACGCCGTGCTCCGGGGCAGGGCGCGCACACAACTTCGCGCCGGGAGGCGGATCAGGTACAGGTACTGGCGGGGCTGACCGGCGGCATGACAAACGGCGCGCCGTTTGCGGCAGTGATTGAAAATATCAATACCCGGAGCGGGGATTACCAAGGTCTCATGGACACACCGCGTCCGGGCCATGCGGATTATACGGCGTATGTCAAGTACGGCGGACATAACGATATCCGCGGCGGCGGGCATTTTTCCGGACGCCTTACCGCGCCGCTGTGCATCGCGGGCGGGATCGCCCTGCAAATTCTTGCCCGGCGCGGTGTTCAAATCGGTGCGCACATCGCCTCGATTCATGGCGTCTGTGACGCGCCTTTGGATTTTGCCAACCCGGATTTGGACGCGCTCTCCCGCGCGGCGGCACGTCCGCTTGCCACAATCTCGGAGGATGCGGGTGTCCGGATGCTCGCGGAAATTGAAAAGGCACGCGAGTCGCAGGATTCTGTCGGCGGCGTGATTGAGTGCGTGGCGGCGGGACTGCCTGCGGGGCTGGGCGCGCCAATGGCCGACGGTGTGGAAAACCGTATTGCGGCGGCGGTACTCGGGATTCCTGCCGTGCGAGGCATTGAGTTCGGCGCCGGATTTGCCGCCGCCGGAATGACCGGGAGCGAACATAACGATCCGTTCATTATGGAAAACGGTCGTGTCCGCACTGCGACAAACCGTCACGGCGGCGTATTGGGCGGCATTACGTCCGGAATGCCGCTTGTATTCCGTGCGGCGGTAAAGCCGACGCCCTCCATCGCCCGCGAGCAGGACACCGTTTCCCTTGTTTCAGGAACACCGGCAAAACTTGCGGTGCATGGACGGCATGACCCCTGCATTGTCCCGCGTGCGGTTCCCTGCGTGGAAGCTGCTACTGCGATTACCTTATTGGATTTATGGGAAGAAGGAGTTTGACTTATGGAACTGAATGAAATCCGCAATCAAATTGACGAAACCGATGCCGCACTGGTGGAACTGTTTCAAAAACGAATGAAACTCAGTGGGGAAATTGCGGCCTATAAAGTGGAACACAACCTGCCGGTTTTTCAGCCCGGACGGGAGCGCGAGGTGCTTTTGCATGTTTCCGAGCTGGCTGGTCCGGAATTTTCCAATTACGCGCGTGTGCTGTACGCGACGCTCATGGACCTGAGCCGCGCCTATCAAAACCAGTTTACGACGCGTGATTCCGGATTTAAAAACGAGATTTTGGAAGCTGCAGAGCATACGCCGAAGCTTTTTCCGCGGGAAGGCGTCGTCGCTTGTCCCGGGGTGGAGGGGTCCTTTTCGCAGCAGGCCTGTGATAAGCTGTTCTCCCTAGCAAATATTCTGTATTTCCGCAATTTTGAAGGCGTGTTCCAGGCGGTTGATCAGGGCCTTTGCAAGTATGGCGTCTTGCCGATTGAAAACAGCTCCAACGGTTCTGTAAACGGCGTCTATACGCTGATGCGCAACTATAAGTTCCATATTGTCGGCGGTGTGCGCCTGCATATCCATCATAACCTGTTAGCACGTCCCGGCGTGAAATTTGAGGATATCCGAGAAATTATTTCCCATGAGCAGGCTATCGGCCAGTGCAGCGAGTTCCTGGCGGCGCATCCGGAAATTAAGGTGACGACTTATGATAACACCGCGCTTGCTGCGAAAGCAGTTGCGGAATCTGACCGCCGCGACCTTGCGGCGATTTGCTCGCACGAATGCGGCGAACTCTACGGCTTGTCCCTGGTGCGGGAGCATGTCCAAAACAGTGAAAACAACTACACGCGTTTTATCTGCATCAGCCGCGATCTGGAAATTTACCCGGGCGCAAACCAGATCAGTCTGATGTGCGCTACGCCGCATAAACCCGGCGCACTTTACCGCCTGATTTCCAAGTTTGCGGCCCTGGGCGTCAACCTGACAAAGCTGGAGAGCAAGCCGATCCCTGGCCGTGACTTTGAGTTCATGTTTTACCTGGACTTGGAGGCATCCGTCTGGAATGAAGATGTGATGAATCTGCTTGCGGAACTTTCCCGCCAGGACGAGGGATTTGTTTTCCTCGGCTGTTATAACGAAATATGATTTACGGATTGCTTGGGAAGACGCTGCGCCACAGTTATTCGAAAATCATTCATGAACGGATGGCGGATTATACGTATGATCTCTACGAAACGCCGGAGGAGGGTCTGGAAGCGTTAATCCGCCGCCCGGACATGGGTGGCTTCAATGTGACGATTCCCTATAAGCAGACGGTGATCCCGTTTTGTGACGAATTGACGCCAGCTGCACGCGCCATCGGAAGCGTCAATACGTTATACCATGATGCTGCGGGACGTCTGATCGGGGACAATACCGATTATTTCGGCTTTTCTTATCTGGCGCGCCGCGCTGGAATTTCCTTTGCCGGACGCCGGGTGTTGATATTCGGAAGCGGCGGTACATCCCTGACGGCGCGCCGCGTCGCGGCGGATGAAGGCGCACGAGAGGTCGTTATCGTGTCGCGCAGCGGTGCGGACAACTATGGGAATCTTGACCGTCACGCCGATGCGGAGATTCTTATTAATACCACACCGGTGGGAATGTATCCGAAAAACGAGGGAGAGCTGGTCGAGATTGCCCGCTTTCCAAAGTGCTGCGGCGTGTTGGATGTAGTGTATAATCCCCTGAAGACCAATTTGATTCTCGCTGCGGAGGATGCGGGACTCCCCGCGTCCGGAGGGTTGCCCATGCTGGTGGCGCAGGCCGCGCCTGCGGTGGAACGTTTTTCCGGACGTTTTGTCGGGGAAGATGTGATTGAGCGGACGCTTGCGGACCTCACACGGGAAGTCTGCAACGTGGTGCTGGTCGGAATGCCGGGATGTGGAAAATCGACGATTGGGCAGTTGCTTGCAGAGCGCACAGGCAGGCCGTTTTACGATACGGACAGAATGGTGGAAGCACAGGCCGGATGCAGGATTCCTGAGATTTTTGCCGACCAGGGTGAAAAGGCGTTTCGCGATTTGGAAGCCCAGGCTGTGGCACAGGTTGCACGGGAACGCGGCGGCGTGATTGCAACGGGAGGCGGCGTGCTGCTGCGCGAGGAAAACCGGCGCGCATTGCGGCAAAACAGCCGGATTGTCTATCTTGAGCGCGATCTCCATGTTTTGCCGGCGGATGGCCGGCCGATTTCCCAGACACGCAACCTGGAGGACCTTTACCGCGAGCGCCTGCCGCTTTATCAGAACACGTCCGATGTGACGGTAAAAAACGATGCTGCGCCGGAGGAAATCGTCGCGCGGATTCTGGAGGTGTTAGGATGAAAATTTTGGTGCTCAACGGCCCCAACATCAATTTCTTGGGGATACGCGAGCCGGATATTTACGGGCGTGAGACGTATGCCGCGCTGATCCATATGATTGAGTCGCATTGTGCCGCCCATGGGATTACGGTGGATTGTTATCAGTCAAACCACGAGGGTGATCTGGTCGATCAAATTCAGGCGGCGTACGGCGTGTATGATGGGATTGTGATTAATCCCGCGGCTTATACCCACACGAGCGTGGCGCTTTTGGACGCGGTAAAAGCTGTCAGCCTTCCAACGGTGGAAGTGCATATTTCGGATGTGGACGCGCGCGATGAATTTCGCCGGATCTCGTATATTCGTGCGGCCTGTGTGGCGACGGTCAGCGGCCGTGGCTTGCAGGGATATCTCGACGCAATCGATCTGTTGTCGGAACAATTGAAAAACTAAGCTGCTTCTTCTTTGTTATATAGGAAAAAAGCCGTCCTGCCGGAGTCCCGGCAGGACGGCTTTTTTGTCTGAAATGCTAGGGTTATTTCACGTCCGCATCCCCCAAGGCTTCCTTGGCAGGAACGGTGACCATGGTATTGTAACACGCGAACATATCGTCTAAAAGCGCACGTTCGGGCGCTTTTGTAAAGAGGCTCACGACAGGAACCAAAATTAATCCGGCAACCATGGCAAATGCGCCGCAGTTAATCGGAGACTGGAGCATCACCGGGAAAAGGGTCGGGCAGCACATATTCAGTACCATAATGATGGTCCCAAAAAGGAAGCTGGTCCAGACCGCCGCCTTGGTTGTCCGTTTCCAATAGAGGCCGTAGATGAACGGCGCAAGGAACGCACCGGCCAGCGCGCCCCAGGAAATCCCCATCAGCTGTGCAATAAACGTGACATTCGCTTTATACTGCACAACGGCGATGACCGCAGAAATGGCGATAAAAACGACAATCAGAATCCGCATAACGAAAAGCTGCCGCTTTTCGCTCATTTCCTTGACAAGCAAGCCTTTGATAAAGTCCAGCGTCAAAGTGGAAGAAGATGCCAGTACCAGCGAGGAAAGCGTAGACATGGAGGCGGAAAGTACCAAAATAATGACGACTCCGATAAAAAGGTCGGGAAGGTTAGAGAGCATCGTGGGGATAATGGCATCATAACCGTCGGCGGCAATATTGATCTGGTCGGAAAAAAGTCTTCCGAAGCCGCCGAGGAAATAGCACCCACCGGCCACAACGAGCGCAAAAAGCGTGGAAATAATGGTTCCCTTTGAGATGGCTTTTTCACTGCGGATGGCGTAAAATTTCTGCACCATCTGCGGCAATCCCCAAGTGCCGAGCGAGGTCAGAATGACGACGCTGAACAGATTGATCGGGTCGGGCCCGAAGAACGAGGCAAATACGCCCGGCGTTGTCGATACGGCGGAATCTTCCACGCGTGCCAGCGCGTCGAGCGAGGCCATAAACCCACCCTTTGACGCTAGAACCGAGAGAATGACGGCAACAATTCCAACCAGCATGATAATTCCCTGAATGAAATCATTGATAGCAGTTGCCATATATCCGCCGGCAATGACATAGATACCGGTCAAAATAGCCATGACGATAATACAGACGGTGTAATCAATCTGGAATGCCATGCCGAAAAGACGGGACAGTCCATTGTAGAGCGACGCGGTGTAGGGGATCAGGAAGATAAAGACGATGGCGGAAGCGCCGATTTTTAATTTGTTGGAGAGATACCGTTTGCCGAAAAATTCGGGCATGGTAGCGGTGGACAGTTTTTGCGTCATCAGCCGCGTCCGGCGTCCGAGCAACACCCAGGCAAGCAGGGAACCGATAAAGGCGTTCCCAAGTCCAATCCAGGTGGAGGCAATGCCGTATTTCCATCCAAACTGACCGGCGTAACCGATGAAAATAACGGCGGAGAAATATGAGGTGCCATAGGCAAATGCGGTCAGCCATGGTCCGACAGAGCGTCCGCCGAGCACGAAACCGCTGACGTCCGTCGCGTGCCGGCGGCAGTAAATGCCGACGGCTACCATGCAGCCGAAAAAGAGGATGAGCATTAAAATTTTCAGTACCATTTTCCATCATTCCTTTCCTTAGTTTTGCAACGCCAGAGGACGAAAACGGTACAAAAAAATCGTCCTCTGCACAAAAACAGAGGACGAAAGAACACTCTTCCGCGGTACCACCTCAGTTTACCGCCGCCTTGCGGCCAGCGGCCTCATTGGGCACACGTCTATGCCCTATCGCAATAACGGGCGAACCCGTCGCAGCCTACCGGGCCATAAGGCCTTTGGGTGCGCAACTCTCAAAATGTATTCCGAAAACTTCTGCCTGCTGCCTTGCACCATCCGGCAGTTCTCTGAAGGCACCCGTTTACGTACTTCTTTTTGGTCATCGCCTTTAGCTTTTTCAGTTTATCACGTTATCACGCAAATGACAAGAGGTTTTAAAAAATTTTTTCCGGACTGTACGTATCAAGTACTCTTTCTGGCAATGAGCGTGGTGGCGATTTCTATTTTTACGTGCTCCGTCATTTGATAGGTGATACGTTCGTGCAGGCGCTGTACCGCCATTTTTCCCATATATTCTTTCGGTACGTGGATGGAGGAAAGCGCGGGTACGAGTCCTGCGCACAGGGGAACATTGTCAAAACCGATGATGGCAATATCCTGGGGAATTCGATACCCGAATTCCTGAAAAGCGCGCATGGCGCCGATTGCAATGAGATCGTTATCTGCAAAATAGCAGTTGGCCAAAGGTTCCTCCTGTAAAAGCAAGTGACGCATGTCTGCGTAGGCGCCTTCGATGGAAGGGGAGAGACGATGGACCAGGGAACGCGAAGTTGGCATCCCGTTTTCCCGGAGCGCTTTGTAAAATCCATCTGCGCGTTCTTCAAAGTTACTGATGGGATAGGATGAATGCAGGTAGCCGGGCTGCACATGCCTCTTTTGAATCAGATAATTGGTGGCATTAAAGGCCCCCTGGACATTGTTGATTAACACGGAGTCCAATTCAAAATTTTCAAAATAGTTGTCCAAAAGGACAAAGGGAATTTCGCAATGCAAAAACGGCTGCAAATCCTGTGGGCGCATTTCCGTGCCAAGCAGGACAATCCCGCGCGTGCCGGCGTCTTTAAGGGCGCGGAGCTGACGGGGAATATCGTCGTTTTCGTAGACATACAGAAAATTTAAAAAGTAATTGTCCCGTTTGCATTCCAGATCGATTCCTTCAAACACCTGTGAAAAAAAAGGCGTATCTGTAACAATGGCGCCGTTTCGATGATAAATGATCAGGTAAATGGAACCGGAAAGCGGAGCGGGAGGCTCCGCAGAACGAATCCGGCTGAAATCATAATGAAATTCCCGCGCGGCTTCTAAAACCCGCTTCCGGGTTTTGGTGCTGACGCCGGGTTTATTATTGAGTGCCAGAGATACCGCAGCCTCTGATAAGTTCAGTTTTTTTGCCAGTTCTTTTGCCGTAATCGCCATATGCCGCCTCCAGGTATGCTTCTTCCCTGCAGTATAAAGAATTTAGTGAATTTAGTCAAGTTTATTTAAAATTTACTAAAGAAGTGGTTTGAATTCAGTTTCTGCTTCGATATAATGGAAAAAAAGCGGAGGTTTTTGCAGGATGAAACGGGTAAAAATCGGTTTTACGCCAACCAGACGGAGTATTTTCAGCGCGCCGGATGCGATTAAGTATCGGGGCCTCACCGCCGCGCGGCTGGAGGAACTGGGCGTGGATTTTGTGGATATTACGGATATTAATCCGGAAGGCCTTTTGTATCAGGATGAGGACTGCCGGAAAATTGCGGAAAAGTTTCAAAAAGAAGAAGTCAAAGGCTTGTTCCTGCCGCACTGTAATTTTGGCACGGAATATGAATGCGCACGTCTTGCCAAGGCATTAAATGTTCCCGTCCTTTTGTGGGGACCGTTGGACGAACGCCCGGAACCGAATGGCGTAAGGCTGCGAGATACGCAGTGCGGACTGTTTGCAACCGGCAAGGTGTTGCGGCGATTCGGCATTCCGTTTACCTATTTGACCAACTGCCGGCTGGACGATCCGGTTTTTGCGCGCGGCGTGCGCGATTTTCTGGCTGTATGTCATGTGGTAGATACGTTCCGCTCGATTCGGATTCTGCAAATTTCCACGAGACCGTTTGATTTTTGGACGACGATGTGCAACGAAGGCGAGCTTTTGGAAAAATTTAATATTCAGCTGGCGCCTATCCCCATGCCGGAACTGACCGACGAGGTGAAACGGGCAAAAGAGGAGCAGACAGAGGTTTCAGATGTGATGCGCTATTGCCGCGAACATATGGAAATTTGCGTTAGTGAAGCGGAACTGGAAAATGTGGCCGCGTTGAAGGTGGCGATGGGACGGCTCGCGTCGAAATACGGCTGCCGGGCCATCGCAATTCAGTGCTGGAACCAACTGCAAAGTGAATTGGGGATTATGCCTTGCGCGGCAAACGCGTTGTTAAACGACGAGGGAATCCCGGTTGTCTGTGAGACCGACATTCATGGCGCCATTACCGCGCTGCTTGTAGAGGCGGCGGGTATGGATGAGACAAGAAGCTTTTTCGCAGACTGGACGATCCGGCACCCGGACGTACCGAATGGGGAACTTTTGCAGCACTGCGGACCGTGGCCAATTTCCGTTGCCGGGGAGCGGCCGAAATTGGGATATCCGCTGGCTTTTGACTATCCGGGAAGTTTGACTGCCGAAGCGCGTCACGGGGATATCTCCCTGGTTCGTTTTGATGGGGATAACGGGGAGTATTCTCTGCTTTTGGGAAACGCCAAAGGCATTGCGGGTCCGAAGTGCATGGGCACCTATCTCTGGGTGGAAGTGGAAAATATCAAACGGCTGGAAGCCAAACTGGTAGAAGGCCCCTATATTCATCACTGCGTGGGCATTCATAAAAATGTAGTTCCTGTTTTATATGAGGCCTGCAAATATATGGGCGTCAAGCCGGATCTTTACGATCCCGTGGAAGAAGAGGTAAAGGCGTACTTGCGCGGAGAATAAAAAATTGTGCGGTAAGCGGTTTGTAAAACGATGGGCGTATGCAAACAAGCAGGCCTCCGGATTGATTGCGAAAAAAACCGGAGTGACGTTACCGGATAGAAATGAAAAAAGTGGGAGAAAAATTATGGGAATCCGTTATGATGTGCCGGAGCACAAGAGACTGCGGGTGATTGTGGATACGGATGCCGCGTGTGAGGCAGACGATCCTTTTGCGATTGCCCATGCGCTGCTCTGTCCCAAATTGATGGTGAAAGCCATCTTTGCCGAGCAGTTCGGTGCTCCTGAAACCACGCGCCGAAGTTATGAGGAAATCGTGACCATTGTGCGCGCAATGGGGAAAGATGTCCCGGTGTTGATGGGAGAAGAAGGGTCTTTGTCTCAGGTTATGGGCAAGCCGGCTTCGCCGGCCGCGCATTTTTTGGTGGAAGAGGCGTTGCAGGAAGATCCGCATCCCCTATATGTACTCTGTCTTGGCGCGATTACGAACGTCGCGTCCGCGATGAAACTTTGTCCGGAAATTGCAAAACGAATGACCGTTGTGTGGATTGGCGGACAGAATCCGGATGATGTGAAGAAAAATCATCGGGAGTTTAACGCGGGAAACGATATTGAAGCAATCAACCTTGTGGTCAGTAGCGGCGTGGAATTTTGGCAGATTCCCAATAGCGTATATAGCACCATGAAAATCAGTTTGGCGGAAATTCAGAGACGTATTTCCCCTTGTGGAGAAATTGGAAAGCATTTATTTGAGAACCTGGCAGATTTCAACGCGTCTGAGCGTGCCTTCTGGGTACACGGGGAGAGTTGGTCCTTAGGCGATTCCCCGGCGGTCGGCGTCGCGCTGGAACCGGATTGCGGCCGGTACGTAATCCGTGAAGCTCCTGTTTTCGAAGCTGATACGACATATCGTTTTGAAAAAGGCCGCCCGATGATTCGCGTATACGCTTCCATTGATTCCAGATTTATTTTGGAAGATATGATATGTAAATTAGAACTGAACTATGGCAACAATCCAGAAAATCCTTCTATGTAAAAGTTTCTCGGTACCAAGTCTTACGTATAAGACGGGCAATACAAAGTGAAAAGGAGGCGGAATATGCTGCTGCATACGACGGGATCGCAGGTAGAACGTTGGGGCGTTTTTGAAGTAAGCGCAACCGGAAAAACGGAAGGGAATCCTTTCACGGATTATGAAATCGGCGGGATATTTACAAGCCGGAATGAAAGCGTTGAAGTAAGTGGATTTTATGATGGAGACGGCGTTTATAAGGTTCGATTCATGCCGTCTTTTGAGGAGCCATACACCTATCGGATTTTTGGGACCTGCCTGGAGGATGAAATCACGGGTACGTTTTCCGTGACGGCGCCAGGTCAGGGAAACCATGGTCCGGTGTATGTGTGCAACACCCTGCATTTTGCCTATGCGGACGGGACGCCGTTTTACCCGGTTGGCACGACCAGTTATGTCTGGACGCATCAGGCAGAGGAAATTCAGCAGGATACGCTGCGCACTTTGCAAAACGGATATTTTAATAAAATCCGCTTCTGCGTTTTCCCCAAACATTATGATTATAACTTTAACGACCCCATCACCTTCCCATATGAGGGAAAGCCGATGGATAGTTCTGTGTTAACCAGCGATAATTTTTCGCAGTACGGGCCCAGAAGCGAGGGAAATACATGGAATTTCCATCGGTTTAACCCGGCGCATTTTCAACATCTGGAACGCAGAATTTTGGATTTACAGAAAATAGGCGTCGAGGCAGATCTCATTTTGCTGCATCCCTATGATCGTTGGGGCTTTTCCATTATGCCGCAGGATTGTGATGATCTGTATATTCGATATGTGGTCGCAAGGTTTGCCGCTTATCGCAATGTATGGTGGTCTTTGGCAAACGAGTACGATTTTATGGAAAAAACTACGGCAGATTGGGAGCGGATTGCCGACATCATCTGCCGGAAGGATCCTTACCGGCATCTGCGGTCCATCCACAATGCCTGGCACAACTATTATAATTTCAACCGGCCCTGGGTGACCCATTGCAGTATGCAGACCGGAGAAATTGAGAAAACCGGACTTTGGCGTGAAATTTACGGAAAGCCTGTGTTGGTAGATGAGACCGGGTATGAAGGCAATCTGGAACACGGTTGGGGAAATCACAGTCCCGAAGAGATGGTTCGCCGGTTCTGGGAAGTCACTATGCGGGGCGGTTATGCCACCCATGGCGAAACCTATGCGAATCCGGAACGGATTCTTTGGTGGTCCCGCGGGGGAACATTGCATGGGGAAAGCGCGCCGCGTTTGAAGTTTTTGCATGACGAAATTCTTGAAAAAATCCCGGGACCAGGCTTAAAACCGGCGAACATTTTGGCGTTCCCATTTTCGGCGACAGTCGATGATTGGTTGAATAAAGGATTTTATCTGGCGTATTTTGGTATTTCACGTCCTTCCTATCGGCATCTCCCGTTTAGTCCGGACACGCGTTGGCATGTAGAATTGATCGACACTTGGAACATGACGGTGGAAGATTTGGGCGAGTTTTCCGGAAATGCTTCTGTTTCTCTTCCCGGGCGGGCGTATATTGCACTGCGCATCCGTCGTGTCTGAATCATTTTGCGCGACGTCGATACGCGCTGAAGGGAAACGGGGGTTTGACGGACAAAGCCGTTTTTGTGCCGCGCGAAAGGGTTCGGGGAAGAGCAAAATTTTGAAAAAAGTACCGGGCGGGGGATATCCCGCCCGGTACTTTTTTGAATCGAAAAGCCTTTGTTTACTTAATGCCGTTTTCGTAAGCTTCGATCATCTTCTTGACCATCTGGCCGCCAACAGAACCAGCCTGCTTGGAGGTCAGATCGCCATTGTAACCCTGCTTCAGGTTAACGCCAACTTCACTGGCGGCTTCCATCTTAAATTTATCAAGAGCATCGCGTGCACCGGGAACAAGATTCGTTCTGGACATTGATTTTCAACTCCTATCGTTTTTGTGGTCGCTTCATAAGCGCAATCATATTGTTCCCGAGAGACGTGCACATATTCTGAAAAGTTTTGGATTGAAATCCATGTTTTTGTTTTCCAAAATTTAAGACGCTTTCGCGAAGCTGAAACTAGCTTGCGCCTTGCGGAATGTGAAGATATATGCTATCATGCGTATTATATGTAAGAATTGTGCTGTGGATTCGGTATCAATATGTTCACAATAAAAACTTTTGCTTTGCAATAGTAAATTTTTTTAGAGGAAAAAAGAAGGTAGACAATATGGTAGAAACGGAAAGATTAATTCTGCGTCCATTTCTTGAAAGCGATGCGGAAGACGTATTGGAATATTTACAGATGCCAATGCCCAATTGCTTTGCCTGCATGCAATTAAAATCGATGCAAGAAGTCAAAACGCTTTTAAAGAAGAGAGCGGCTGAGACAGAGTATTGCTTTGCCATTGTACTGAAAGCGACGGGAAAGGTGATTGGAGAAATAGACGGATATCCGGAGTCTGTCAATCCGGAAGAAAATTCTGTCGCCGATACGGTTAGTCCCTGTTGGATGCTCCACAAAGATTATCAAGGAAAAGGTTATGCATATGAAGCAGCTCACGCCTTTTTTCAGTATTTGTTTTGTGAAAAAGGTGTGAGACGGATTTATGCTTATACGGAAGATGATAATCTATCAAGCCAACGGTTATGTGAAAGACTGGGGATGAGAAGAGAAGGCCTGTTTGTGGAATTTGTATCTTTTGTCAAGAATCCCGACGGAACGCCGCATTATGAAAATACGATTCAATACGCAATACTCAAAAAAGAATGGCGCGGTTGAAGGAAGACATGTATTTTTGAATTGTATGGAATGAAAAGAATGTGAGTATACATATTGAGCGATCGCAATGTTGTACCTCAATGCAAATGATAAGTTTTTTCAGATCATTGCATGGAAAAAGAAAAAAGACTGCCAAAGCAGTCTTTTTTTCATAGAGAGAGCCCGCTATGTAATCGGGTCGAGGCCCAACGCTGTGAGCGTACGATTTGCGCGCGCCTGATAGGCGTCAAGCACTTCGGACAAATACAGATTATCATAAGCGTACTGGATTAGTTCTTCATACTCATCCGGAGAATTTTTCCCGGTGATGAGATTGGTACAAACTTCGTCAAGATAGGTAGTCAGATCTGTGGAATACATGGATATAATCGAAGATTCCTCTGACGTTGCAACAGACAAATATTGTGCTGTGTCACAGGCGGTAAAAAGAATATTTTCTGGACCAAAGTCTAAAATTTGTTGGAATGTTTCCGTCACGGCACATTTGGTATCCATCGTTACCCACGGATTTGTAATGGATTGATAGGCTACCCATGCTTCGTGTGTGCCGCTATGGGCAAGGAAGTCGGTTTCACTGGTACCATTTTGGATGGTTTCTTCCAGACTGTTTTCAAAGACAGAGTTTGGGTTATAAAGGTTATTCAGCGTGACCTGCGGCCCATAACCTGACATGATGAAGCGATCCAGACCTGCCCCGTAACCTGCGGCAATTTGCTCTTCCGTCATGGTAAGGGATTCTTTTTTACCATCCACGAGTTCCCAGGCATAGCCTTCGATACCTGCCATGCAACCGATCCAGTAATCATAACTACAAATGAAGTCAAGAAAATTGGCACAGGCCTCGGAGTTCGCCTCAGCGCTAAATGCCATATCGCGCATGGTAGCCATGCAGGCCTGCCAGGTATAGGTCGGCTTAATGCCAACTACGGCCTGCATCGGAGGCAATGGCATATAGGTGGATTCTTCAGCGCCATTGCCGGTATCCATGAACTGCAACTGGTTTGGATACTGTACATGTGCGGAACAGAAATCACCGGCACAGTCAACCATGTAGTTCCAGACACTGCCTTCATTTAAATAGGCCAGCCCTGCGTCATACAGACGTTTGCAATATTCGGTGTAGGGGACAAACCCGGCTTCCAGTTCTGGCAGACATATTTCACCAGTAGCTACGTCGACCTGCCAACGTTGATGTAACCCAAAATAGTTTGGAATACCACCTCGATATTGATCGCTACCACCCATCATAAACATGGCTCGTTCGTCAGCGGCACCATTTCCGTTCATATCATTGGCTTGAAAGGCATATAGAGCATCGTAGAGTTCATCAATGGTGGACGGCGTTTTCATATCGAGCCGATTTAGCCAGTCGCTGCGAATCATCAGTGGATAAATTACAAGAGAACCAAATGTGACAAAATAACCGCCATCAATTGTGTCGCTCATGTCAAGCTCAAAAGCTTGATTGTTGGCCGGATGAAACCAGTACCAGTCACCGTCTACCAGGCAAGTGGCCCGGTCAAACGCCAGGCAGCCGTCGTCATAATATACACTGCGTGCTGTACCGTCTGAAAGTTTAAAGATCTCATCAAGGCCATGTAATCGGCCATTGTGAATTAGGTCAAGTTTTGCATCATCCGCCAGATTGCCAGAGTGAAATACATCTGTCAATGTATTGGAGGCAAGCATGCCGTTAAGTGTAGTTAAATACGCATCAGAGGATACGTTCAAACGGTCGAGTACAATGCCGAACTTGTTCAGCGCGGCATCTTCCATGTAAAGTAGCGCTGCATCTCCATTTGCCAGACACTCTTCAAAAGTGGAAGATGTACGGCCGTACATACAGCTGTTTAAAATGCTGACTGTTTTAATTTCCACTTCATCTGGCGCGTCATCCGTAACATTATTAGGCGTATTTTCATCGCCTGTGTCATGCTGGCTTTGATTTTCCACAGGCTTATTATCGGGATCTGTAACAACATTATTGTCGTTATCTTTTGTGTCACTAGCCGAATCAGGCGTACAGGCGGAAAACATGATGAACAGCATGAGTATTGCAAGCAGGAATGCGGCAAGACGTTTGGTCATGGGTATGAAACCTCCTTTTGTGTAGAATGAAGCAGGCAAACCGCTTTGATTTGATTATATCATTTGCAAATATTGAGTCAATATAGATAAATAAAGTATCTATAAAGCGAATGAAATTGGTCTTGTTACTCAAAAAACATGAAAAAATATTTATCTCCACGCAAAACTTTCAAGATTTCACACAGAAATTTGAAAAATCTTTCTCTTTTACATGCTGATTTTCTAAAGTTAGAACTAATTTATTCCATTTCCAATGCTCGTCTCAGAGACGGCAGCAATAGCGCTTCACGCGACTCGGCAATATCATCTTCCACACGACATGGTGCATCAAGACGCATATGTGATTCGGGTGCTTCTGATTTACATGGCCAGATTGGAAGCCCCACACCGTTTGGATTTCCAGTTTTAATAAAATTACCCCAATAGCGGTTTATAGTTGCTTCCAGTATGGGCTCAGTCTCTACAACGCATAGATTGCCCCGCGTTTCTGGCGGAAAGTGTTGCTTTGAAGCCCAAACATAAATGAGTTCTGCGCTGTGGCAGGCATCGTAATTGACATTCTCAAAGTTCATGCGGTAGCAGAACTGATAATGCCAGGTTGGCAGCGCCAGCTTATTGGCACGCTTATTTGACCAGAGGGCTAAACGTAGTTTCCATTGAGCGGAACCGATTTTTGCCATGGCGCGAGAGGACTCTTCCGGAGTCTCTGCGGGATACGCTTCTGCGATTTGCGTCGCTTCGTCTCCGAAAGTCGATAGTACTTCCGAGTATGGTAAATTGCGTGGACCGAGGAAACCTTCGTCCAAGTTTGAGCCGACAATCATCGGAACATTATTACCTGCCTCTGAATTCAGGCATACGCTTTGTGGCTGTGGCAGGATTACGCCGTCGATCCATGCGCCGCATGTTTTCCCGGTGTGTGCGATTGCTGCATCGTAGTCTACGCGTACAAGCTGGTCGACAGGAAGACTACGTAAGGAAGCAAGGGTTCCGTCACCCAGTTTTTCAGCTAATTCTACGCCAATCGTTTCTGGATTGAACTGTGGACGCGTGGGTTGATTGATGGCGCTGTCGCCGCTTTCAATAATCGCACGGTGGAAGAGCCCTTTCGCCAGAGGTGATGTAATCATGTTGCATACGCTGCCGCCGCCGGCGCTTTGTCCGGCAATTGTAACAGTGTCCGGGTCGCCGCCAAAAGCGGCAATGTTGTCGTGCACCCATTCGAGTGCTGCAATTTGGTCAAGTACCCCAAAATTACCGCAGGTGCCGAGCTCTGATTCGGCTCGCATTTCTGGGTGTGCGAGAAAACCAAGAATACCGACACGATAGTTGATCGTGACGACTACAATGCCCTGCCTTGCAAAGGTTTCCCCATTAAACATAGGGTCAGAACCTGAGCCGCCCTGCAATCCACCACCATGAAACCAGACGAGTACTGGACAGGTTTCGGCGTGGTTCGGTGCGTAGACATTCAAATACAGGCAATCTTCATCATAATAGTAATCTTCTACAGGTTTAATAGGCATGAACTGGCCTGCGTGCTGCGGACACATGCCTTCAAAACGATCGGCTTCGCGTAGGCCCATCCAGATGTGCGGTTTTTGTGGTGCACGCCAGCGCAGTGTGCCGACTGGTGGCTCGGCATACGGTATTCCACGGAATACGGTGATAGAGGGGTCTCTCCCGGGGATACCATGCAGCCGGCCATAAGAAGTGCTTGCAATACGATTTTTCATTCCAAAGTGCTCCTTTCTTGTTCCTATTTAATTTCATCTTACCAATAGAAAGAGTATCCGTCAATTGATACAAAAAAACAGCATTAATTATCACTAATATTGTTAAAATAATTCAAAAACATGAGGTTTTTTCATATAACTGCAAAAAAAGAACGCTTTTTTTCAGAATCTGTAAAAAGCGTTCTTTTTTATCATACAGCGTAGCGTGCTATCTTGCGAAATATAGTTAATTTTGTTATACTTTTATTAAGTACAGGGTAAGGAGCGAATGTATCTATGCCGGTTGATACCGTATATGTTGATCGATTTTCTCGACTTACACACGTAACTGCGCCGGTTCCAGATGTGGATGTATTACGTGGGCTCTGCTGTGAAGCGCTGGGGATCGTCTATAATATTGCAGGATGCAAAACGGTTCTGGTTGAAGGCAGTACATATCAGCTGTTACCGGGTGAACTGTTGATCTTGAATTATGCTGAGACGTTTTATATCAGCACAGATGAAAATGATATCTCCGACTATTACATCATTCTGTTTTCGCAGCATCTTTTTCGCCATATTGATCAGGAAAATACGTTTTTGAGAAAGTTCATCAGCCGTGAATTGGGTGAAGCGAATGCGCTGCATTTTACGGATGAACAAAATGCCTTGGTTTTGGGCTCCTTACGGCAGGTTGCGCAAATGCAATCCCGTGCGGATACGCGTATTTCATTTTTGGCTGCTTTAATGTTGTTCATCAGCGAGATTAATCTCAGCGTGAGTTATCGTGCTGCGATAGAGTCTATTGATGCGCGCAGGATTTTGCAATATATGAATGCTGATCTTTCGCAGGATCTTAGCACGCATGCGTTGGCACAGCATTTTTTTATGTCGGAATCGAAGTTTTCTCGCTATTTTAAAAGTATTACGGGCATGTCGCCAAAGACTTATGTTTCACGTAAGCGTATTAATCGTGCTCGTGAATTGCTGCGGCATAATGTACGCATCGATGACGTAATGGCAGAATGCGGTTTCCGAGATTATTCTACGTTTTATAAAACCCACGCGAAGTATTATAGCTATCCACCTAGCGAAAATTACGCTCGTGGCGAGGATGATCCATTCTGTTTAAACGGTTTTCCACCGATGCAGGAATTTAAAGAATGAAAACACTTGCATGCAATGTTTTTTTCAGAAGCATCTACAATTCAACCTCAGAAGGAATATTTTGTAAAATATGGAATATTAAAACGCGGTATATAAACTAGGCGTCTGTTTTGTCTTCAACAATGTTATCCGGAATTCTGTTTCTATCGATATTTTTTCACCGATATTTATAATTGCTGATAAGTTGTGCTCTGCTTCATAAAAATATTTGTTGGTGTGCGAGGCCTTATAGCAATTTAAAAATTTATGGGCGCTCTTTATAATTTTTATTCTTGTAGTATGTATTTTTTGTCGCAAAGAATGAAGTTGAAAGAACTGGCCAACACACTGGCCGCATTGCTGGCGTCGGCCCCATCCGAAAAATAGGGCGGAAAAATCGTATTAGCAAATCGGCGTTTTTTATTAGCAAGGCCGGAAAAATAGTTCGAATCCAATTAGCAGGCATACAGCGGAAAATGTATAAAATCGTTCCGGCGGAGCGGCAAGGCTGTTCAAAAGAAACGATAACAAAAAGCCGCTGTAAACCATCAAAAACGGCTTGCAGCGGTCATTTTTGGCACCCCCGGCGAGACTCGAACTCACTACATTCCGCTTAGGAGTTTGGCGTGACCAGTGATGTACGGACCGGATGTAACTTCCCATTATTTCTC
>CALWBW010000035.1 GCA_944376195.1 uncultured Clostridia bacterium | reverse complement strand
GGTACATGAAACGGTGTCGGATACGGATGCGGCGGTTTTCGTAGTAGAACCGCGGGAACCGGGACGTCAGGAGCGGATGCTTTATCAGGAAGTCTCCGAACAGGGCCTGGACTGCGTGCTGGTAATCAACAAAATTGATACCGTGGACAAACGAGACATTTTGCATGTAATTGAGGCTTATACAAAATTGGGGCCCTTTGCGGCCGTCGTTCCGATCAGCGCGCGTACGGGCGATGGTATCGATATTTTGATGGACGAGCTGGAAAAATTTGCAGAGGAAGGCCCGGCGCTTTATCCGGAGGGCATGGTTTCCGATCAGCCTGAGCGTGTCATCGCCGCAGAGTTTGTCCGGGAGAAACTGCTTCGTCTTCTGGATCGGGAAGTCCCGCATGGAATTGCCGTGGAGATTGAACGCTTTGAGGAACAGGAAAACGGCACGATGGAAATCGGCGCGGTGATTTATTGCGAAAAAGCGTCTCATAAGGGAATTGTGATCGGAAAAGATGGGGCAATGTTGAAAAAGGTCGGCGAACAGGCTCGTGCGGATCTGGAACGGATGCTGGGTACCCGCGTCTTTTTAACGCTTTGGGTAAAAGTGCGTGAGGGTTGGCGGGATAACGAATATTTCATGCGGAATTTCGGCTATGAGTCGTAAAATTGTTTCGCCGGGGCTGGTGCTTCGGGAAATCCCGGTAAAGGAAAAAAACAGCCTGCTGACGGTATTGACGGCGACGGATGGATTGCTTACGGCGACGGCCTATGGCGCGCGGGGGAGCGGGAGTTCCCTTGCATCCGGGACAAAGCTTTTTCACTATGCTGAGTTCGTATTTCTCGAAAGCCGCGGTCATTATAAAGTGGACAGCGTGCAGTGCCTGGAACAGTTTTTCGGGCTCTCTCACTCTGTGGAAAGCCTGGCGGCGGCGTCTTATTTTGCGCAGCTGCTCTATGATGTCAGCCTTGCGGGAGAATCGGATGCGGCTGTGCTGCGTCTGGCGCTTAATGCTCTCTATGCGCTAGCCCAGGGGAAACGCCCTCATGGGCTGGTAAAGGCGGCGTTTGAACTGCGGCTGATGGCGCTCTCCGGTTTTGAGCCGGAACTAGAGTTTTGCGCTGGTTGCGGATCGCTGGAAAGAGTTTTTTTTAGTATGCCGGATGCAAGCGCATACTGCCAAAACTGTGCGATACCGCGAAAGTCAGCAGGAGACCGGATTTATCCTCTATATCCTGCGGCACTTGACGCAATGCAGTATATTCTCTCTGCCGATATGCCGAAACTATTCTCTTTTTCATTAGGGAATGAGGCGGCGGAAAATCTTTGCTTTCTCTGTGAACTTTATGTTCGCGAACAGATGGGGCGAAGCTATGATAGTCTTGAAATTTATCATTCACTCTGTAATTGACAGGAGTTTTCACCTTGAGCAGTTTATATGAAAAATCCATTTTAACGCTGGAACTTCCGGCTGTTTTGGAAAAAATTGCGCAGTATGCGGTCAGTGAAGGCGCCAAGGAGCGAATCCGCGCAATACGGCCTTACCGTTATCTTGAGGATATTCGGATCAGCCTGGCGGAGATTACGGACGCTTTGCGTCTGATGGCCTCCCGCAGTGCGCCGACTTTTTCAGGCCTTGCCGATGTGACGGTTCAGCTCCGCCGTGTGGAGATTGGCGGAACGCTGGGGTTTGCGGAATTGTTGCGTGTTGCGGAGTTGTTGCGCTGTGCCCGCGCAACCGCTGAGTATGGCGACCCTTCTAACCGGCGTGATGGTTTAAAAACATCCCTTGACCATTATTTTGCGGCAATTACTACCAATAAATTTTTGGAGGACCGTATTACAGGGGCCATTTTAAGCGAGGAAGAAATGGCTGATACGGCTTCCTCGGAACTTGCGTCTATCCGGCGCCAAATTCGCGCAGCCAATGCGCGGGTGCGTGATGTATTGAACCGCATCATCACGTCCCAGACGTACTCCAAATATTTGCAGGAATCTCTGATCACCCAGCGCGGCGGACGTTTTGTCGTACCGGTAAAAGCGGAATTTAAAGGGGAAATCAGCGGCCTGGTACATGACGTCAGCTCTTCCGGTGCGACGATTTTCGTGGAACCTTCCCAGGTTGTGGAGGCAAACAATGAAATTAAGGTGCTTGCCGCAAAGGAAGAAAAGGAAATAGAACGAATTTTGGCCGAGCTTTCCGCCGAGGTGGCTAATTTTTCGGGAGGGATTGCGGATGATATCCGGATTCTTACCATGCTGGACGCTGTTTTTGCCAAGGCACAGTATTCTCTGGCCACGGACTCCTATGCGCCGCAGCTTTCGGATGGTTTGGTCGTCGATTTAAAGCGTGCGCGTCATCCGTTGCTGGAACAGAAAACGGCCGTACCGATTGACATCAATATTGGAAAAACGTTTAATACGCTGGTGATTACCGGGCCGAATACCGGCGGCAAAACCGTTGCGTTGAAAACTTTGGGACTATTGACGTTGATGGTGCAGTGCGGATTGCATATTCCGGCGGCTGAGGATTCAACGGTGTCACTTTTTACCCGTATTTTTGCCGATATCGGAGATGAACAGAGCATTTCGCAATCTCTTTCCACATTTTCGTCCCATATGTCCAATATCGTCGGGATTTTGGAGGAGCTGGACGACCGTTCCCTGACGCTTTTCGATGAACTGGGCGCCGGTACCGACCCGACGGAGGGCGCCGCGCTTGCCA
Source organism: uncultured Clostridia bacterium (assembly GCA_944376195.1). Classification (GTDB taxonomy): domain Bacteria; phylum Bacillota; class Clostridia; order Oscillospirales; family QAMX01; genus Allobutyricicoccus. The sequence goes on along the minus strand of CALWBW010000035.1, from coordinate 21,875 downwards.
TGGCAATTATCGAACATGTTCGTTCCCAGGGCTCTCTGGTTGCGGCAACGACGCATTATGCGGAACTGAAAATGTTTGCTATCAGCACAGACGGCGTGGAAAACGCCGCGTGTGAGTTTGACGTCGAAACCTTAAAACCGACATACCGGCTGCTTATAGGTGTGCCGGGAAAATCCAATGCGTTTGCTATTTCAAAACGGTTGGGGTTGGATGAGCGGATTATTGAAGAAGCGCGTAAGGCGCTTTCCGGGGAAAGCGTTCGCTTTGAGGATGTCTTAACGGATTTGGATCGCAAGCGTCAAACTATGGAGCGCGAATTGGCTTTGGCTGCCCGTACCCGCATGGAAACAGAAAAAGAGAAGCGGGAAGTGGAAAAACGAGAATCGGAAATCGAACGGCAAAGTGAGAAAACGCTGGAGGAAGCAAGGCGTCAGGCTCAGAAAATTCTGGCGGAGGCAAAAGAAGCGTCCGACGCGGCTTTTGACGAATTGGCGCAGTTGAAACGTCAGGCTGCGGCGGAACAGTTCGCCATCGATGTGGTGGGCGCACGGGCAAAGATGTCCCGCAAAATCAACGATGCCGCCGCTCGTGCCAATCCCAGTGCTCCGCGCCGGGCGGAGCGAAAGCCGCGTACGGTGCATGCGGGCGACCTTGTGGCGTTTGGCGGAGCCGGAACCCAGGCAGAAGTGTTAACGGAACCGGATAAAAACGGGAACGTGACGCTTCAGGCTGGTATCATGACGGTGACGGTAAAAGCTGATACGCTGACGGTACTGGAGGAAGATGCCAAGCGAGAAAAAGTAAAGTTTACACCTGCGAAAGAAAGTACGATTTACCGTTCTTCCGTAACGCGTATGGCCTCCACAACCCTGGATTTGCGCGGTATGATGTCCGATGAAGCGTTAATCGAGTTGGAACGGTTCTTAGACACGGCGCAGATGGCAAAGCTCTCGCCGCTTACGATTATCCATGGAAAAGGTACCGGCGCGCTGCGGGCTGCCGTACAGCAATATCTGCGAAAGGACCGCAGAGTCGCGGCTTTTCGACCCGGAAAATATGGCGAAGGAGAGGCCGGCGTGACAGTCGTAGAATTGAAATGACACGCAAAAATGTACTGCAAAGGCGAAATTCGGAGTTTGCAGGACCAGAAGATTAGATAAAATGACGATTGCATTAAAACGCAAGCCTGTATATAATTATAATGCAAGTATGCAGTCCCCGGCGGAACGTTAATTCTCCGCCGCATTCATGGCTTCTTGATTACAAACAACAAGACAGGAGCGGTGTTTATGTTTTCAAAGGATGTAGAAGTCGTTAATCAGGTTGGGTTATATGCGCGCCCTGCGACATATTTTGTACAGAAGGCGAACGAGTACAGGAGCACTGTTTGGGTCGAAAAGGGAGAGCGTCGCGTGAATGCGAAGAGCCTGCTTGGTATCCTGTCGCTCGGCATTACCAAGGGCACGGACATCACAATTCTCGCGGAAGGTTCTGACGAACAGGAAGCGGTCATGGCTCTGGTGGAGCTGGTGAGTTCGAATTCCGAAGAATAAAAACAGCGTGTTTGCTGCCTCTCAGATGGGTTTCCCCTCTGAGAGGTTTTTTGTGTTTTTTCAACGACGTTTTGTCTTTTGAAAAATAACAGGCGCAAATCATACGCTTAAAAATCGTTACGTGGAAATCTCCATGTTTTGTGCAGCTTTTGAGAATGTGTGAAAACGATATTGATTTTTTAGATAAAGTTACAAAAACGTGACAAGCTGAGCCAAAATGGTTTGACTTTCGGAATTATATAGGGTACAATAACGTCGGATATGTGTTTATGGCGATGGAAGTAGACTGGTTATGAATCAAAAAGAACTCAGAGCAAAAGCTTATGCATTGCCGCTGCGTCCTGGTGTATATCAAATGAAGGACGCGGAAGGCAATATCATTTACGTCGGAAAAGCGAAGAAACTTCGCAACAGGGTTTCCAGCTATTTTATCAATGCCGGCAATCATGGCATTAAAACGGAAACCATGCTCTCCCATGTGGATAATTTTGAAGTGATTATTACCACAACGGAGTGGGAAGCGCTTGTCTTGGAAAATACCCTTATCAAGCGCCATATGCCGAAATACAATATCCTTTTGAAAGACGATAAGGGCTATCCTTTTATTCGGGTGGATACCCGGTTGCCCTATGTCTCTTTTTCCATCGTGTCCTCAATAGGCGATGATGGTGCACGGTATTTTGGCCCTTACCGGGGACGGCAAGTCGCCCGGGAAGTGATTGATTTGATTACGTCGACTTTCCGTCTTCCAACCTGTAAACGTAATTTTCCAAAGGATATTGGCCGTGACAGGCCGTGCATCAACTATCAGATCGGAAAATGTGTTGGTGTCTGCACGGGGATTCCCTATGAAGAATACCGCACGTCGGTGAACCAGGCAATCATGCTGTTGGAAGGGCATTATGAGGAGTTGGCGGCACGGTTGCGCGGCGAAATGGAAACGGCGGCGGAAAATCTGGAATTTGAAACTGCCGCGCGCTTGCGGGACAGACTGCGTGCTCTGGAAAAAGTGGGAGACCGACAGAAGGTGGTGGCGGCGCGCGCCCCGGACACCGACATTGTTGGGTTTTACGCCGGCTCTGTGAAAAGCTGTGCGGTCGTACTCCATTATATGGGGGGAACGTTGTATGCGAAGGACGTCCAAATGCTGGATGCTGCGGATGAATCGGAAATTCCGGATCTGTTGGATGCCTTCGTCAAACAGTTCTATGAACGCGCAGCCGATATTCCGGCTGAAATTGTGTGTAGCGCCGTTCCTGCGGATTGCGAACTGACGGAGCAGTGGCTTCAGTCTTTGGCAGGACATCGTGTCTCGCTGAAGGGTCCGGGACGTGACCGCAAACGCTTTACCAATATGGCATATATCAACGCGCGCGACGAAGCGGAACGCGCGACGGCTCGCAGGGAACGGCAGTCAAAGATTGCGGATCTTTTGATGAAGATGTTGTCTCTGGAAAAGAAACCGAACCGAATAGAAGCCTATGATATCTCCAATACGGCCGGTGGGGAGATTGTCGGCGGTATGGTAGTGTTTGAAAATGCCAAACCAAAGCGCAGCGCATATCGGAAATTTAAGATGCGCGACTTGGAAGGGCAAAATGACTATGCCGCCATGGCGCAGATGTTGACCCGGCGTTTTAAACATCTTTTGGAGGGAGACGAAAAGTTCTCCGCTATGCCGGATCTGATTTTAATAGATGGGGGCGTAGGGCATGTACATGCATCGCTGGAGGCAATCCGCGCGATGGGTGTGCAGTGTGAGGTGCGCGGGATGGTGAAGGATCATCGCCACCGTACGCGCGCAATTGTGGATGAAAACGGACTTGAAACCGGAATCAGCACAAATCCTGCTGTTTTTTCCTTTATTGGGACAATCCAGGAAGAGGTGCACCGGTTTGCAATTACCTACCATAGAAATTTGCGTGACAGCCTGCATTCCATGCTGGATGAGATTGACGGCATTGGCCCGAAACGGCGTGATGCATTGCTGCAAAAGTATAAGAGTATCGACGCGATCAAACATGCGGATGTGTTGGAATTGGAGCGATTGCTTCCCAAAAGTGCGGCTGCGGCTGTGTACCGATTTTTTCATAATGAGGATGGTTAAATGAGAGTCATAACGGGATCAGCAAGAGGACGGAATCTTTTGTCTGTCGAGGGGATGGAAACCCGACCGACCTCCCAACGGACAAAAGAGAGTATTTTTAATATCATTCAGTTTGACATTGAGGGGCGAAAAGTCCTCGATTTGTTTGCCGGAACCGGACAGATGGGGATTGAGGCTTTAAGCCGCGGAGCGGTAGACGCCGTGTTTGTCGACGCCCGGCGTGATTGCGTGGAGGCAATCCGCAAAAATTTGGAACGGACGAAATTTTCCGATGTAGGAGCGGTGGAACTGGCTGATTTTCGCACATATTTGAGACGTGCAAAACCGGAAAGTTTTGGATTGATATTCTTGGATCCTCCTTATGGGACCGGAATGCTCCGGCAGGCAGTTTCCCAGATTATGCGGCGTGATTTGCTGTGTTATGGCGGACTGATTGTCTGTGAGGGTGAACGTACGGAGGAATTGCCCGAGCCCGTTGCTCCCTATTATCGGGGCCGGGAGTATATCTATGGAAAAACAAAGATTACGTTATATATAAAAAAGCAGGGGGAAGAACATGAAGACAGCGGTGTATCCGGGCAGCTTTGATCCGATAACCAACGGACATTTGGATGTTATTATCCGCGCTGCAAATATTTTTGATAAACTGGTGGTTGCTGTTTTGAACAATTCCAGTAAACATCCCGTTTTTTCAGTGGAGGAGCGGGTGGAATTGATACGGGAGTCTGTGCCGAAAATTCCGGGGTGCGAAATCACGGTGACCTCTTTTGACGGGTTGCTTGCGGATTTTGCGCAGGAGATTGGCGCCACGACGGTGGTAAAGGGCTTGCGCGCCATGTCTGATTTTGAATATGAGTTTCAGCAGGCGCTTGCAAACCGCAAAATGAATCACAGGTTGGATACGGTGTTTCTCATGACGAGCGACAAGTACATGTATCTGAGTTCCAGCCTGGTGCGTGAAATCGGCCGCCATGGCGGCGATATATCGGACTTTGTACCGTTGAGAATACAAAAGCGCGTACTGGAGAAATTAAGTAAGTAATGCCGTTTTCGACAGAGTGCGGTAGGATCTACGAAAGGATTGTGTTTTATGGCAGGCGGAATCGACGAATTGATCGATGTATTGTATGGTATGGTAGAAGAGGCATGGAGTATGCCGTTGGGACGCGATAAGTGCCTGATTGAACGGGAACGCGTACTGGATATTCTGGATGAACTCCGTGTTAATCTGCCGGGAGAAATTAAGGCGGCGCGCGATGTGGTGGAAAAACGCAACGAGTTGCTGGCCGAGGGAAAACGGGAAGCGGAATCGATCCGCAAGCAGGCAGAGGAAAAAGCTGCACAGTTGCTGAATAATAATGAGCTGGTGGCGCAGGCAAGACAAAAATCCACGGAAATTCTCAATAATGCAGAGACAAAATCCCGGGAGCTGAAACTGGCTGCAAGCAATTATTGTGATGAAATCTTAAAACAAACGGAAGACACCGTCACTTCGACGCTGAGTGAATTGCGCCAGATCCGACAGCAGTTTAAGGCGGCAATGCAGGGCAGCGGAAAGTAAGGCTTTCCGGTTTTACATTTTTTTAAAGAAATGCGGTTGAACATGGCTGGCTGGCATACCTATAATGAAGGTATTGTGCTGCAAATGGTTTCACCTGTGGCATGGAACCGGCGTGTTGGTCTGGTTGTGTAACTTTTTGGTTTGTGAGGCGTTCATGGCGGAATTTCATCATATCAGTGTCCTGCACCGCGAATGTGTGGAGGGCTTGCATATCAAACCGGATGGCGTCTATGTCGACGCGACTCTGGGAGGCGCGGGGCATTCCGCCAGTATTGCCGCTTGCTTAACTACCGGACATCTTTACGGCCTTGACCGGGATGCGGATGCGTTGGATGCGGCAGAAAAGCGGTTGGCGCCGTATAGAGAACGCGTCACCCTGATTAAGACGGATTTTCGGGACATGGCGTCGCATCTGACAGGGCCGGTGGATGGCGTATTGTTTGATCTTGGCGTATCGTCTTTCCAGCTTGATGAAGCGGAACGGGGCTTTTCTTATTTGCACGATGCCCCGCTTGATATGCGTATGGATCAGACGGCGGCGCTGACTGCGTATGACGTGGTGAATACCTGGGATCGCGCGGAGTTAAAACGCGTGATTGCCGAGTATGGGGAGGAGCGTTTTGCGGGACCTGTTGCGTCGGCAATTGTTCGTGCAAGGGATGAGGCGCCTATCCGGACCACATTGGAACTGGCGGGTATTGTAGCATCTGCAATCCCGAATGCCAAGCGGGAACGGCAGCATCCGGCCAAACGTACCTTTCAGGCGATTCGAATTGCAGTGAATGATGAACTTGCTGCGGTGGAAGAAGGCGTACAAGCGGCGGTTGATCTGTTGGCTCCGGGCGGAAGAATTCTTGTCATCACATTCCATTCCCTGGAGGATCGAATTGTGAAGTCGACTTTTCGCAAGCTTTCCAATGGCTGCACTTGCCCGCCGGACTTTCCGGTGTGTGTGTGTGGCGCAAAGCCTGTTGTGCGGATTATCAATTCCAAACCAATTCTTCCTTCAGAGGAGGAATTGGCGGAAAATCCGCGGTCGCGCAGCGCAAAACTTCGAATTGCGGAAAAACTTTGACCTTTTTTCTCCGACGAAGGAGGCGAATACAGTTGGATCATCGTGAAGTTTTAGAAGAATACAGCAAATACGTGGACACGGACCATCCTGCAACCGGCGGCAATGTTGCCTATGACCTTTCGCGGTTTGACAACCGTGCACGGGTTCGTGCAGCGGTACAGGCGGCACCGGAAGAGCGTCGGGTGGCACCACAGCGGGAACCGGTACAGCGTGGGAAATTATCGTTGAGCGTTTTATTCATGTATGCGTTGATAGCGGGCCTCGCGGCGCTGCTCATCAGTAATTATATGACGTTGACTATTTTGACAGATGATTTCACGGAATTGGCAGGAGAGCTGGAAGATTTAAAAAATGAGGAAATTATTCTGCAAAAGCAGTTTGATCAGAGATACATATTGAGTGACATTGAAACCTATGCGGTCAATAATTTGGGAATGGTCAAATTGGAGAGCAATATGATGGAGTATATTGAACTTTCCAGTCCGGATACCATTACAGTCATTGATCCCGGCGAAAATTATGCAATATCTGATTTTTTCACAGGAATCTGGAATCAGATAAAAGAATTTTTGGAATTTCTGGCTTGACGGCCGTATATATTTAGGACAGGTAAAACAGCTGTTGCGGGCGTCCGAACAGGGAAGGCTCCGGCGCGGGAGCCACAACGCGCGGTATGGCGGGTTTCAAATGATTGACAGGGCGGGAGCGAAGCTTGCAGGATGGCTGTGCAATCTTCATGGATTCACGCCCTGTGTTTTTATGTTTTGATTGCTGTGGATGGAAGGAGGAAGCATATGGACAGATGGCGCGGTTTGAACAGTTCGTCGGTCTTTAAGCGAATTATGTTTGTGATGGTTTTCCTTGGGATGTTTGCTTTTCTGGTGCTCATTGGAAAACTGTTTCAGGTGCAGGTAATTGCTTATGAAGAATATCAGCAAAAGGCGGTTTCCCAGCAAACGCGCAACGAGATTTTAACGCCGTCACGTGGAACGATTTATGACAGCAACATGAATGCACTGGCGGTTAGCGCGACTGTGGAAACGGTCTGTATTTCCCCAAATGATATTCAGGATACGGAGGATCCGGAGGCGACAGCGGAGTTCATTGCTTCCGGGCTTTCCAAACTTCTGGGCGTCGATTATGAGACGGTGTATAACCGTGCAATGAAGACCGGAAGTTACTATGAATATGTCAAAAAGCGTGTGGAGGCGGACGAGGCGGATCTGGTTCGTGAGTTTATCAATGAAAACGACTTGGCGGGTGAGATTTTCCTTGTAGAAGATACCAAACGTTATTATCCTTATGGATCTGTTGCATCCCAGATTCTGGGTTTTGTCGGCACGGATAACACGGGGCTTTATGGAATTGAATACGAGTTTGACGAGACCTTGCAGGGTACGCCGGGACGTATTATTGCTGCCAAGAATGCAAAAGGTACGGATATGCCTTTTGAATATGAACAGTATTACGATGCGGAAGACGGTGACAGCATTGTTTTAACGATTGACGTGGTGGTGCAGAGTTATCTCGAAAAGGCGCTTGAGAGCGCCAGAGAGAATGCCGGCGCCTCCAGCGCGGTCGGTATTGTCATGGATGTGAATACGGCTGAAATTCTTGCTATGTCGTCAAAGCCGGATTTTGATCCGAACGATCCGCTTGTGATCCAAAGCGGGGATATTAATGAGGCGCTTTCCCTGCTTTCCGGCGATGCGTATACTGAGGCGCTTACGCTTGCACGGCAGACAATGTGGGCAAATTCCGCAATCAGCGATACGTATGAGCCTGGTTCTGTTTTTAAGATTATTACGGCGGCGATGGCGTTGGAGGAAAGCGTCACCTCGCTTAATGATAACTCGTTTGTTTGTAATGGCGCAAAATCCATCAAGATCTATGACCGTATGATTGGTTGCTGGAAGGATGGCGGCCATGGAGTAGAAACTTTTACGCAGGGCGTGATGAACTCTTGTAACCCTGTCTTTATTGAAGTGGGTACTCGACTCGGGGGTTCGAGATTTTTCAAGTACTTTGAGGCGTTTGGACTGACCCAGAAAACCGGTATTACTCTCCCCGGTGAAGGCGGCGGCGCGTCGACCCTGTACCACTCTGAGGAATATTTGAACACCATTCCGATTTCTCTTGCAACTTCTACGTTCGGCCAGACCTTTACGATTACGCCGATTCAATTGATTACGGCGGTTTCCGCAGCGGTGAATGGCGGGACGCTTTATGAGCCGCATATTGTAAAGCAGATCGTCGCGGCGGATGGTACCGTAAAGCAGACGTTTGATCCGATGCCTGTCCGCCAGGTAATTACTGAGCAGACTTCCAAGGATTTGTGTTATGCGCTGGAAAAGGTGGTATCTGAGGGTACGGGATCCAATGCGTATGTCAAAGGATATAAAGTGGGCGGTAAGACGGGTACAACGGTTATTACAGAAACGAACGAGAGTGAGGAAAAGAAGTACATTTCGTCTTTTTTGGCCTTTGCTCCTGCGGATGACCCGCAAATTGCCGTGTTGATCCTTGTCAAGGAACCCACAACCGCTACGCACTCCGGCAACATGTTGGCTGCTCCCTATACGGCGGAGGTTATTGAGAACACGCTTCAGTATCTGGGCGTTGCGCCAGAGTATACGGAGGAAGAATTTCAGTCGCTTGATATTACAACGCCGGACTTTACGGGAATGACGTTGGAAGAAGTAGAACTGAAGGCGGAGGAAATGTCCCTGACTTATACGGTCGTGGGAGATGGAGAATATGTGACAGACCAGATGCCGGTTATCGGCGCAGTGGTACAGCGCAGTGCGGAAATGGTCATTTATATGGGCGGATCGAAACCGAGTTATCAGATCACAATTCCCAATATTACCGGCATGACGCTCGGTGGTATCCGCAGGCTCTTGAAGGATTCCAACCTGTATATTCGTGCGGTCGGCAATACTTCCGAGGAATCGTTGGTGCTGTCCTCGAGCCAGGATCCCCCCTATGGTACGATGGTGGAGGCGGGCAGTGTGGTCACCGTCAACTTTATCAAAGATACGTCTGATGAAAACATCGAATGAAGACGGGAAGTGGATTGGATGCGTCTTGACAAACTACTTGAAAACGTAGAAGTTCTGCGGGTGAATTGTCCGATGGACAGAGAAATTTCCGGGATCGCTTTTGACTCCCGGAAAGTCGCGCCCGGTATCGCCTATGTGGCGGCACGGAGAATCGGCGCAGACGGTCATGATTATCTTGCAAGCGCAGTGGAAAACGGCGCTTCTGTCGTGGTTGCGGAGCGGGAAGTGGAAGGAGCCCCTTGCGTTGTTGTGCCGGACGGCAATCGTGCCATGGCGACGATGTCTGCGAATTTTTATGGAAATCCGGCGCAGCAATTAAAAGTCATTGGAATTACCGGTACGAAGGGGAAGAGTACGACCGCTTTTATGGTCAAGACTATCCTGGAGCAGACAGGAAATCCGCGTGTTGGGCTGATCGGGACGCTGGGCGTATTTGCCGGAGAGGACCTTTTGGAGTCTGCGCAGAATACGACGCCGGAAACGCCGGAACTGCATCGCTTGTTTGCCCGCCTGCTGTCTCTGGGCTGTACCCACGTGGTGATGGAGGTCAGCTCTCATTCGCTTGCCATTGACCGGGTCTGGGGAATCCCCTTTGTGACAGCGGTTTTTACCAATTTTTCGCAGGATCATTTGGATTATCACGGGACTATGGAAAACTATTTGCAGGCGAAGGCAAAACTCTTTACTATGGCTCCTGTCGCCGCCGTGAACCTGGATGACCCGGCAAGCGCGTATTTACTTTCGCATACTTCTGCCCGAAAACTGGGTTTTTCTGCAAAAACCAGCAAAGCGGATCTTTGGGCGGAGCAGATTGATCATCATTCGTCGACCGGCGTGGAATTTGATGCCGTGACGGAGTCGGCACGCTGTCATGTCCGCTTGTCCTCTCCGGGGGGCTTTATGGTGTATAATGCGCTTTCTGCTATTGGATGCGCCATGACGCTGGGCATTTCGTTTGAAGCGGCGGCAGAAGCCGTATCCCGGGTGGCTCCGGTGGCCGGACGTGCGCAAACGGTGGATCTGGGGCAGGGTTTCCGTGTGATTGTGGATTATGCCCATACCCCGGAAAGTGTGCGTCAGATGTCAGAAACTGCGCGTGAATTTACAAGAGGACGGTTGATTTCCGTCTTCGGGTGCGGGGGAAATCGTGACCGCACCAAGCGGCCTCGCATGGGAGAGGCGGCGGCGGCCTATGCCGATCTTTTGATTGTGACGACGGATAATCCCCGTTTTGAGGAGCCGGAGGCTATTATTGCGGATATTCTGCCGGGTATTGACCGTAACAAATGCCCGACTGAGGTGATCCCTGACCGGAGAACTGCGATTCATCGCGCAATTGATTTGGCCCGTCCGGAGGATACGGTACTGATTATGGGAAAAGGCCATGAAACGTATCAGGAAGTGCGCGGTGTCCGTTCCCATTTCGATGACCGGGAAGAAGTGGAAGCTTATTTAAAGCGGGGTGACGGACATGATTGACGTTTCCCTGGAAAAGATTGCTGCCTGGGCGGGGAGTAATTGTCCGGCAGGTTCGGAACATATCAGGATACAGGATATTTGCAAAGACAGCCGGGCTGCACATCCGGGAAGTCTGTTTGTGCCGTTGCCCGGGACTCGCTTTGACGGTCATGACTTTCTGGCTGCGGCTGCGGCAAATGGTGCTTCTGCGGCGCTTTGTGCACGGGATGATGTTTCTGTGGATATTCCGCTTTTGCATGTGCAGGATGTTTTGCAGGCTTACCAGGCGATCGCGGCAGGATATCGGGGCCTTTTTTCTCCCTTTGTTGTCGGTATTACCGGCAGCGTAGGGAAAACGACGACAGCTTTGATGACCGCTGCAGTTTTAGGATCGCGTTATCGTCTTCTAAAGACGGAAGAGGATTCAAACGGTCAGATCGGGCTGCCGTTTGCCCTGTTCCGGCTATTACCGGAGCATGAAGCTGCCGTGCTGGAAATGGGAATGTCCCAGCCGGGAGAATTGACCCGATTGACATGTATGGCGCGTCCGGATGTGGCGGTTATCAACGCGATTGGAACCGCGCATATTGAATTTTTCGGTACGCGGGAGAATATATGTAAAGCAAAGTTGGAAATTTTAAGTGGACTGCGTCCGGGAGGAAAGGTCATCTTAAACGGCGATGAGCCGCTTTTGTGGGAAAAGCGCGGGAAACTGGACTTTGAGACATTTTTCTATGGGCTTCATAACCCGGAAGCGGATTTGTCTGCGGAAATTCTGCGTGAGGAAAACGGCACGACGGTTTTTGATGTGCGGTATCACGGCGAGGTGTGCCGTGCGACGTTGCCTGCTGTTGGAGAGCATCATGTATCAAATTCCTTGGCGGCAATTTTTGCCGGTATTTGTGCGGGAATTCCATTTTCAGAGGCTGTTGCCGCACTAAAGCGGTATGTTCCTGCAAGAGGACGCCAGAATATTCGTCAGATACACGGCGTGACGGTGATAGATGATGCGTATAATGCCAGCCCGGAAGCGGTTTGCGCGTCCCTCTCTGTATTGGGAAGCTTGCCGGCGGCGCGTCGGTTCGCTGTTTTGGGCGGGATGCTGGAACTGGGTGATTATACGCAGGAAGGACATGTGCGCTGTGGACGCTATGCGGCCGGCGTGGCAGATTATCTTTTTACGTACCAGGGAGACGCTTATTTGGAAGGCGCGTATGCCGCCGGAATGGATGAAGCCCATGCGGTGGCGTACGCAACGCACGAAGCGTTGGTACAGCGTCTGCTCAAAGAAGTCAGACCGGGCGACGCGGTGTTATTTAAGGGAAGCCATGGAATGCACATGGATGAGGCGCTTGCACAGTTTCAAAAAGAATTGTAAAACGGAAGGGATTTTTGTATGATTCCAAGCCTTGTGGTATTTGTAATTGCGTTTGCGGTATCCGCAATTTTCGCCCCCTTTTTTATCAAAACGATGCGGCGTTTGAAGGTTGGTCAAAAAATACTGGAAGACGGACCGAAATGGCATTTGAAAAAACAGAACATTCCCACAATGGGCGGTTTTATTTTCTTTTTGGGAACTGTGGCGGCAATGGCAGCCGCATTACTTTTGTTTGGCACGGAAGGATGCAGACAGTGGCTGCTGGTTTTGGGAATGGCAACGGCGTTTGGCTTGATCGGGTTTATTGACGATTGGCATAAATTCAAAAAAAGTCAAAACAAAGGCCTCAGTGCCCGGCAAAAATTCCTGCTGCAGCTTGCGGTGGCAATCCTGTTCATCACGCTGATGCGTACGCTGGATCTGCTGACGCCTGTACTGACGATCCCGTTTTTAAACGTGACGTTTGAACTCCCCTGGATCGTCTATTTTGTGTTTATGAGTTTTGTCATCGTCGGCGTGAATAATGCCGTGAATCTAACAGACGGACTGGACGGTTTGGCTGCCAGCGTTACGCTGGTGGTAATGGCGTTTTTTACGTTTGCGGCGCTTTATCTGGCGAATGCCCACTCTGACGGCGTGATGCAGGCGTTTGCCATGCTGCCGGCGGCAGTTTGTGGCGCGCTCGGCGGATTTTTGATTTATAATTTTAATCCCGCGCGTGTTTTCATGGGGGATACCGGTTCGCTCTTTCTAGGCGGTCTTGTGGCGGGCATGGCGTTTGCCATTAATCTGCCGCTGATTTTGATTCCAGTTGGCTTGGTGTACCTGATTGAAGTTTTAAGTGATATTATTCAAGTGACATATTTTAAATTGAGCGGCGGGAAGCGTGTATTTAAAATGGCTCCCATCCATCATCACTTTGAACTGTGCGGCTATAACGAGCGGCAAATAGTGGCTGTGGCATTTTTCATTACGGTTGTAATGTGTGTGTTGAGTTATTTTGGTGTTGTCTGGTTGAATCCGATTGCCTGAGGAGGCTGTTATGGCAGAAATGAGAAGGCGAAGTCGCGCGGGAATCGCACGGCAAACGCAGGAAGTGCACGGCGTAGAGAGTCGTGCCGGCGCTCCTGTTCCGGCGGGTTCCGCCGCGCCGTCAAATATACGGCGGGAAGTACGGCGTCGTCCGGCTACGGAGAAACTGGTAACGGGCGGGTTTGACGTACCTTATTTTATGCTGGTTGTGATGTTGACTTTAATCGGCCTTGTCATGCTGTTTTCCGCCAGCTATTCCTCCGCCTATTATTATTATGGAGACGCGACATATTTTATTTGGCGTCAGTTCCTGTTTGCAGCGCTTGGATTTGTCGTGATGTTTATTGTCATGGCAATTCCCTATCAGATTCTGCACAAATTGGCGTTCCCCATGCTCGTCACGGCGGCAGTGTTGTTGGTGTTGGTACTTTTTATTGGGCAGACGCGAAATAATGCGCAACGCTGGATCGGCATTGGCGAAATTTTGACATTTCAGCCTTCGGAGATTGCAAAAGCCGCTGTGATCATCAGTTTTTCCAGTCTCGCGGTTCGTATGGGAAAGCGGATGAAAACGTTTACATATGGCGTGATTCCGTTTCTGGTGATTATCGGCTTTTTCGGCTTTTTATTAATGCAGGAACCGCACTTGTCTGCTACGATTATCGTTGCGGTTACGGGAATTGTCATTATTTTTATGGCCGGCGCACATATTGGAAAACTAGCTGCACTGGGTGTAATTGGCTTTGCGGCTGTCCTTTGGATTGTATTTGGTTTGGGGTATGGCCTGGACCGAATTAATACGTGGCTGGACCCAAATCTTGACCCGCGGGGGGATGGATATCAGATTTTGCAATCTCTTTATGCACTGGGTTCCGGCGGCATGTGGGGACTGGGATTGGGACAGAGTCGGCAGAAACATTTATTTTTGCCGGAACCGCAGAACGATTTTATTTTTGCAATTATTTGTGAGGAGCTTGGATTTGTCGGCGGTGCACTGATTCTGTTGATTTTTGCTGTTTTTGTCATACGCGGGTACTATATTGCGCTTCGTGCACGAGATAATTTTGGCTCTCTGCTGGTTGCGGGATTTACGACACAGATTGCGTTGCAGATTATTTTGAATATTGGCGTTGTCACGGGACTGTTGCCGGTTACCGGCGCGTCGCTGCCGTTCTTCTCGTCCGGTGGTACTTCGCTCGTCATTCTATTTGCAGAGTTGGGCGTGGTATTGTCAGTTTCAAGGCAGATCCCTGCGCAACGGAAAGGATAAAATATGAGAGTTTTGATTGGAACTGGAGGTACGGGCGGTCATATCAATCCGGCGCTTGCCATTGCCAAAAATATCATGACGCGCAGCCCGGGGAGTGAAATTTTGTTTTGCGGTGCATCCGGTGGTCTGGAAGAAAAACTGGTAACAAGAGAGGGATTCCCGCTGGAAACATTTGAAATCCGTGGATTTCGTCGCAGTCTGAACCCGGCCGGAATTGCCTATAACTTTGGAATTTTAAAAAAAGCATGGCGCGCCATTGCAAAGGCGCGCAACGTGATTGAACGCTTTCATCCCGATATTGCAATTGGATGCGGCGGATACGCCAGTTTTCCCATTGTTTATGCCGCGCAATCCAAAGGCGTTCCAACCGCTATACTGGAGGTAAACGCTTTACCAGGCATTACGACAAAGGTGCTTGCGCATCGCGCGGATGCAGTCATGATCAGTTTTGAAGAAACCCGGGCTCTGGTGAAAAGCGATCATGTCATTTTAACGGGCAGTCCGGTTCGGGATGATATTTTGTTTACCAAAAAAGAGGAAGCGCGCCGGGAACTGGGGTTGGACGCAAGACCGTTAATTGTGTCTGTCTGGGGTTCTCTTGGCGCGGAACGTATGAATCACATAATGGCAGACTTTGCGGCGCTGGAGGCGCGAGAAGACCGGCATTATCTGATTCATGCAATCGGAAGTTATGGGTATTCCTGGGTACGGGACGAAGTTCGGGAAAAGGGTGTGCATTTGGAGCAGCATCCAAATATCGACATCCGGGATTATATTTATGATGCGGCGCGGGTATATGCAGCGGCAGACGTGGTTCTTTGCCGTGCAGGAGCTGCAACTTTGGGAGAAATGGCCATGATGGGAAAACCGGTCGTGATTGTCCCGTCTCCCAATGTTGCGGAGAACCATCAGGAAAGAAATGCGCGTGCGATTGAGCGTGAAGGCGGAGCGATTGTGATTCTGGAACGCGATTGTACAGCGGAACTTTTGTATCAAACGGTTTGTGAATTACTTGCCAATCCGGCGCGAATGCAGGAAATGTCGCGCAATATTTCCCGGTTCGCGGTTCCGGATGCGATGGATAAAATCTATGCGGCAATTTCCGCGGCGGTTCGGCAGGAACACCGCAGCAGAGACACAATTTGACGAAAACCGGCATACTATGGGCTGAACGCTTGAAGTAAACGTCGTATTCCAAAAGAGGCGGCGCGGAAACGGGAGGCCAGTTATGACGGAATTTGTAATAAACGGTGGAAGAAAACTGAGAGGGAGTATCGCGGTCCAGGGCTCCAAAAACAGCGCGTTACCGCTCCTTGCAGCAACGCTGCTTGTTTGTGGAGAGGTGGTTATTGAAAATTGTCCGGAATTAAGCGATGTGGACTGCGCGCTTGAGATTCTTACATATTTAGGTTGTACGGTAGACCGCTGTGGTCACTCTGTTGCAATTGATTGCACGAGTATGCATGCGCATGATATTCCGGAACGTCTGATGAAACGGATGCGTTCTTCTGTCGTGTTTTTGGGCGCCATTCTTGCACGCGCGGGCCGTGCGGAAATGACAATGCCGGGTGGATGTATGTTGGGCCCACGACCAATTGATTACCATATTGATGCGCTGCGCGCATTGGGTGCCGATATCGATAGCGAAGGAGACCGACTGATTTGTCGTGCATGCCGGCTGTGTGGTTGTGATGTGTTTTTGCCGTTCCCGTCTGTCGGAACGACAGAAAATGCGATGCTTGCTGCTTCTGCCTCGCGCGGTTCAACGCGGATTATGAATGCCGCCCGTGAACCGGAAATCCAGGATCTCGCTGGATTTATGAATGCGATCGGAATCCCGGTGCGCGGCGCAGGCACATCGGTGATTGAAGTGGAAGGCGGGATTCGTACGCACGGTACCCATTATGCAGTGATGACGGATCGAATTGCCGCCGGGACTTATCTTTGTGCCACGGCCGTGTGTGGCGGAACGGTGGAACTTACGAATGCCCGGCCGGAGCATATTGAGGCATTGACCGGCGCCCTACGGCGTGCCGGATGCGAAATCCTTGAAAAGCCGGGATACTGCAAATTGACAGCTCCTTCCCATATTGCACCGGTTGGTATTGTGGAGACGCGTCCATATCCCGGCCATGCGACGGATATGCAGCCGCCTTTGATGGCGTTGATGTGTACGGCAGCAGGAACGAGTGTTTTTATTGAAAATATTTTTGAATCCCGTTATAATCATATTGTCGGTTTGCGTCGTATGGGAGCGGATATTCAAAATGAGGGCCGTTTTGCAGCAATACATGGTGTTTCCAAGCTCACCGGGTGTCCGGTGACGGCTTTAGATCTTCGCGCTGGCGCAGCCTTGGTTACGGCGGCACTCGGTGCGTATGGAGAGACTTCCGTTTCACATATTGAGCATCTGGAACGCGGATACGAACGAATGGATGAAGTACTGTGCGGTCTGGGCGCCGATGTGATTCGGCGTGAGCATTGATGGGTAAGATCGAAGCGGACTTTGCATCAAAACGTGGGAGACCTTTATGGCAAAAAAGAAAAAGAAACAATATCATACTAGGCCTCGGGCGGAAGCGCCGGGGCCTTATGACGGTTATCGGAGATCGTCTGCTTCTTCACAACAGGCAGGGATGGCCCGGACTGAGAGAGGACAAGAGAGGCCCGAAGAATTTCGGAAGCGTGAATATGCGGCGTATGGGACTGCTGCGGCTGGACAACCGCAATCGGGCCAACGGTCCGACAGGAGCGCTACACCTTCCGGACGCGGACAAAATGCAAAGAGAAGAAAAAATGTTCGCAGAAAGGACAAATTGCCGCGTACGATTGAACCTTTTACCTTTGAAGAGGCAAAACGCAGCCGTCGTCGTCGCCGTCGTGAGCCGTCCAATCGCGCGGGAGAGTTTATTTATCGGATTCTCTTGGTTTCGATGATTTTTGCAGCCTGTTTTTTTATTGCTTCCGTGTTTTTTGAAGTAAAGAATGTGGAAGTAACCGGAACAACCCGGTATTCGCCGGAGTATGTTGCGAGTCTTTCCGGCGTGGAGCCTGGGGATAAGCTGCTTTTTATCAATAAGATTGAAATTTCGCAGAATATTTTTTCTGAGTTGCCGTTTGTCAAGGAACTTAAAGTGAGAAGGCAATTTCCCAATACGGTGGTCATTGAGGTGACGGAACGGACGCCCGCTGCAAAACTTGTAAATGGTGGTATTTCCTACATTATCGATGAGGATGCTTATCTTTTGGATTATACGGCGCTGGGGGATGAATATACGCTGCCTGAAATTCATGGCGTGGCGCCGTCTGGATACGAGACAGGAAAGCAACTGGTGTTTGAAGATCCTTTGATGCTGGAGTCATTGCGAAATGTCTTAACAGAGCTGATAAAGTCGGATTGGATTCAATCCATCGGAGAGATTAATTTGGAGAAAATTTATGAAATCACATTTACTTATGCCAACCGTTATACCATAATTCTGGGAGATGCAAGCGAACTTCCCTATAAGCTTGCCGTACTGCGTGAAGTTCTGGCACGTCTTCACGAAACAGATCAGGGTGTGATTGATTTGTCTTCTCCTGAGATGGCGCGTTTCCAGCCGTACACCTCGTAAAAAAGGAAAACTTTATCGGATTACCAAGAATTACGGTGACAAACCGGTTAAAATTTTTGTAAGTATCTGTTGACTATGGACACATTTAAGGTTAAAATAGTAGAAAAGGGAATTCTGTAATTTTTAAATAGACTCTTTGTGGAGGTACATATATGGGCTTCGAATTTGAAAGCGGAACGGACAATGTCGTCAATATAAAAGTAATCGGCGTCGGCGGCGGCGGCAACAACGCGGTCAATAGAATGATTGCAAGCGGTTTGCGCGGAGTGGAATTTATTTCGATCAATACGGACAAGCAGGCACTTTTGCATGCGGCTACGCCTCGTAAGCTGCAAATCGGTGAAAAACTGACGAAGGGTTTTGGTGCTGGTTCTAATCCTGAGATCGGAAAGCGTGCTGCCGAAGAAACCAGAAGTGAAATTTCGAAGCTGCTTGAAAATACGGACATGGTGTTCATCACAGCCGGTATGGGCGGCGGCACTGGTACGGGTGGCGCGCCTATCGTTGCGGAAGTGGCAAAAGAACGAGATATATTAACCATCGGCGTTGTGACACGTCCATTTGATTTTGAGGGTTCTGCGCGGCGGCTTCAGGCAGAGGCAGGAATTGAGGAAATGCGCTCCAAAGTCGATGCGTTGATTGTAATTCCGAATGAGCGGTTGAAGCTTGTCAGCGAACAGCGGATTACGTTTAAAAATGCCTTTGAAATTGCCGATAACGTTCTGCGTCAGGCAATACAGAGTATTTCTGAGCTGATCACCATGGAAGGAATTATCAACCTGGACTTTGCGGATGTCACGTCCATTATGAAAGGCGCCGGTTACGCGCATATGGGTACCGGTTCCGCAACGGGACGGGATAAGGCGGAGCAGGCTGCGCGTTTGGCAATTCAGAGCCCGCTTTTGGAGACTTCCATCAATGGCGCGCGCGGCGTAATTATCAATATTACTGGTTCTCCGGATATTACGCTGGAAGAAGTGGAAAATGCTGCTATGATGGTGAAGGAAGCCGCGCATGAAACGGCGCACATCATCTTTGGCGCTTCTATCGACGATAACATGGAAGATGAAATTCGTGTCACGGTTATCGCTACCCGTTTTGATCGGAATCCCACCCTGGCGTTTGAGGAACAGGAAGCAGGGAAAACGCGTTCAGCGTTGGAGGATGGAAATACGGTGGTCTTCTCCCGCGATGAAGTGAATGCTGCGGCAGAGGCGGCTGGTGCTCCTGCGCCGGATATCGACAGCAAAGATGATCTTTTTGATGACATTGATAAAATTTTCAAACGTGGTTCCGCAAAACGCGATAACTACGACTTTTAACGCTTTGTGATGGCAATGCCGTTGACCTGGGAAGCGCTCGAGAATGCCTGCCGGAACTGTACGGCATGTGGATTGTCGGCGGGACGAACCAACGTGGTGTTTGGGACCGGAAACCGGAAAGCGGATCTGATGTTCATAGGAGAGGGCCCCGGAGAACAGGAGGATCTGCGCGGGGAGCCTTTTGTGGGGCCGGCGGGGATGCTGTTGAATGAATATTTGACGGCGGTCGGCATTCCACGGGAAGATGTGTACATTGCTAATATCATCAAATGCCGTGCGCCGCATAATCGTGATCCGGAAGCGGAAGAGGAAGATGCCTGTTTGCCTTGGCTGCGCCGGCAAACTGCACTTGTGAAACCAAAAATTATTGTGTGTCTGGGAAGAATTTCTGCAAAGCGAATTATAAAAGCAGATTTTAAAATCACCAGAGAACATGGTATCTGGTATGAAAAGGGCGCCTATCGAATGATTGCAACCTATCATCCGTCGGCTTTGTTGCGGGATCCGTCCAAACGGCCGGAGGCGTATCGCGATTTTATGGAAATTGCGGAAGCATATGCGGCACTTTTTGGAAAAGAACGTCCATAAAGACTTTGTTATTAGAAAAGCCCGGCATGTGCCGGGCTTTTTATCTGCATTGCCATAGAGGGTCCTTTCATGCAGCACGAAAGGTAGGAAAATATATAGTAAAATTTTCCTGATGTTTTTTGAAGTATCGAAAAATTATGAAATAACACTTGACAAATTGGTTTTTTTCTATTATAATAATATCCGTTGTTCACGGTATGCGGTCATGGCGGAATAGGCAGACGCGTACGTTTGAGGGGCGTATGGGCAACCGTCCGGGTTCAAGTCCCGGTGACCGCACCAAAAAGACCTGCAAGGCATCTCTTGCAGGTCTTTTTTTATCTCTTTGCGTTTAGCTCAGGTGCTGTAGCTGTATGACGGTAGGCGGACAAGTGCCGGCTGTACAAGAAGGACAGAGAATCTGACGGGAGGTAAATTTGCATGGAAGAATTCAAAAAGAGCAATATACAGGACTTGCCGATGAAACACCAGGAGGAACATGCCGGTTATACGCATGATTGCCGTAATTTTGTTCCGGACAGGAAATCAGGACAATGCAGAGTGAATGTTTATGAAGTGCCGCCCGGGAATTCCATGTGCCCCTATCACTATCACTTGAATAACGAAGAAGTGTTTTATATTATCAGCGGTATGGGCTGTCTGTTAACGCCGGAGGGGGAGCAAATCGTTAAGGCGGGAGATTTGCTGTTTTTTCCGGCGAATGAAAACGGTGCTCATAAGTTGACGAACATCTCCGAGACTGAGACGCTTCGTTATCTGGATTTTGATACGACAAATGATGTGGACCTTTGTCTGTACCCGCATTCTGGAAAAATTGGAATCTGGGGAAAAGATGTGAACCGTCTTTACCGGATGCAGGATACGTTGTCTTACTATGACGGGGAATAATCAACAGCATTCTCCCCAAAAAGGAGCATATTTGCCGCAAAACACCTCTCTCTTGCAAGAACCGTTCTTCCATCGGGACCGGCTGATGGTGGCGCCGGATCTCATAGGGAAACTCCTGGTGCACAATCTTCCCACAGGCGAACAGTTGCTGTTTCGGATTACGGAAACTGAGGCCTATGGTGGTGAGGAAGACACCGCTTGTCATGCGCATCGGGGGCGAACGCCGCGTACAGAATTGTTGTATCGCCGTGCCGGTACGATCTATGTGTATCTCTGTTATGGGATGCATTGGCTTATGAATGTAATTACTGGAGAAGAAGGACAGGCCCAGGGCGTTTTGATACGCGCGTGTGATGGCGCTCCGGGTCCGGGAAGGCTGACGAAGGCATTGAAAATTGACGGAAGGTTGAACGGCAGCCTCATTACGGATGGCGAGCTTTTGATTGTGGACGATGGTGCACAATTTGAAATTCTTTTGGACAAACGTGTAGGAATTGGTTATGCGTCGAAAGAGGATCAGGAGCGATTGTGGCGGTTTAAAATGGGAAACCGGATCGGATAGTAGGGGGGTGTGTTATGGGCCTGATCCATTGCTATTATGGCGACGGGAAAGGAAAAACTACGGCTGCACTTGGTTTGGCGCTCCGCGCACAGGGCGCGGGCTTTCATGTTGTACTGGCGCAGTTTTTGAAAACGATGCCTACGGGGGAATTGCATGCCCTGGCGTTGTTGCCGCGCGTGACCGTGTTGCGCGGTACACATGCCTTTGGTTTTACCTGGACACTTTCCGACACCGACCGTATGACATTGCGTGACGAGCAAAATGCATTGTTCCTGCGTGCTGTAGAAGCCTGTTCACAGGAGAACCGTACGCTTCTGATTTTGGATGAAGCGATCAGTGCAGATACGTATGGATATCTGGATCCGGCATTGCTGCGGACGTACGTAAGCGCTCTTCCGGAACACG
>CALWBW010000034.1 GCA_944376195.1 uncultured Clostridia bacterium | reverse complement strand
GTCAATGGGAATTTCGCAAGCGGACGCACGATATTCCGCAGAGGAACTTCTGCATAATATTCCGGAAGCAGGGAGAGGTCGTTGAGAATTTTCCGGAAGCGTTTTAGCGTCATATGATTGAGATAGCCGAAATATTCTGTTCCATCCGGTCTTTTAGAAAGGCGCAGATCCAGACGTTCCTGTTCATCCGGCAGTCCCCGCACAAGTTCCCGATAGGCTTCTACTAGCATCTTCTCTGAAAAGAAGAGATGCACCCAGGGCATGTTGATAACGTCGGAGAGATGGGCGCCAAAGGGGTGATAATACGGTGGAAAGTTGATAAAAATACGTCCGCCGGGAGCAAGAAGACGTAAACTTTCCCGCAGTACAGCTTCCGGATCACTGATGTGTTCCATAAAATCATTCATGATAATGGTATCAAAAGACGCATCCGGAAAGGGGAGGTCCAGCGCACTTGCGGCGACAAATTCGAATCGGTCGTCCAGTCCGAGTTGGCGTGCCAATGCCTCGGCTTCAGCTTTGTAATGGGAGACGATTTCTACCCCCGTGACCTTTTTTGCACCCTGTGTTACATAGTACAAACTTTTCCCCGCGGCGCCGCATCCCAAATCCAGTACGCGTTTATCAAGAAAAAGATCTGCCAACGTATAATGATTCAGGAAAAGACGCACTGTGTCCTCTCCTTTTTCAAATTGCCACATCGCATAGGTTTTCTTACTGTCGTTTTGTAAATTGAAGGGATGTACGACCTTTGGAAATACCTGATTGGTAAGTTTAATCAATCCGGTTGCTGTTTTGCCCATGGAAGAAATCCTCCTTCTATGTCATGTTCATTAAACTATTTTATCATTCGCGAATTGCCGTGACGGCTGCCTGCAATACCTGGTTTGCTATGGGTCCCGCCACTTGGGAGCCGGAACCTCCGTTTTCGACCAAAACCAGAAAGGCGAGCGGCGCATCTTCGTTTCGCAGGAATCCGGTAAACCAAGCGTGTGGCTGCGCATCTCCGCCTACTTCTGCCGTACCGGATTTTGCACAGAGTTCTAGGCCTGGATAGTTGTCAACACCGTAGTTCGTGCTGACATTGTGTGCCATGAGTTCACACATGGTGTTTGCCGTAGATTCTTCGACCAGCTGCACGGAGGTTTGCGGTGTAAGGGTAGTTTGTATGCCGGAGGCGCCAGTTACCGAAAGGACAAAACGCGGAGTTACGGCAACACCGCCGTTGGCATAAGCCCCCATCAACCGCAAAAAAGAGAGGGGATTCACCAAATCCGTGGACTGACCGATTCCGGACCAGGCAAGTTCCCAACTATCCTCTTCATGGGCCTCAAAGTTACCGGAGGCGGTAGAGATGAGTCCTATCTCTAGTGAATCCGTTAACCCGTATGCCTCTGCATACTGAGCCAGCGTGTCTCCGCCAAGTTGCAGCGCAATTTCGGCAAATGCGCAGTTACAGGAGACCGCCAATGCATCTTCTAAAGACAGGGAACCATGTGTGCTGTGGCAGGTAATGGTTTTTCCTTCAATTTCTAAAGACCCCGGACATTGAAAGGTTTGGGTAAATAAGTCGTCTATCGTCTCAATGGCCGCCGCCGTAGTAATCAGTTTGAAAATAGAGCCTGGCGTGAAGGTGGAGGATATGGCGCGATTTAAATAAACGCCTTCGTATCCGGTATCGTCCTGAGAAAGGTCGGGTTCCTCATCCGGGTCAAAGGTAGGAGAGCTCACCATACAAAGAATTTCGCCGGTTTTGTAATTATAAACCACAATCGTGCCATGTGCGCCATGCAGAGCTTCCAGTGCGACACGGCTGAGCTCGGCATCAATGGAAAGCTGAATGGTACTGCCGCGATCAGAGAGGGAATAAACCCCATTGATTGGATCGTAGCCGATTAATTGGGAAGCGTAGCGATTTAATACGGAGGTACCGATATTTCCGGAGCGGTCTCCGACAACATGCAAAGTTGCCATTCGAATTTCGCGATCCGAATGATATTGCCGGCTGCCATTTTCTGCGGAAGTCAGGACTGTATTGTTTCGGTCCACAATCGTACCGGTTAAGACGAGCCCGTTTGTATACACATGGCGGTTCGCCTGAAAGGACGCCCATTCGGCGCCATGTGTGAAATAAGAAAACAAATAGAAAAGCAAGCCGGCTGTCATGGCGGCAACCAGTACAAGTGCTGTCACGGTTCGTGTTTTTACTCTGTTCAAGCTGCGCCATCCTCCTTTCCTTCCCGCTCCAGACGAATGGCAAAACTGGCGTTTTGCCGCGTGTCTGCTGCTTTAAAGAAAGCCAGCAGCCCCCAACAGGCAACCATACTGGATCCTCCTGTAGATACGAAGGGGAATGTCACGCCGGTTAATGGGAAAATATCTACAGAGCCGAAAACATTTAAAGACATTTGAAAGACCATCAGGCAAGCCGCCGCACAAGCTGCAATGACATAATAGGAAGAACGTCCTGCGGAAGCGGATTTAAACGTGAAAACAGCCAAAATGAGGATGGCACCAATAGCAGTTAAAGCCATCAATAGCCCCATTTCCTCACAGAGAATCCCAAACACCAAATCTGTACTGGCGGCGCCAATGCTTTTCAACCAGCCTTCCCCGGCGCCCAGGCCAAACAATCCACCGCTTGCGGCAGCGGCCATGGTACGTGTCTGCTGATATCCCAGATCTGAGGAGTATTCCCATACATGGCGCCAGGCGGCAAACCGGTTGGCAATATAGGGTTTTGCCCGGATAATCAAAAACGCGCCGAACACGGCTCCTGCCGCAAGAAAGGAAACCGAGGCAAGATCGCCGGAGCGTAAAAACGCAATCACGAGGAACGTGGCAAAGAAAATCAACGCCGTACCGTAATCCCCTTGAAGCGCGAGCGCTATCACGCAAATTCCTGCCAGAACGATGAATAGGATCATATTCCTCCGCGCAAACAGCCGTTCCAATGTAGCTGAACCTGCACAGATAAACGTGACTTTTGCCAGTTCAGAAAGTTGCAGGGAAAGCCCGCCAATGTTAATCCAGTTTTTTGCGCCGTAAAGTGTTTGTCCAAATATCAGCGTAATGGCAAGAAGAAGCACTGTCGTAATTGCAGAAGGCCAACGCAATTTTTTGACACGCTCTAAATCCCGCAGGTACCAACCTAGGGAAATAAAGACCAGAAGTCCAATTAACATGGCGCAAAACTGCTTGAAGAGTCCGGAGGGATACGCGGAGGCTGTGATAATCAATCCCAACGTCGAGAGAAAAAAAGCCAATGTATCAATTTCAAATCCCCGTCGCCGCAATGCTCGGAAAACGAAATACCATACCCACATGACTGCGCTGAGCGCAAGAAAAACGCCAGGAAGCGCCCAGGTAAAACTTTCATGTTTTGCAAGGGTCAGCTGAATGCAGGCAAAGAGCTGAAATTCTGTCAGCCAGAAGAGAAGTAGCGCGGGATTGACCCAAAAACCCGGACGCATTCTGTGGCGGCGCACTTCCTCTTGTTCGCTGGCGGCGGCGGGGAGAAGAACGAGTTGTACGCCTCCGACAGAAATCAAATCACCGGATTTTACGGGAACTGTACCGGAAACCGGCTTCCGATTGACTGCCGTTCCGGTTTTGGAACGCAAATCTGTTACACTCCAGGAACCGTCGCTATGACGTGTGAGCGCTGCATGGTTTCGGGAAACACTGGGGAAATTCAATATGATGTCGCTGCGCTTGGATCGGCCGATTACCGTTTCCCAATGTTCGACTGCCTGTCGGGTGCCATCCGGCATGGAAACATATCCCCAGAGTTCCCTGTCATGTTTTCCGCGTAGTAGGGAAACCCCACAACCTGCAACAACTAAAATGGCCAGAATCAACAGAGCATAACGAATAAAACAGGTCATATAGGTAAAAATCTGCGGATAATTTGCCATGGCGGCAGAAATATTTTCCGAAATTTGCCCGGCAGAAATGAGTAACTGGAGAAACACCGGGGAAATCGCCTCCTTATAACATCAATCGATAAAAACTTCAAGCAATGCTGTCGTCAGGTAGCCTTTTGCTTATTATAACACAATGCAATACGCAATTTCTGAAAAGTCAGTGAATTTCTATTCAGAATAGCAACGTGTTTTTTCATTTTTTCTTCTGCATTCTATAATTTTTTAAAGAAACGCCGTTTCGTTCCACGCGATTGGGTGCAAGAACAACGTATCCGCGCTGTGCAAAAAAAGGACGTGCCGTAATAGAGGCATACGTAATAATGGTATCTGCTGTCACAGCTGCTTCCAATTGATCACACAACGCAGTGGCAACGCCTTTGCGCTGAAAATCTTTGTGGACATAAAGCCGATCCAGATATCCGGAAGGATCTATATCACCGAACCCGATAATAACGCCGCTTTCTTCTGCAATCAGCGTGACGTGACTCTGGAAAGACTGGTCCCAGGTATGTATATCCACCGAACCTGTTGCCCAGGCATTGCGTTCTGCTTCTGTATAGTCGTGAACACATACGTGATGTACGGAATCGTAGAATAGTTGTGCCAGTTCCGGGCAATCCTCCGACCGATATGTGCGAATTCGCATACAACCCTCCTGAGGTCTATTTTTTAACAGTTTACCACAATCGGGTTTCAGGTGCAACTGAGATAAAAAATGGGCTATTTTAGGAAAATTTCGAATAGATAATCGGAAATTTTCGAATTTATACGGATATAGATTGACAAAAGGCGTTTCGAACTGCTACAATACAACATTGTAGGCAGTTCCTACTGATTGTATTCGGGTATGTTTACTGCTTATATGTGGAAGGAAAGATTCAGGAGGTACGAACATGGCAGGTACGATTTCCAGGGGAATCAAAGCTCCTATTATCCGACAGGGGGACGATATTGTAAAAATTGTTGCGGATTCTGTCCTGACAGCTGCGCAGGAAGACGGATTCCAGCTCCATGAACGAGATGTAATTGCCGTGACAGAAGCAGTGGTTGCCCGCGCGGATGGAAATTACGCTTCGACGGATGACATAGCGGCAGATATTCGGGCAAAATTTGGCGGGGAAACGGTGGGTTTGATTTTCCCGATTCAGAGCCGAAACCGTTTTGCCATTTGCCTGCGTGGGATTGCGCGCGGAGCCAAAAAGGTGATTGTCATGATGAGTTATCCGGCAGATGAAGTGGGAAATCATTTGTTTGACGAGGATGCCTTGGATGCTTCCGGCATCAATCCTTATACGGATGTTTTGTCGGTCGAAGAATACCGCAAGGCATTTGGCTATGAGAAGCACCCCTTTACGGGCATGGATTATGTGGAGTATTATGCAAATTTAATCGAGGAAGAAGGCGCTGAGGCGGAAATTATTTTTGCCAATCATGCGGAAGCCATTCTTTCCTATACGAAAAATGTCCTATGCTGTGATATTCATACGAGAGAACGTTCCCGGCGTCGTCTGACGGCGGCTGGGGCGGAAAAGGTCTATACCCTTTGTGATATTTTGAGTGCCCCGGTAAATGGAAGCGGGTATAACGCGGAATATGGCTTGTTAGGCTCCAATAAGGCAACCGAGAGTACGGTAAAGCTTTTCCCGAAAAATGCACAGGCTGTCGCGGAGGGAATTCAAAAGGAAATTCTTGCGCGTACCGGGGTTACCGTTGAGGCAATGGTTTATGGCGACGGAGCTTTTAAGGATCCGGTCGGAAAGATTTGGGAACTTGCGGACCCGGTTGTGGGAGCCGGGTATACGGATGGATTGATTGGTCTGCCGAATGAAGTAAAGCTGAAATTCTTAGCGGACAATGACTTTGCGGATCTCTCCGGGGAGGCGCTGGAGCAGGCAATTCGCCAGCGTATCCGCGAGAAAGAGGGAGATCTGAAAGGAAAAATGACCTCCGAAGGCACGACGCCCCGGCGTTTGACAGACTTAATTGGTTCGCTTTGCGACTTGACCAGTGGTAGCGGTGATAAAGGAACGCCAATCGTTCTTGTGCAAAATTATTTCAATAATTACGCAACAGAATAAGCGGTAAAACGTAAAAGCGCTGAAGACTGTTTGTCTTCAGCGCTTTGTTTTTATGCCGATCCTGCGTAAAGCGCCACAAGCCGACGCGCCGTCTTCAGGGGATCGTCACCTTGTGCCATTCGATAGGTAATGTAAGGTTTTTCTCCTGCGTTTAAAAGCAGTCGGCCGTTCATTTCGCGGTTGCCGCAGAGTTTCATGATTCGGTCGACATCCGGTTTTGCAAAGGAAATGACCAGATGATCTTTTTTCTGCGTTACTTCCGTAATATTGACTGCGGAAGCCGCCGCACGCAGAAGCGCAATGTCGATCAGGTTTAAAACCGATTTTGGAGGTTCTCCGCAGCGATCAATCAATTCATCGATCATATCACGCGCATCATCGTCGTCCTTAATAAAGGCAATTCGCCGGTAGATATCCATGCGTTCTCCGGAGTCGGCCAGATAGGAATCCGGAATGCCGGCCGAAACGCGCAGTTCCGCCGTTGTTTCGCAGCGGGGAAGAGGCGCCTCGCCGCGTTCTTCCAAAACAGCTTCTTCCAGCAGTTTCAGATACATGTCGTAACCGACGCTCATCATATGCCCGGATTGTTCAGAACCTAAAATGTTACCGGCCCCACGAATTTCCAAATCGCGCAACGCAATTTTAAATCCTGCGCCGAACCCTGCAAACTCGCGCATGGCAGAGAGCCGTTTGGTGCTGACTTCGGAAAGAATCCGCCCCCGGCGATAGGTGAGATAGGCGTAGGCGTGACGTGTGGAGCGGCCAACGCGTCCGCGGATCTGGTGCAATTGCGCAAGCCCCAGCTGATCGGCGTCTTCCACAATCAGAGTGTTGACGTTGGGAATATCGATGCCGGATTCAATGATGGTGGTACAAACCAGCACCTGCGTCTCTCCGTCGGACATACGACGCATGACGTCATTGAGCTCATTTTCTCCCATTTGCCCGTGCCCGATATCAATGACGACGTCCGGAAGCAGACGGCGCAGCCGTCCCGCGGTTACGTCGATGGTTTCCACACGATTGTGCATGTAGTAAACCTGACCGCCGCGCGCAAGCTCTCTGCGGATTGCGTCGCAAATTACGGAGGCATCATATTCCAGCACATAGGTTTGTACCGGTTGCCGGTCACGCGGCGCTTCTTCCAGGGTACTCATGTCGCGGACACCGGAAAGCGCCATATTAAGCGTACGGGGAATCGGCGTTGCAGTCATGGTAAGTGTGTCGACACCGCGGGCAAGTTCTCGCAGCCGCTCTTTTTGCGTAACACCGAATCGTTGTTCTTCATCGATGACAAGCAATCCCAATCCCTTAAAACGCATTTCTTTTGAAAGTAGTTTGTGTGTTCCGATGACGAAATCAATTCGTCCGTCGGATAGGCGGGAGATAATTTCACGGGTTTGATTGGCATTTTGGAATCGCGAGAGCATGGCAATCTTTACAGGATAGTTTGCAAACCGACGCACGGCCGTCATATAGTGCTGGCGGGCCAAAACGGTGGTAGGAACCAGCATGGCAGCTTGTTTGCCTGCCAAGACACATTTCATCACGGCGCGCAACGCAACTTCCGTTTTGCCGAATCCGACGTCCCCACAGAGTAACCGATCCATTGGATATGCTTTTTCCATATCCCGTTTAATTTCTTCGGTACAGCGAAGCTGATCTTCCGTTTCATCATACTCAAAAGCATCTTCAAATTGTTGCTGCCAAGTATCATCCGGTGGGAAAGCGTACCCGGGAAGGCGCGTTCGTTCGGCATAAAGCGCAATTAAACGCTTTGCCATCCCCCGTGCCGCGGCTTTCGCGCGCGTTTTAGCCTTATGCCACTCGGTTCCAGAAAGCTTATTGAGACGTACCGGAGCGTCTTCCCCAGAAGATCCAATATATTTGCTTACCATGTCAAGCTGCGTAGCAGGAATGAACAAAACGTCGGTTCCCGAATATTGCAGTTTGATATAGTCACGCTCGACATGATCGGTTTTGATTTTTTCGATTCCGACAAAACGGCCGATCCCATGCAGATCATGCACAACGAGATCCCCCGGGTGCAAATCCGCGTAGCTTTGAATCCGGGTTCTGGCGCTTTTCGGCTTGGCGCGCCGCTCGCTTCGGCGAGTTACTAAAATTTGCCCTTCCGTGAGCACCGCCAACCGAATGGACGGATATTCCATTCCGGAAGAAAGCGCGCCACACGCAATGGTTACGCCTGCCTTCGGTACTGCCTCCAGCGCATTGTAATCCAAATCGGCATGAATCCCATCCCGTTCGAGAAGTTCCGCCAGATTTTTGGCTCGCTGTTCGCTGGAGGCCAGAACATAAACGGTGTAATTTTCCTGGGCGTAATGCCGGATATCAGAAAGAGCGGTTTCCAAACTACCGCCATAAGAGGGGAGCTGTTTGGCAGATACAGTTAAAATTTCGCGCGGGCGCGGTTCGAGGCCGGAACCGATGAAACTCTCTAAAAGCACACAGGCATGATTTTGCGCAGCAGATAAATACTCTTCCCAGGACGCGCAGAAGGTCATCTGTTGTGCTGATAAGATGCCTTCTTCCAACAAAGACTTCATATCTTCATGGAGTTCGGCAGTATAATTTTTAACACGTTCCCGAATACGCATGGAATCCACGCAGATCCACACCCGGTCGTTATCCAGATAATCGAGTGCCGTTGACATTTGATAAATCAACGGCATATAACGGTCAACAGCAGAAAAAATGCCTTCTGTCTTGAGCCGTTCCAAGTCTTCGGTAATGGTTTTTTCAAATTCCCGGCCGTTTTTTCGCCGGGATCCCGTTTTGAGAAGTGCCTCCAACTTTGCAATGAGTCCGGCAACGCCGCCGGAAGCAGCGGCAGGGATGGTTTCCACAGCCGGAATGATTCGAACGCTTGCCGCATCATCCGTACGACGCTGCGTACCCGGATCAAAATAGCCGATGGTATCGACTTCGTCGCCGAAAAAGTCAATACGCGCGGGCTGATCAGCGGCGGGGGAGAATACATCCAAAATTCCGCCGCGCACGGCAAACTGTCCGCAACCTTCTACACGGGAAGTGCGGACATAACCGGCAGAGATGAGCCGTGTGACAAGATCGTCCATTTGATAGGATTCACCAGTGCGAATGGAGAAAGCGTTTTTTTCCAGATACTCCGGAGGCATGGTACGCTGCAGTAATGCGTCGACCGGTGCAATGCAGATGCCGCAACCCCGACGCAATTCATCCAGAGCGCGTAATCGTGCAGTTTCCCATTCGCGAGAGGCAGTCTCCACGGGATGAAACATAAATTCCCTCGGAGGAAGCAAAATGCATTCTTCATCTGAAAACGACGAGAGATCCTGCATCATTCGGCGTGCGTCGTATTCATCCGGCACAATAAATGCAATACGTTTGCCTGTTGCGCGACGGAGTGCCGCTGCAATATGCGCCATATGCACGGCAGAAAGCCCGCCGAACGCTGTGCATCCGCCGAGCTCTGTACGTTTTTTTAACTTCTCAAACTCGGAAAGCCGTTTTACGGCGTCGCAAATCGCAAGTATAACGAGCCCTCCTTACTTCAATGACAGATTTAATCTCTAGACCATTTTACACCCTGCGGCGTGTCGATCAGAGTAATACCCTGTGCTTTTAATTCATCGCGGATGCGATCAGCTTCCGCATAATTTTTGGCTTTTTTTGCTGCAGCACGTGCAGCAATCGCGTCAACAATGAATTGATCTTCCGCAGAAACTGTTTCCGTTTCTTTTTCTTTTTGAGCCATTTCTTCCCGCATCCGGCAAGCTGCCGACCAAAGTCCCAGGGATAAAACCTCGTCAAATTCCTGAATCAGGGCACATTTGGTGCTTCCATTTAAATCCGACTTCAAGACATTATAAAGCACGGTAATCGCCAGGGAAGTATTTAAATCATTGCCAAGCGCATCATGAAATTCTGTCCGGAAGCGTTCCATTCCTTCCTGATTCACCGTGCCGTCTTTATCGTTAATCGACGCAACGCGGGTAACCAACTTTTTATATGCCGCAGCGGCATTGTCAAGGGCCTCCCAGGAAAAAACAAGGGAGCGGCGATAATGAGACTGCAAGCAGAAAAAGCGGTAGACAAGCGGATCATACCCTTTCTCTTCCAACAGCGATACCGTCAAAAATTCGCCTTTTGACTTACTCATTTTTCCGCTGGTAGTATTTAAGTGCAGCACGTGGAACCAGTAATTACACCACTTATGCCCCAAGTATGCTTCGCTTTGTGCGATTTCATTGGTATGATGAGGGAAAGCATTGTCAATTCCACCGCAGTGGATATCCAAATATTCTCCGCAATGTTTGATGCTGATGCCGGAACATTCAATGTGCCAGCCGGGATATCCAACGCCCCAGGGGCTATCCCATTTGAGTTCCTGATCTTCAAATTTGGACTTGGTAAACCACAAGACAAAATCTGTCTTGTTCCGTTTATTTTCATCTTCTTCGACGCCTTCCCGCGCCCCTACAACCAGATTCTCCGCCTCGTGCTTATTGAAAACGTAATATTCATCCAGCTTGGATGTATCAAAATAAACGTTTCCTCCGGCCAGATAGGCATATCCCTTTTCCAATAGACCTTCGACCAAATGAATAAATTCCGGGATGCAGCTGGTAGCCGGCTCGACAATATCCGGAATCTTAATGTTTAATTTCCGGCAATCGGCAAAAAAAGCGTCTGTATAAAACTGCGCGATTTCCATTACGGTTTTATGTTCGCGACGCGCGCCTTTCAGCATTTTATCTTCGCCGGTATCTGCATCGCTCGAAAGATGGCCGACATCTGTTATATTCATAACCCGCAACACTTGATATCCGCAATACCGAAGATATTTTTCCAAAATATCCTCCATGATATAGGTACGAAGGTTCCCAATATGGGCAAAATGATAGACAGTAGGACCACAGGTGTACATTTTGACCTGACCCGGTACATTTGGTACAAACTCTTCCCGTTGATGTGTCAAACTGTTATAAAGCAGCATGAAAGCACCCTTTCTTCCGTTCTTCTTTTTATGTTTTAAGCGACCGTTGCCTTGATAATATCGCGATTTTTATAAAAATAGTCAATCCCGCTCCATATGGTAATGGCGACGACAATCCATTGCACAATTTCTTCCAACAGAAGCGGGGAGGGGAGGAATGCCAACGTTTCAATATGCAAAAGCATCAGGATGATGTAAACAAACTGCGAAGCTGTTTTCCATTTCCCGCTTTTTGCCGCCGCTATTAACTTGCCTTCACTGATTGCAACCACACGTAAAGAAGTGACCGCCAACTCGCGCGCTACAATCAGCATGACTGCGACAGGCGACGCACGATCCGCACCGACAAAAATCATCAATGCGGAAATCACCAGAAGTTTATCAGCCAGAGGATCCATAATTTTTCCAAATGACGTGATCTTTCCGGTTTTACGCGCAAGCCTGCCGTCTATGTAGTCTGTCAGGGAGGCCAGGATAAAAACAAACAGCGCAAGCAGCCGGGTTGTAGGGGTTCCGGAGGTTTCCAAGATCCAAAACACAGGAATCAAAAAAATTCTGAAAAGCGTTAATGCATTGGGAATGGTCATTCTTCCACCTCTTTATAAGGTCGGCCGGTAGGCTGACCGGGTCAACCGGTAACAAGTTCGCCAATGGGATCCCCATCAATCTCATCTGTAATACAGACCGTGACAAAATCCCCCGGCTTTGGACGAACAGATTGTGACATAAAGAAAATTTTACCGTCGATATCCGGACTTTCCGCATAGGACCGCGCGTAATAGCAACCGGCCGTACGATCATAGCCCTCCACCAGTACTTCTACTTTATGACCCAGCATGGCAGCATTATACTTATCGATCACCCGATTTTCGATTTCCATCAGCGCATCCTGGCGATGTATCTTGCAATCTTCATCGATCTGATCCGGCAAATCAGCCGCGATCGTCCCTTCCTCGCGGGAATAACGGAATACGCCGGCCCGTTGAAACTTCATACGTTGTATAAAAGAACAGAGTTCCGCAAACTCATCATCCGTTTCTCCCGGAAGTCCGACGATGACCGTGGTGCGCAGTACGAGATTGGGGATGGTCTTGCGCAATTTTTTAATCAAACGCTCTAACTCTGTCCGGGTATACCGGCGGTTCATGGCACGCAGAATCCGGTCGGAAACATGTTGAATCGGGATGTCCAGATATTTCAAAATTTTTGGTTGGCTGGCAATGACATGAATCAGCTCATCATCCATTTCATCCGGATAGAGATAGTGGAGACGAATCCAACGAACGCCTTCAATTTCGCACAAACGGTTTAAAAGATCGGAAAGTGCACGTTTTCCATATAAATCCGTGCCATAAGCAGTCAAATCCTGCGCGACAACGACCAGTTCCTTTACTCCATTTGCCACCAAATTCTGTGCTTCATCCACAATGGCGCCCATCTCGCGGCTGCGAAAACGTCCGCGAATAGAGGGAATTACACAGTATGCGCAATGATTATCACAGCCTTCCGCGATTTTGAGATAGGCCATGTATTCCGGCGTGGTCTGAACACGAGGCGCTTCGCACAACGGCGCATCGATATCTCCCATTCGAAGGATTTTTTCCATATGTCCGGCTTCGGCGTCGGAAATCAGCTTGTCGCAGACTTCCACGATGTCTTGATAACTGCCGGTGCCCAGAACGGCATCCACCTCCGGCATTTCGCGCATTAATTCTTCCCCGTAACGTTGTGAAAGACACCCCGTTACCACAAGGCCCACAAGCGCTCCGGTATTTTTCATTTCTGCCAGCTCCAGAATATTATCAATGGCTTCCTGTTTGGCGTCCTCAATAAATGCGCAGGTGTTTACGACAATAATATCCGCTTCTTCCGGATCGTCGTTATATTCATATCCTGCCGAGAGAAGTGCGGCCAGCATTTGTTCGGTATTCACCAGGTTTTTTGCGCAACCCAGGGAAACCATGTGCAGCTTCTTATCCATAATTCCTCACAACTTCATAAATTTCCTAAAAATACCGACATTCCTTTATTCCGGCAAATCGAAATCATCCGCGCCGATATCAATCTGCGGCATGGGACGCACAGGCGTCAGTTTTGCCTGATCGGCGGGTTTTACAGCAGTGGCTTTTTCCCGTATTTTCTGCGCAAGCACATCTGCAATATCCGGATTATCACGCAAATATTGGATGGCCTTGTCCCGTCCCTGGCCCATCCGTTCGCCGTTTGCAAGGGCAAACCAGGAACCGGATTTTTCGACTTCGCCGATCGTGATCCCAAGATCAACGAGTTCACCGTAATAGTTGATGCCCAATCCATACATGATATCAAACTCTGCCGTCTTAAAAGGCGGGGCGATTTTATTTTTCACAATTTTAGCCCGAACGTGGTTTCCGACATTCTCTGACCCACTCTTCACATATTCTGTTCTGCGAATATCAATTCGTACACTGGCATAAAACTTTAACGCACGGCCGCCTGTCGTGGTTTCCGTCGGTCCGTATCCCATGGATCCGATTTTCTCACGCAGCTGATTAATAAAAATCACACAGCAATTTGTTTTGGCGACAATACCCGCTAGTTTTCGGAGTGCCTGCGACATCAGCCGCGCCTGTAGGCCGACAAAGCTGTCGCCCATTTCTCCTTCAATTTCTGCGCGGGGAACCAGCGCTGCCACCGAGTCTATAACAATCACGTCGATCGCGCCGGAGCGAACCAGAGCCTCTGCAATTTCGAGTGCCTGTTCGCCGTTATCCGGCTGAGAAACAAGAAGTTCGTCGATATTCACGCCCAGCGCTTGGGCATAAACGGGATCCAGCGCATGTTCGGCGTCGATAAACGCGGCGTCACCGCCGGAGCGCTGTGCGGATGCTACGACATGCAGCGCCAGCGTTGTTTTACCCGAAGATTCCGGCCCGTAAATTTCAATGATACGGCCTCTTGGGACGCCGCCAATCCCGAGCGCCATATCAAGAGAAAGCGACCCTGTCGAGATTGCTTCGACATTCATGTTGGCGTTATCGCCCAACCGCATGATGGCGCCTTTGCCAAATGTTTTCTCAAGATGCGCCAGCGTATTATCCAGCGCTTTCTGACGATCTTCCCCCTTTGCGTAGGAGACTTCTTTCGTTGTTTTCTTGGTAGCCATACCTTCACCTCACAGGTACCCGAGCGCTTACGGCACGCTCCATTTTATGATAATCCAAATGTCTTGCAGTGGCAATGTATCCGGCCTTTTTCAGAATTTCTTCTACATCGAACCCCTGATAGGCGCCGCATTCAAAAATAACGGCTCCGCCTGGCCGGATCGTGTGATAAAAACCGGTTGAAATTGCACGGTAAAAATTCAATCCGTCGAAACCGCCGTAAAGCGCCTCATGCGGCTCAAAGCCTGAAACGTCCACAGGGAGCGTGAGCATTTCATCCGAACTGATATAGGGGGGATTGCACGCGAGCAGGTCAAAGTGTCCCAGTTCCGGAGGCGGGGGTTCCAGCGCATCGAGCGCTAAAACCTGCGTGCGGATTGCCAGTCCAAGATTTTCAATATTTTTACGGCACACCCGCAATGCGCTGGGAGAAAGATCCGCAAATACGCCGGTTGCGCCTGGAATCTGCTTCAAAAGAGCAATACCGATTGCGCCGGATCCACAGCATAAATCCAAAATCCGCGGGGATCTTACGCCATCGAGCAGAGAAAGCGCCCGCTCCACGACAATTTCCGTATCCTGACGGGGAATTAAGACGTCCGGTGTGATCTCCAAGGTAATCCCGTAAAAATCCCATTCGCCGATAATATAGGCGAGCGGTTCACCACGCAGACGGCGTTCCAGCAAATCGTCGAGACAATCCCGCATTTCTTCCGGAGCATCCAGCGTACCGAGTTTCACCACATCGTCGCGACGGATTTGCGTACCACAGGAAGCGGAAGCATATGCCACCAGTTCCCGCGCCTCTAAACCTGGCATGGAGAGATCCATAGGTTTTAAAGCCTCCAGGGTGTATTTCAGTGCTTCTGCGTAAGTCACCAGATGTCCTCCCCCTTATGCTCGGGAATCACGCGCTCCAGCGCCGTAACTGCCACTTCCACCATGGAATCATCCGGTTCATTGGTGGTCAAATGCTGCATCCAGAGTCCCGGTGCACGTAAAAACCGCGTAAGAGCATTGTCATGACGCCCAACGGCACGGTTGATTTCGTAGCTGATGGAGATGACAACCGGCAATAGGACGATGCGCAACAGCATGCGAATCAAGGGGTTCGACCAGCTGACAAGGCTGAATACCAGAATCGAGATAATCATGACAACAAACAAAAAGCTTGTTCCGCAGCGGGGATGCTCTTTTGGAAACCGCTGTACGTTTTCAACGGTCAACGGCAGTCCATGCTCATAGCAGTGGATACTTTTGTGTTCCGCGCCATGATAAGAAAACGTCCGTTTAATATCCTTCATCCGGGAAACGGCAAACAGAAACAAAAAGAAAATCAAAAGACGCAGCGCGCCCTCCAAAAGATTACGCCAGATTCCGGAACCGATCACAGAATCCAAAGTACCGGCCAACAGAGTAGGGAGCAGGATAAAAAGGGCAATGGGCAGGGCACAACCAGTGACTAGTGCAATAGTGATAGCAATTCGATCGGCCTTTTCCTTACCAATTTTCTTTTCCAGCCATCCCGGCTCCTCTTCAATTCCCTCAAACGCCACTTCGCTGGAATACGTAAGCGCTGACATTCCCAAGGAAAGTGAATCCCAGAGCCCTACTATACCACGCAGAAACGGCCAGGCGAGAACGCCTTTTCGTATCTTACAGGGCTTTTCGGAAATATCCATACTGCCATCCGGTTTTCGGACTACAGTTGCCACTCGCCCTGGTCCACGCATTAAAATACCTTCTATTAATGCCTGTCCGCCAATCATGGTGCGGAACGGTTTGTTTTCATCCATTTTTAGCGTCCTTTCCAAAAAACTTGGGTAAAAGCGGCTGTTTGCCACATTGCCATAATGCAATTTATTATATCACACCGAACATTTTTTCGCAAGCAAATATTCCAGATTTCCCACGTATCCGAAGCAATACTTTTATAGATGATCCTTTTTTAAACCGGCCGATTTTTTACGCACACCGTTTTCTATTTTCCCGATCTGCGGCTTGAAAACAATAAATTTCCGTAGTATAATAAAACCGGCAAACGGAAGAGGTGTGTCTGCATATCTTTTCTTTTTGATCTGCAAACAAGGAGAACATACATGAGCAAGATTCAAATGAAAACGCCGATTGTAGAGATGGACGGCGACGAAATGACCCGTGTGATGTGGGCGATGATTAAGGATACGCTCTTAACGCCGTTTCTTGATCTGAAAACGGAATACTATGATCTGGGATTAAAAAACCGGGAAAAAACCGCAGACCAGGTGACTTATGATTCTGCGGAAGCGACCAAACGCCTTGGCGTTGCGGTCAAATGTGCGACCATTACCGCAAATGCTCAGCGGGTAGAGGAATATCAGTTGTCCAAAGTCTGGCCTAGTCCGAATGCGACCATTCGTGCCGTGCTGGATGGGACAGTATTCCGCCGTCCGATTATTGTAAAAGGTGTGTCGCCTTATATCCCGACTTGGAAGAAGCCGATTACAATTGCCCGTCATGCATATGGCGATATTTATAAATCTGTCGAGGCAAAGGTTCCGGCCGGCTCGAAGGCAGAATTGGTTTTAACGGCGCCCGACGGTGCGGAGACCCGGCAAACCATTTTTGATTTTAAGGGTGACGGCATCGCGCTTGGTATGCATAATACGGAGGCGTCAATTTGTAGTTTTGCTCGCTCCTGCTTTAATTACGCTTTGGATCTTGGAGAGGATCTGTGGTTTGGAACCAAAGATACCATTTCCAAGACATATGATCACCGGTTTAAGGATATTTTTGCTGAGATTTATGAAAACGAGTACAAAGACCGTTTTGAAAAAGCGGGGATCGAGTATTTCTATACATTGATTGACGATGCGGTTGCCCGTGTTGTGCGTTCAGAGGGCGGCTTTATCTGGGCTTGTAAGAACTATGATGGCGATGTGATGTCCGATATGGTGGCGACGGTGTTCGGCAGCCTTTCCATGATGACTTCCGTTCTTGCCAGTCCTACCGGCGCCTATGAGTATGAAGCGGCACATGGTACGGTGACAAGGCATTATTACCGTTACCTGGAAGGCGGCACGCCCGTAGCAAACCCGGTTGCGACAATTTTTGCCTGGTCCGGTGCTTTGCGCAAGCGCGGGGAACTGGATGGAATTACCGAGCTTGTTGATTTTGCAAACCGGCTTGAGGAAGCTTCTTTGGCGG
This sequence comes from uncultured Clostridia bacterium, assembly GCA_944376195.1. GTDB lineage: Bacteria > Bacillota > Clostridia > Oscillospirales > QAMX01 > Allobutyricicoccus. The sequence goes on along the minus strand of CALWBW010000034.1, from coordinate 7,814 downwards.
TCATTGCAGATGGGCAAATGACAAAGGACCTCTATCTGCTGTCTTCCATTCCCGAGAAGAGGGTAGTGGATACGGAGACATATCTGCGCGCAATTGCCGCTCGGCTGTAAGGTCTTTTTCGTCAGAACAGGTCATTGCGGCGTGAGGATCGGCATAAAACGTACCCGATTGGGTCAAAATACATCTTGTGAGGTGCGAATATGAGATTTGAAAAGAAACCGGATTGGCTTGATATCGTATCAGCGGCGGCGGTAGGTGTTGCGGCGGCGGCGGTAGTAGCAGGCGTTGTCTACATTTCAAAAAAGTGCCGCGATTATATTGAATGTGCGGATTTGTTTGACGATGGCTGTGACGATGACGGCTGGGAAGAAGAAGATTGCTGTTGTGACACTTGCGCTTGCGAAGAAGCAGATGAGGAGTGTGCGTGTGGTTGTGAAGAAGCACCTTCAATAGAAGAAGTTGTGAAAGCTGAATGCGCACCGGATACCGAAGAAGAAGAATAAACTGTAATGCCAAGAAAGAAACCGCCGGTTCTTGCGGCGGTTTCTTTTTATGGGGATAGAAATGAACATACTGATTCTTGGAAATACAGCCAGGGAGCATGTGCTCGCCTGGAAATTTGCAGAAAGCCGGAAAACAGGGGAATTGTATTGTACGTCGCCGTACAGCGGTGTGGATACGCTTTGTTTCCGCGTAGAAGAGCCTGGTAAGGCATGGTTGAAAACACATGCGGTTGGACTTGTTATCCACGAAATGCAGGATGATGGCAACCAGGATTTGCATGGATTCCCCTTGGATACACGGTACATAACGGTGGATTGCTTTACAGATGGGCACACCATTGTCCCTCTTCCGGCTGTGAGAACGTATTTTTCGGAAAAAGGGGAAGCATTTGCGGCAGAGCTTTCTCAGGAATATACAAGCGATTTGGCACATCGCTTGTATCATCGTTATTTTGTACCGCATATTCGGATAAACGGCCATAGGGCACGAGGAATTTCCGGTGCCGTCAGGTTTCAATTTGCGCTTTATCGGGATCACGTGGAGTTTCTCTCTGTTCACCAGGGATTTGGTGAGCTGGATGCGCTTGTTTTACTTCCGCTTCTACGCGGTGATTTGGCAGGAATTTTGGAAGCCTGTGAAAAAGGGACGTTAACATCGGGCCAAGTCCGTTTCAGCGATCAAGCCTGCGCTGCATTTATGCTGGGGTCAGAATACCCGGGAGCAGCAATTCGCGGTCTTTCGGATGTCGCAAAGGATACCGGTGTGTTTTTTGGAGCCGTCAAGTTTCGGGACAGAACATTATGGACCGCCGGACGAAGAGCGCTGTTTGTATGCGGACGAGGCAGAAATCGACAGGAGGCTGCTATAGCAGTGAAAAAAGCCGCCGGGCAGATTTCTTTTGAAGGAGTCATTCGCTATGATCCGGCGTTCTGGAAGGAAAATAAATCAGAACGGGACGAAATGGAGAAGAAACAATAAAAAAGCGGAGAGTGCATGAAAACACTCTCCGCTTTTCATTTCAAGTTTTAGCGCCCCATAAGGAAAATGTTACTGTCTGTAGCAAAATTGTCAACGCTATACAATACAACAACGCGATCAATTTCCTGTTCGGCAATATAGGATAAGATGCTGGCTTTGTAATACCGCAAATCAATCATATGGACTTCGGAAAAATTCGAAAAAAGAAACGGCGCAAGGCTGTCTGCGTAAGAGTCCCGCAATAAAAGAATTTTTTCTCCCTCTGTATTTCCGGTTTGAATCTGAATCCAAGGCGTATTTCCGCCAAAGAATAAGGAATATTTATCTTTTTTGTCCAGGTAGCTCCAATCATAGAGAACGCCTTTGGAGGGCGTGCCGTCCAGATAATTGGTTATGGTGAAAGCGTCGGATTCTTTTACATAAAGATCAATTTGATCCGGAGAAATCCAGCTGAATCCGGAGCTTGAGTAGGTTGTCCCATAAAATTCATCCGTTACAGTTTCTGGTAAAAAATTGGAAAGAGGAGTGGCATCCAATTCCATCGCGTCGCAAAGCGCTACATACCCGTAATAGGCGCCCAGAGTAGTCCAATGGTGATCCGTGCGATAATAAATGTATTCTTCCGCATGTTGGGCAAGAGCTGCGTTCATATTAATCGTCTGGGTCTGTATTTTGCGATAGATTTCGTCAATAAAATCTGCCTGACTATCGTTCGGCGTATTTGCAGGCAGTAGATTGGACCAAATCTGTGCTTTTCCGGGAATCAGCGCAAAATAAACCGGAACGCCGGCATTTTCTGCCAGGGTATTTACAGCCGTGATATTTTTCTCCATTTCCTCAGAATCCGGCTTTTGAAAAGGTTCGATCAAGGTATCATTTTCACATAGAATGACACCGTTGTTCTCTTTTTTTCCGGTTGCAAGTTCCGTCGCCGCTTTTAGCGTAATCCAGGCATCCCGCCAGGGAAATTGATCGGTAGAATATTTCTCAAAGTCTGCAATATATTCCCCGGAGAAAAGCGCGGAAAAAGAGAACTTCGGCAATGTTTCCAGATAGCGATTTTCCCGCTCGGAAAATTCCACATCCGGTGTGAGCAAGTTAACGATAAAGAAAAACGCGAGAAACACAAGAAATACCGCGCTGACGGCAAAACAGGATTTTTTATTCATGCGGCACCTCAAAATCTAAAATACAAAAATGGATTGTAGGTTGCATCTACTAAATAAGCAGTAGAAATCAAAAGACCTGCCAACACAAGGATACAAAGTACTGGCCCACGCGCTTTTTCGGGAATTTTTCGATACAGTGCTGCACCGATTGGCGTACAGGCGATTGCCGCAAGGCAGAGCATAACACCGTAATTGGAGAGATAATACCAATCGTCCCCCACAACAAAGCCTGCGCTATTGAGACCAAACATTGCTCGATAGTAGGAAAATACATGGGAGAGCGAATCCAATTGAAACAGGACCCAGCCGCAAACGGCTACCAACAAGGTGTAGAGATGCGCGACAAAACGCGGCGCACGGTCCAGCCATTTCAACAGGAAGAGCTTTTCCAAAATGAGGAATACGGCATAATAAAGGCCCCAGAGCAGAAAGGTCCAATTTGCACCGTGCCAGAATCCGGTGAGGGCCCAAACAACCAAAATATTGAAAATTTGACGCGGCATCCCTCGGCGGTTGCCGCCCAGAGGAATGTAAACATAATCGCGGAACCAGGTTCCGAGTGAAATATGCCAACGGCGCCAAAATTCGGTGACACTTTTTGAAATATAGGGATAATTAAAGTTTTCCAAAAATTCAAAGTCAAGCATTCGGCCCAATCCGATGGCCATATCGGAATAACCGGAAAAATCAAAATAAATTTGAAGTGAAAACGCCACAATACCTGCCCACGCGCCGACTACTGTCAATTCTCCGGCCGGCATGGTGGCATACGTATCCCACAGCATACCAATATTGTTGGCGATTAATACTTTTTTTCCCAACCCGACTAAAAAACGTGAAACACCGGACGCAAATTTTTCAACGGAATGCGACCGTTCGTCGAGTTGATCGGCAATATCCTTATATCGGACAATTGGCCCGGCAATCAGTTGGGGGAACAGCGTCACAAAGGTACCGAAATTGATAAAATTCCGTTGAACATCCGCATTGCCGCGGTATACGTCAATGGGATAGGACATGGTTTGGAAGGTGTAAAAGGAAATTCCAATGGGGAGAGTCAGACCAAGGGGCTTAATGGAAACCCCCGGGATTGCACTGAGAGTTCCGGCAAAAAGGTCGTAATATTTAAAAAACATCAAAAGCAACAGATTGACGGCAGTATTGAGTATGAGAAAGCGCCGGGCCAGCCGATCGTTGGCCCGGTGCTTTTCAATCAGCAAACCGCTGAGATAGTTGATGCAAATAGAAAACAGCATCAGGAGGATATATACAGGTTCTCCCCAGCCGTAAAATACCAGATTCGCAAGGAACAGCCAAAGATTCCGCCACCGAAGCGGAGTAAGATAATAGACCGCTAAAACAATGGGAAAATAAAGAAACAAAAACGGTATACTGGAAAAAACCATACTTCCTCCGTATCAAACCAATCAGGCAAATAATGCTTGGAATTCTTCTGCCATCGCCTCGGCATTTTCATGGGCAAACAGCGCAACATAGTTGCCTTCTGTCACGATTTGAGCCCCTTCCCACACTTCAATAGACGCCGGATACCAGGCACCGCCGTCAATTTGGGACTGCATACGCGTCTGGAAAATTTCTTCTACCGTTGCGACATCCTCGCTATTTTCACATTCGACCATCAGAATTTCACTGACGATTGCGCTGATCATCGGCGCTTTCAGGACAGATTGCACAAGTGAAATATCCTTTAAACCTGGTAAATACGAGTCTACAAGCGTATCATCCAAATCGGAGGTGGAGGACAAATCGTAAGTCTCATTCAGAGAGTCAAAAAATTCGGTAAGGTCCACAGTAGACTGAACGGCATCGCTGCTGGATTCTTCCTCGTCCGGATTGTTTTCAGAAACGTTTCCCTCTTCGGTTGTGTCGCTGTTAGACTCGTCCTCTGATACGTTGCCATCCGGTGTTGTATCTTCGTCAGAAGTGTTCTCATCATCCGGCGTGGTGGCATCGTCGGAAAGGTTGCTATCGTTTTCTTCTTTGTTATCGTCTTCATTGGCACATGCCGCTAAGGAAAGCAGCAGCATCAGTGCAAGCAAAAAGGCGATGAGTTTTCGAGAATGTAACATAATTCGTTCTCCTGTCTAAAAAATATTTTGACGAGTTGCCGTAAAGGCACCGCCATGTATTGAGACGAAGAAAGGTGAAAAAAGTTCCCCTTGTTTTCAAAATTTTTTACATACTGCATCATACGGTAAAATCAAACTTCTGATGCGGCATCGGCTTTTTCAGAAAAAATTTCGTAAGCTGCGGAAATCCGCTCGAAAATTTCTTCTACAGTCGGTTCACTTTCAGGCGCCCATTCTTCGACCAACATTGCACGGTCCATGTCAAATAATACTGCTTCCATACGTTCACGATAATCATGGAAAAAATCTTTCTGATAGGACAATACGACACAGAGATAGCCGTCATCTTGATAGGGAATGTTATAATTTAAATCAGCAAACGAAAGACTTTCGTCTTCGGTATTTTCCCATTGCGCCTGGAGTTCCGGGCAAACGGTTTCTTGCATATATAATGCATATGCAATCGATTTTTCACTGAAATAATGATTGAAAAGCTGTTCCGATTCAGAGACTTCCGGTTCGATTACGGGCATTTGGATACAAAGATCCAGCATATCTTCCCCGGTTTCCGTTTGGTAAACGGTGTGCATGACGTATGTGTTAATCTCGCGCGGAAAATCTTTTTGTTCCTCCAATGTGTCCACTGGCTCCTGGGGCAGGGAAACGGTTGAATCTTTTTCCTCCTCTGCAGAAGAGGGCTGTGCTTCCGATTCACCGGCGTCCGGAGTCGTGCCGTCTTCCATATCAGAAGCGGTTTCCTCTTCTACAGAATAGACGGGAACCTGTGCAGAATCCATTGTGGTTTCCTCTTCCAAATGCAAAGAATCGTCCGCCGGATCCACTTCTGAAGTATCTTCCAAAGCGGCAACCTCTGACGTAGGAATTTCAACGCGCTGGACCTTGATGGATTGGTCGACTTGCGTGGAGTTCGGAACAGAAGGATTATGCTCTTTGTAAGAAACAGAATCGGAGCAGCCACAGAATAAGAGTGCCAGCACGAAAGCAAACGATACAAAACTTTTTTTCATAATACCCTCCGGCATATAAGCGCACAGAGCTATTGATACAAATTTTTCCGCCATGAAACGGATGCACAGATCTCTTTTATCGAGAACCTGCCAAAAAATCGGGAATTTTGCGCATGAATTATTATATAACGGAGCTTAATAAAAAGCTATCCTAAAATATGCTGTAAATTTGCGCGAAAATATGATATAATAATCGCATTCTGTAAAACGCGAGGTGAACCAAGTGGGCATCATCAAGGAAAAAGTTTATTACAGCGGCGGAAAACTCGTGCGGGCGTCCGCGTATTCTGCTGATTGTGATGAAAATGCAGCGCGGAGCCGTACGATGGCGTATCGGATCCTCTCCGCGCATAACAGTGGAACGGAAGACAAGCTTCGAATCCGCTTCGACGCGCTGGCGTCGCATGACATTACCTATGTCGGGATTATTCAGACGGCGCGCGCATCGGGACTGAAAAGTTTTCCAGTGCCATACGTCTTGACAAACTGCCATAACAGTCTTTGCGCGGTTGGCGGAACCATCAATGAAGATGACCATCGCTACGGCCTTTCCGCAGCGCGCCGCTACGGTGGAATTTTTGTTCCGGCGCATCAGTCTGTAATTCATCAATATATGCGCGAATGTTTTGCTGGATGCGGAAAAATGATTCTGGGCTCCGATAGCCATACGCGTTATGGCGCATTGGGTACGCTGGCAGTCGGAGAAGGCGGCCCTGAACTGGTGAAACAAATTCTGGGGAAAACTTATGATATTGACCGGCCGGAAGTGATCGCCGTACATTTAACAGGGAAACCGCGCCCCGGCGTCGGTCCGCAGGATGTTGCGCTGACCTTAATTGGCGAGGTGTTTGCTTCCGGTTTTGTGAAAAACCGTGTTGTGGAATTTATCGGCGACGGCATTGCCAATCTTTCTGTAGATTATCGTATTGGAATCGATGTCATGACAACGGAGTCAGCCTGTCTCTCCTCGATTTGGATGACGGACGACCGGGTGCGTGAATGGCTGACCATCCATGGTCGCGGCGGCGACTACGCCAAACTTACTCCGGATGAGGGCGCGCTTTATGACGGCGCGGTTGAAATCGATCTTTCCAAAGTGGAAAATATGATTGCGCTGCCGTTCCATCCGTCCAATGTCTATTCTATCAAGGAACTCAATGAAAACCTGGATGACATCTTGGCGAAGGTAGAGGCAGACGGAGCCAAAATGCTGCCGGACGGCGTTCGGTTTACGTTGCGCGATAAAGTGCGGGGCGGACATCTTTATGCACAGCAGGGAATTATCGCCGGTTGTGCCGGCGGCGGATTTGAAAACCTGATGTATACGGCCGCTGCCCTTGCAGGACATGATATTGGCTGCGGAGATTTTGATATGAGTGTTTATCCGGCCAGCCAGCCGGTTTTCCTGGAACTTATTCGAAACGGCGCCCTGTCGAAAATTATGGCGGCTGGTGCTGCCTGCAAAACGGCCTTCTGTGGTCCTTGCTTCGGCGCGGGCGATACGCCGCCGAATAATGGTTTCAGCATTCGCCATACAACGCGTAATTTCCCCAACCGCGAGGGTTCCAAGCCCGGCGCAGGACAGATTGCGTCCGTTGCATTGATGGACGCGCGTTCCATCGCCGCGACTGCGCTCGCGGGCGGCGCGATTACGCCTGCGACAGAGCTGGGAATTGAGGAATATGACGGCACGTATCATTACGACGATTCGCCGTATCGCGCGCGCGTGTATAACGGTTATGGAAAACCGGATGCGTCTGCCGATCTGGTTTTAGGGCCCAATATTACGGACTGGCCCGCACAGCCGGCTCTCCCGGAAAACTTACTGATGCGGATGGTTTCCGTCATTTCCGATCCGGTTACGACGACCGATGAATTGATCCCCTCCGGTGAGACCTCTTCATATCGTTCGAACCCGCGCGGATTGGCCGAGTTTACTTTGTCCCGTAAAGATCCGGGTTATGTCGGTCGTGCGAAAGAAGTGGCGGCAATGAGCCGGGAAGATGCAGCGGCAGTTTTGCGTGCTGCAGGGCTTCCTGATGTAG
>CALWBW010000033.1 GCA_944376195.1 uncultured Clostridia bacterium | reverse complement strand
TCCTATCTCTTTGAAACGCAGAAATCGGCGCTTGCCCAGCTGAAACAGCCGGAGGTGTACGAGCCGGAACTTTATATGACGCTGGACCATACGGCGCGCACCAACCTGGAACTGTTTGAAACCCTGCGTTCTCATGAAAAGAAAGGTTCCCTATTATGGGTGCTGGACCATACTTCCACGTCGATGGGCGCGCGGCTTCTGCGCCGGCGTCTGGAACAGCCGCTTTTGAATCCCGCGGGGATACGCCGCCGCTTAAACGCGGTTGCGGCGCTCTATGACGACGCGGTGGCACTCTCCGAATGCGAGAATGCGCTGCGCGGCGTTTCTGATCTCGAACGGCTCATCAGCCGTATTGTGTGCGGTACGGCCAATGCGCGCGACTTGCGTGCGCTGTCGACCACGGCGGCGCGTTTGCCTGCGCTGCGCGGAATCGTCGCGTCTTTACCGGGAGAGTCTATGCGGGAAATTGCCGGAACCATCGAGGAACTGGCGGACTTGCGGGAGTGGATTGAAGAAACGCTGGACGATGAACTCCCGGTGGCCGTGACGGAGGGGAAACTCATCCGCCCGGGCTACAGCGAGGAACTGGATGCGCTGCGCGGGGACGCGACGGACGGACGGGATATCATCGCGACGATTCAGAACCGGGAGCGCGAACGCACGGGAATTAAAAACCTGAAAGTCGGCTACAATAAGGTGTTTGGCTATTATATTGAGGTGACGCCATCTTACCAGCATCTGGTACCCAAGGATTACATACGCCGCCAGACATTGACGAACGCCGAACGTTACATCACGGAAGAACTCAAGCAACTGGAAGGACGCGTTCTGGGCGCCCAGGACCGCGCGAATAATCTGGAGTACGACATTTTTTGTAAATTGCGCGAGCGGGTGGGGGCCGAGGCCTCCCGCGTGCGCCGCACGGCGTCGGCGGTGGCGGAACTGGATGTGACGGCGTCGCTGGCGCGGGTTGCGCTGGACAATGGGTATACCATGCCCGAAGTCGACCTCTCCGACGCGCTGGATATTACGGACGGACGGCATCCGGTTGTGGAACAGTATGCGGCGGGATTTGTGCCGAACGACACGCATATGAATTGCGGTGACCGTATGGCGGCGCTGATTACGGGCCCGAATATGGCGGGAAAATCAACCTATATGCGTCAAACCGCCATTATTGTGCTTTTGGCGCAGATCGGCAGTTTTGTGCCGGCAAAATCTGCGCACATCGGCGTGTGCGACCGTATTTTTACCCGGATTGGGGCGTCGGATGATCTCTCCGGCGGCCAGTCTACCTTTATGGTGGAAATGAGCGAGGTCGCGGATATTCTCGCGGGCGCCACCGGAAAGAGCCTGATTATTCTGGATGAAATCGGCCGCGGCACCTCGACTTACGACGGGATGAGCATAGCGCGCGCTGTGCTGGAGCACGTGGTACGCAGTATTGGGGCGCGTACAATGTTTGCGACGCACTACCACGAATTGACTGCCTTGTCCGAGCAGATGCGCGGGGTGCAGAATCTCTCGACTGCGGTGCGGAAACGCGGCGATGAAATTACGTTTTTGCACCGGATCATCGCAGGCGGCGCGGACGATTCCTATGGGATCGAGGTGGCAAAGCTGGCCGGTGTGCCGGACGAAGTGATCCGCCGCGCCAAGCAGATTTTGAAATCGCTTGAAAACGGCGAAGAAGTAAAAGTGCGCGGCGTGGCAAAACCACGCGAGCAGGCAAGTTTGGCGGATCTCGGCGCCTTTGAAGTGGTGGATCGGATCCGCAGCACGGATCTTGACGCCTTAACGCCTGTTGCGGCGCTGAACCTTTTGTACGAATTGAAAATCATGGTGGAACGTTTGCCATGATGACCGGAGGTGGCCTATGTCCGGAACTTTATATCTTGTCTCGACGCCGATTGGCAACCTGGGCGATATCACCGCCCGCGCGCTGGATACGCTGCGTGCCTGCGATTTTGTCGCGGCGGAGGATACGCGTGTTGCTATGCGGCTTTTGTCGCACTTTGCAATTGCCAAACCGCTGGTGAGCTATTATGAGCATAACCGGCGCGAACGCGGGGAAGAAGTGGTACGCCGTATCCTCGCGGGAGAAAATTGCGCGCTGACGACGGACGCCGGTACGCCGGTCGTCTCCGACCCCGGCGGGATGCTTGTGGCGCAATGCCGTGAGGCAGGGATCCCCGTTGTCACGGTGCCGGGACCGTGCGCGCTGGTCGCGGCGTTTTCCCTTGCCGGGCTTGAGAGCACGCGTTTTACGTTTGAAGGATTTCTCTCGGTCAACCGGAAAAACCGCCGGGAGCATCTCGAGTCGCTGCGCGCAGAACGCCGTCCCATGATTTTTTATGAGGCGCCGCATAAGCTGCTTGCAACGCTTACGGATTTTGCAGACGTGTTCGGTCCGGAACGCGGCCTGCTGGTTGCGCGGGAACTGACCAAAACGCATGAGGAAAGTTTTCGGACGACAGTCGCAGAGGCGCTGGCGCGCTATCGGGAGACACCGCCGCGCGGCGAATTTGTGCTTGTGGTGGACGGTGCGCCGGAAGCGCCGCAGGAGGATGTGGCGGATATTTTCGCCGCCGCGCTTGCGGCTGCGCAGGAAAAAATGGCGGACGGCGCCTCGGTGCGCGACGCGGCGCGCTATGCTGCCGAGGCCTACGGCGTGGCGCGCAATGCCGTTTATGAGGCGCTGCGGCGATGATTTTACCGATAAAGCGCAGGTTATGGCGCTTTTTCATATTGCATAACACGAAAGGAAGCAGGAAGAATGGACGAAAACAAACGCTTTGAATCGGGCGACATTTCGATTTCGGCGGAAAATATGCTGCCGATCATCAAAAAGTGGCTGTATTCAGAAAAAGATATTTTCATTCGAGAGCTGATTTCCAACTGCTCGGACGCAATTTCCAAACATGCGCGGCTCGTTTCCCTCTCGGAGGCGCCTGCCGATGAGACGCCTTACCGCATTACCGTGCGCTGCGACGCCGAAGCCGGCACGCTTTCGTTTGAGGATAACGGCATCGGCATGACCGCCGATGAGGTGCGAAAGTATATCAACCAGGTCGCCTTCTCCGGCGCAAAGGATTTTTTGGAAAAGTATAAGGATTCTTCTGAGGATGCGCAGATTATCGGGCATTTCGGTCTGGGATTCTATTCTGCCTTTATGGCGGCGAAACGCGTGACGATCGATACCCTGTCCTGGCAGGATGGGGCGGAAGCCGTCACCTGGTCGAGCGAGGGCGGTTCCGCCTATACGCTGGAACATTCCGACCGTACGGCGCGCGGAACGTGTGTGACGCTGGAGTTGGACGACGATTCCCGGGAGTATGCCGACCGCTGGGCAGTGCGGGACGTCGTACTGAAATATTTCCGTTTCCTGCCGACGTCCATCTATTTGGAAGACGCCGGGACAGAACTGACCACGGAGGAAAAACCTGTGAACGATATGCCTCCTCTGTGGGAGAAAAACCCTTCCGATTGCACGGACGACGAATACCGGGAGTTCTATCACCGCGTCTTTCTGGATCAGGCGGACCCGCTTTTCTGGGTTCATCTCAATATTGACTACCCGTTCCGGTTAAAGGGAATCTTATATTTCCCAAAACTGAAAAATGAGTTTGAATCGGTGGAAGGCCAGGTAAAACTGTACTGCTCCCGTGTGTTTGTTGCGGACAATATCAAAGAGGTGATCCCGGAATATCTTTTGCTTTTAAAGGGTTGCATCGATTGCCCGGACCTGCCTTTGAACGTTTCGCGCAGTTTCCTGCAAAACGATGGCACCGTCACGCGTCTTTCCCAACATATTACGCGCAAGGTGGCGGATCGCCTGCTTTCGCTCTTTAAAAATGAACGGGAGCGCTATAACGAGTATTGGGATGACATCAACCCCTTTATTAAGTATGCCTGCCTGCGCGACGAAAAGTTCTATGAGCGCATCAAACCCGCGCTTATTTTCAAGCTGCTCGACGGTACGTATAAAACCGTGGACGAATATCTTGCCGTACCCGAAGATGCGGAAAAAACGCAGGAAACCGGCGAATCCGGCGACAACGCGCAGGAACAGGCGCACGACGAGAAACCTCGGAAGACGGTTTATTATGCCACGGATGAAAACGTGCAGGCACAGTACATTACGATGTTCCGTGAAAAGGGAATTGAGGCAGTCCTTTTGCAGCATGTGCTGGATAATCACTTTATTACATTCTTGGAGGCGAAGAATCCTGGTGTGAAATTCCGCCGGATTGACTCTGACCTCAGCGAACTGGAACAGGCGGACACAGAGGAAACCGGCTCTGCCAATGTAGAGGGTTTGTTTGCGGGACATGCAGGCGTAAAGTCTGTGAAAACCGCAAGTCTTGCGACGGGCGGTGCGCCCGCTGTGCTGGTGCTCTCGGAGGAAAGCCGCCGTATGCAGGAAATGGCCAAGATGTTTGGCGGGATGGAAAACGTGGAAGCCATGTTCCCGGAGGAACGTACCTTAGTGCTCAACAGCGCACATCCGCTTTACAAAAAACTTGCGTCGCTGGCCGAGTCGGACCCGGATCGTGCACACCTGCTTGCCGAGCATGTTTATGATCTCGCCCGGATTGCGCAGCAGCCGCTTGCCGCCGCAGACATGACTGCGTTTTTGGCACGCAGCGCAAAAATCATGGAACTTGTGTAATTATCCTGGACGAAAGGGTGAAAAAAACGTGCCGGGGCTGTTTGGCCCCGGCCGTATTGCGCGAAAAGGAGAGAGGGTGCTTTTATGGTGACAGTCAGGCCCTATGAACCGGCGGATCTTCCTGCCATACGGGAAATCTGGAATGCCGTTGTGCGCGGCGGCGTGGCGTTTCCTCAGCGGGAAGAACTGGATGCCGCCGCGACCGCGGAATTTTTTGCGGCGCAGAGCCGTACGGCGGTGGCTTGCGAGGAGGGACGTATCCTGGGGCTTTATATCCTGCATCCGAATAATGTGGGACGGTGTGGGCATCTGGCCAACGCAAGTTACGCAGTAGCGGATGACGCGCGGGGCCGCGGCGTGGGCGAACTTCTGGTGCGAGATTCCCTCGCGGCAGGCGCGGCGCTGGGATTCCGTGTGTTACAGTTCAATGCCGTTGTGCGTACCAATGAAACGGCAATCCGGTTATATGAGAAATTGGGATTTGTCCGTCTGGGCGTGGTGCCCGGTGGGTTTGCGCTGGATGACGGGCGGTATGAAGATATCGTGCTGTTTTACCATACGCTGTAAGACGGTACTTTTTGCGGAATAAAAAATTCCCCTCTTTCTATTTGGAAAGAGGGGAATTTTTATTAAGAGGATTTTTTTACGAGCTTTACCAAACACAGCAGGATTCCAAATGCGGCGGCAGTAAAAAACACGGCACGGTATATTTCCTGTATGACGTTTTCCGCAGGAACATGGCAGGCATGGCTTTTTTTGCCGACGAAAAAGCTCGCGGGACCGTCTGAAGTACCGATAACAATGCCGAAAGACGTCGCATTTTTGAATAGAGAAGGCAGTTTCATAAGGTCACCACGCAAGCTTCTCGCCGTTATACCGGAAATAGATGTCACCGTCCACATCGCGGCGTTCGCGGATCATCTTGTAAATCCCGCGCGCAGAGTCGGCGCACTCCACTGCCGCCTCGGCCCGATAGGTTCCGGAAATGATATAAGATTTCATATAACCCGGTTCAATGTTGAATACCCGTACGCCGTGCGGCGCAAGGGAACGCTGCAAAAATTTCGATTGCAGATTGACCGCTGTTTTGGACATACAGTAGCCGTACATGAAATCACGTTCAACAGTGGGTGTCTGGATAGAGCCTGCCTCTGAAGAAATATTGACCAGTGTGCGGTCGCCTTCGCCCTTGAGCAGCAGGTTGACAAACCGGTTCGTCACGCGCATGGGACCGAGCGTGTTCACATTGAACAGCCGCAACAGCGCGTCGCTGTGCATGGGGTCGAAGATGGTGCCGTCGCCTGTCGGGGAATCCCGTTTTTCGGGGTCAGCCTCCACCACCGTAGACGCCATAATGCCCGCGATATTGGCGATGAGGTTTAAGTTGTCCGTCATGCCGGATACGATAGCCAGCGCGCGGTCGACGGATTCATCGCTTGAAACGTCCAGCGGAAGGATGTGGAGCGTATGCGGATATTCCTTCGCGAGTGCTGCAAGGTTCGATTCTTTCGGCATATACTGTCCGGCGAAAACTTCCCAGCCCTCCTGCAGCAGCAGAGTGGTAAATGCAAGGCCCAGACCACGGTCTGCGCCGGTAACTAACGCTTTTTCCATAAAAATCTCTCCCTTTCCAAGATATCTTGATTTTATCACGCAATTTCCGCTCCGTCAACGCACCGCGATTGAAAAAGCGTTCGGAGTACGGTATAATCAGGGAAAAAGAGAGGGAGGAACATCATGAAACCAATGATTGCAATTACTATGGGCGATCCCGCAGGCATCGGCGCAGAGGTCACAGTGCGCGCGTTGACGCATCGGGCGCTCTATGACATTTGTACGCCGCTGGTGATCGGCTCCGCTGAGGCGCTTGCAGACGCCAACCGTTTTACCGGTGCGGGATTGACGCTGCGTGTGATTTCGTCTCCGGATGAGGCTTCTCAAACGCCGGGGACGATCACTTTTCTGGATCCCGCGCCGCTTGCGCCGGGCGCCTATGTACCGGGACAGGTCAGCGCGGCCTGTGGAGACGCCGCGTTTTCCTACGTTGTGCGCGGTATCGAATTGGCAAAGTCGGGGGATGTGGCCGCTGTGGTAACCGGGCCGATCAACAAGGAGGCACTGAACCTCGCGGGATACCATTTTGATGGGCATACGGAAATTTTTGCGCAGTTCACACATACGAAAAACTATGCCATGCTGCTGGCTTCCGGAAATCTGCGTGTCATCCACGTCACGACGCATGTTTCTCTGCGGCAGGCCTGCGATTTGGTGCGAACCCCGCGCGTTTTGGAGACGATCCGCCTGGCTGCACGCGCGCTTTCGGAACTGGGAATTCGGAACGGACGCATTGCGGTTGCGGGGTTGAATCCCCATTCCTCCGACAACGGACTGTTCGGCGAGGAAGAGGCGCGCGAGATCCTGCCGGCTGTGGAGGCCGCGCGCGCGGAAGGATTGGATGTGACCGGGCCTGTGCCGCCGGACAGTGTTTTTGTCCGCGCGCTGGGCGGTGAATTTGACATTGTGGTTGCGATGTATCATGACCAGGGGCATATTCCGCTCAAACTGGCGGGCTTCCGTATGGACCCTGCCACGGGGAAATATACGTCCATGAGCGGGATCAATACCACCATTGGCCTGCCCATCATCCGGACTTCCGTCGACCACGGTACGGCGTTTGACCGCGCCGGACGGGGTGTTGCCAACGAGGGAAGCATGGTGGAGGCCATAGAAGTTGCCGTGCAGATGGCAAAGGCAAGAGGCGGCGCCATATGTTGACACTTGCGGTGTTGGCCGACGATCTGACCGGCGCGCTCGATACCGGCGTGCAGTTTGCAAGCGCCGGCGTGAAAACGGCGGTTACGGTGGGACCTGTGCCGCCGGATGGCTGTGCGGTTGCCGTATGTGATTTGGAAACGCGCCACATGGCGCCGGAAGAGGCGTTTTCGCGCACCCGCGAGGCAGTGCGGCAGGCCCTGTCGCGCGGCGCACGGTATCTCTATGGGAAGACGGATTCCGGGCTGCGCGGAAATCTTGGCGCGGCGCTCGCCGCGCTGCGTGAGGTGGATGGCCGGGTGTTTTTTGCACCGTCTTATCCGGAAAACGGGCGTGTGACGACAGGCGGCGTCCATTTGATTGACGGCGTCCCGGTTAGCCGGAGCCTGTTTGGGCGCGATGCACGCAATCCGGTACGTCATGACCGCGTAGCGGACATTTTGCGGGAAACGGCGGCGCTTCCCATCCGGGAACTGCGCACCGGAGCATCGGTGCCCGGTGAAACGGGCGTATATGTCGCGGATGCGGAGACGGACGGCGAACTTTCCGACCACGCGCGGCATGCGCTGGACGCGGGCTTTTCCTGCTTTGCCGGCTGCGCGGGGTTCGCCAAACAACTTGCGCCGTTTTTGCACCTTCCCTCCGGTACGGCGCGGCGTACGTTTGCCCGCGCGCCGCTTCTGGTGGTATGCGGAAGCGTCAGTCCGGTTTCACTTGCCCAGCTTGCGGCGGCGCGGCGGGCGGGGATTCCCGCTTTTCTTCTGCGCGGTCTGGAATGCGGCGAGGTTTCTCCGCTCTGGAACGCATTGCGGGAGACCGGCTGCGCGGTTTTGGCGTCGGCCTTCGAGGCGGACGATCTTTCTGCCAATGACGCTGCGGGTTGGACAGCGGAGACGGTGGCGGCACGCCTGGGTGCGTTTGCACGCCGTGCCGTGGAGAAAACATCGTGCGGTCTTTTTGTAATTGGCGGCGATACGCTCATGGCGGCCATACGGGCGTTGGGAACCTGCGCGCTTTTGCCGGCTTTTGAGATGTCCAGCGGCGTTGTGGCATGCACATTGACCTGGCGGGGTGAGGAGCGCCTGCTTGTAACCAAATCCGGCAGTTTTGGCGGAGAAGAAGCGATTCTCTCGGTTTTCAAAATGTATGTGCCGGAACAACCGTCCCTTTGAGGAAAAATGACATGTTAAAAAGCGTCCTGCCTGAAAATGGGCAGGACGCTTTTTTGAAATAAGATTTTTTCTGGCAAATCAATAGTTTTCCGCTTTGATCTGGAAGTATGCCTTCGGATGTGCGCAGACCGGGCAGATTTCCGGCGCTTTTTTGCCGACGACAATGTGACCGCAGTTGGAGCATTGCCAAATCATATCGCCGTCTCTTGAGAAGACCAGGCCGTTTTCCACGTTGGCCAGCAATTTGCGGTAGCGCTCCTCATGCTCTTTTTCAATTTTCGCCACCTGCTCAAACAACGCCGCAATCTGGTCAAACCCTTCTTCACGCGCTTCCTTTGCAAAACCGGCATACATGTCGGTCCATTCATAGTTTTCTCCGGCTGCGGCGTCCGCAAGGTTTTCTTCCGTCCCCGGAACAGAACCGCCGTGCAGCAGTTTAAACCAGATTTTTGCGTGTTCCTTTTCATTTGCGGCGGTCTCTTCAAAAATATTGGCGATTTGTACGTAACCGTCTTTTTTGGCCTGGGAAGCGTAGTAGGTGTACTTATTTCTTGCCTGGGATTCACCGGCAAATGCCGCCATCAAATTTGCTTCTGTTTTGGATCCTTTGAGTTCCATAATCATTTCTCCTTTTTATTATAATGTTCATGTGTTTTCATGCGTGTGGACTATATTTCTCCCGGCACGCGGGGCAAATATAACGGATGCTGAGGTCATACGATTCGATTTCCAAACCGGCAAGCTTTTCAATGTACGCGCGCATATCGCCCGACGCAATATCCGTTACTTGCCCGCAGCGGATACAAATCATATGATGGTGCGGCGCAAGCGTGTGGTCGAACCGATCCGGCTCGTTGGCAATGACGACGCGGCGGATTTCTCCGGCGTCCACCATCAGCCCAAGATTGCGGTACACTGTTCCCATGGCAATCGACGGCATGCGCCGCTTTGCCTCAAGGAAAATCTGTTCGGCCGTCGGATGGCCGCGCATTTCGGAGAGAATCTCAAAAATGAGCTGCCTTTGTTTTGTCATGCAATCACCAAAAATAATATTAAGAATAATTCCTGATATTAGTATAAGGGCAAGAAGAACTTTTGTCAAGAGGGATTATGAAAAAATAATGAGTCAAAGAAAAAACCGCTCCGGCCTCCGTAGGCTGGAGCGGTTACGTTACAAAGGGAGACATTACATAAGGTAAAACCAGCGCAAAAGCAGCAGCAAGACCAGCCCAGGAATGCCGAGCACACCGACGACCAGGGCGTTGACAAGATTGATGCCGAGTGAAATCCCTATGTAAGAGCCGAGCCAGTTGACCAAAAACAGACCCAGAAACCCCAAAAGGGTGTTGATAAAAAGCTTTAAAATCCATTTGACTGGCAGCGTGAAAACACGCAGGACGATAAAAATGGCGATGCCGGATGCGGCATAGAGTAAAATTTGTTCCATGTAGTTCCCTCATACTTTAAAAAGCCTGGATCCTGTACATGCGGATTGACGGGCCATATCAAAAAGATAAGATTGCTTGGCCTGTAAATATTTTAATTCATATGCGGTTGCTTCTAATAAAAGCGGGTTTTGGCAGGTGTCCAATGCATCACGCGCTGAAGCTATGGCTGACTGAACACGATAAATCTCTGTGACCAATGCGGAATTGGGTTCTTTTTTCTGTTTCATAGGCATCCTCCTCTTGTTATAAGCTATGCCTATCTTTCCCGGAATATCCCAGATTTATACGGCATGTACTTTTTTTGGGGAGCGGCGATGATATTGCCTGTTATCAATTTGAAAAAAGCGCGTCATACTAATGCCGTCAAGAATTTGAGGTGATGGAAAATGGCGATAGACCGCCAGAATTATCGAACCTATGTAGAGAAAAAATCTCCCAATTCCCCGTTATTCAGAAACTTGCTCTGTGCGTTTCTGATTGGAGGCGCGATTTGTACAATTGGTCAGGGAATTTGCGATCTATGGAAATTGGCCGGATTACCGGACTTGGATGCCAGCGCCGCGACCAGCGCAACACTTATTTTTATTGGAGCGCTGTTAACCGGTTTGAATATTTATGACAATATTGCAAGAGTTGCCGGCGCCGGTACCATCGTACCGATTACGGGTTTTGCAAATTCTATTGTCTCCGCGGCGTTGGAATATAAAAGCGAGGGCTTTGTGCTTGGAATGTCCGCCAAGATGTTTACCATCGCGGGGCCGGTATTGGTATTCGGCATTTCCGGCAGCGTCATTTACGGCCTGATCCTGGTTTTGTTTGGAGGGTAATATGGAAACAAAACGCATAGGCGAACGTACCATTCGTTTTGATTCTCCGCCGATCATCATTGGATTTGCCTCTGTGGCGGGGAAAAAAGAAGGCGAAGGCCCCCTAGGAAATTCGTTTGATACGGTGGCGCAGGACACCACGTTTGGAGAAAAAAGCTGGGAAAAGGCGGAAAGCCGTATGCAGCGCGAAGCGCTTGACCATGCGATTGCAAAAGCGAAAATCAGCTCGTCTGATCTGCGCTATGTTTTTGCAGGCGATTTAATCAATCAATGCATTGTCTCCGCCTACAGCATACGCGGAATGGAGACGCCATTTATCGGTTTATATGGCGCTTGTTCTACCATGGCGGAAAGCCTGATGCTCGCTGCTATGACCGTAGACGGTGGGTTTGCGCAATATGCCGCCGCCGTAACGTCTTCTCATTTCGCCGCTGCGGAACGGCAATACCGCTTTCCGCTGGAATACGGCGGGCAACGTCCGCCTACCGCACAATGGACTGTGACGGGGTCTGGCGCCGCGATCCTGGCGGCAGAGGGCAGAGGCCCCTGTATTACCCGTGCATGTGCCGGGAAAATTGTGGATTTTGGGATCGCGGATGCAAACAATATGGGGGCCGCAATGGCACCTGCCATGTCGGGAAAAACACAACCCGTATCATTAGGGCCTGAAGTTTGGGTAAAAGGGTATTTGGGTGGAAAACCGTCGAAATGTATTATACGGTTTGGCGCCTCGATTGTCAAATGGGATCCCGGCTTGTCCTGCCGGTCGGTTTTGTGGTACAATGAAGCATCTTGAAAGGACCGGAGGCATATTTTTTGAACGATCTGCTTGTGAAAATTGTGGAACCGCTTCTTGCGTGGTATGGTCGGCGCGCCAGAATCCTTCCCTGGCGGGAGAACCCGGAGCCTTATCGCGTGTGGGTGTCGGAGGTTATGCTGCAGCAGACGCGCGTGGAGGCCGTAAAGCCCTATTTTACGCGTTTCCTTGCCGAACTTCCCACGCCTGCGGCGCTTGCCGCTGCCCCGGAAGCACAGATCCTCAAACTCTGGGAGGGGCTTGGATACTATAACCGGGTGCGGAATCTGCAAAAAGGCGCGCAGGAGGTGATGGCACGTTTTGACGGCGTCGTACCGTCGGAGTTTGACGAGCTGCTCACCCTTCCCGGCGTGGGACGTTACACAGCGGGCGCCATTGCTTCGATTGCCTATGGCCGTCCTGTGGCGGCTGTGGACGGCAATGTGCTGCGTGTGACCGCCCGGCTGCTGTACCTTACGGAGGACGTGCAGTCGCCGCGGGTACGGCGGAATGTGGAGGAGGCCCTGTGTGCCGTCTTACCGGAGGGACATGCCGGGGATTTCAACCAGGCTTTGATGGAACTGGGCGCGCTGGTCTGCGTGCCAAACGGCACGCCGCACTGTGCAGACTGTCCGCTTGCCGAACTGTGCCGCGCACATGCGTTGGGCGCGGAGGAGTCGCTGCCTGTTCGAAGTGGGAAAAAACCGCGTCGTACGGAACCTCGTACGGTATTCCTGTTAACCAGCGGAGGGCGGCTTGCCCTGCGCCGGCGTCCGGAGCGCGGGCTGCTGGCCGGTCTTTGGGAGTTGCCTTCCGTATCTGGAAGGCTGGAGGAGGAAGAAGCAAAACAGACGCTTGCCGGATGGGGGGTTCCCGTCGCCGGCCTGCACCGTCTTGGAGACGCTCGGCATATTTTCACACACCTGACGTGGGAAATGTGTGCCTGGGCTGGAGAAACACCGTCGGAAACCGCAGAGTTTGTCTGGGCAAGCGCGGAAGAACTAGCACGTGACTATACACTGCCTTCCGCCTTTAAAGCATATTTTGCGGAAATAGCGAAACGTATTTCGTAAAAAAAGAACACCCCCTGCGCCGGTTCAAAACCGGCGCAGGGGATGGCTTTTAAGGAAGGGATTCCTATAGGTTAAAAACGGTATCCATAGCAGGATGGTTCAGAATCGGTTAACCCTCATAAGTTGCGTGGCCGATTGCCTCCAAATAGCGGTTTACCCTCGCCTGCATAGCGCCAACATACTCTGCAAGGCCCAACGTATCGTAGGCATATTGAATATCCTCTTCATACGTTTCAATGGATTTTGTACCGGTAATATATCCTGTTGTCATCTCCATCAAATAGGTATTCAGGTCCGTATAGTAGAGAGCAGAAATTTCAGACTCTTCCACCGTCGCAGGCGCTGCATAGGTCGTATTTAATTTGACCGTGAGGTTCTCAAGTCCAATGGAGTCGATCATACGATAATACTGTTCCAGCGGGGAAGCATCATCGTAGTTATACATCGCATTGGCCTCGTCAAACTCTTCCTTCGTCATGAACTTCCAGGTATACGGCTCGCCATTTTCAAGCGCCTCGTTGAAGTCCGAATAGACATTTTGCAGCGGGTCCCATACCCAGCCGATTTGGATCTGCGGCCAGAAATTACCGGTCAAATAGTGCCAGCAGTCGCCGTAGCTATAGTCTTCCTCCTGATCGGTCATAGTCAGGATCACAATGTTACCGTCGGCGTCATATTCATAGCCATATCCTTCCAGACCGTACATCAGCGTCATGTAGAAGGTTTCGCCATAGATGAAATCCAAATAGGCGGCGATAGCATCGTAGTTTGCCTCCGCACGGAAACTGATGCCGCCATTTGAGGCTGTCGAGGACTGGCCGATGATAACCGGCTTAATTCCCTCAACCGCCTGAATAATTGGCATCTGATCATATTGCGCGTCCGGGTCGCCCGTCGCCGTTTCGCAGGAAGACTGCATCATGCGTTCCGGATACTGCACATGTGCCGACGCCGTATTGGCCGCCACATTGACGGAATAACTCCAGGCACCACCTTCGTTTGTATAAGCGACGCCTGCGTCATAAAGCTCCTTCATATAGGAGACAAAGGGGATATATCCCTCGCCCTCTACGGCATTTTCAATCTGCCCGGTAGCGGGATCCATTGCAAAGTTGGATACCGGAAGCCCGAACCACTGCGCAACGCCGTTTGAGAAATCTGTTCCGCCATTAGTCATACCAATGCCGAGATAAGCGCGTTCGTCACGGCTGCCGTTGCCATTCACGTCATTATCCTGGAACGCAATCAAAGCATTCTTAAACTCTTCCGTGGTTTGCGGCATGGAAAGTCCGCACTTGTCGAGCCAATCCTTTCGAATCGCCAGGTTATACCAGGTGTGAAGCGGCCAATTATTCATATAGTCGACGCCGTCACTGTCAAGATCCAGATAAGAGCCATTGCCGTCCGGCTGTCCCATCCGGTACCACTTTCCGTCCTCCATCAGGCCAAGCGCACGGATATAGGTGACGGACCCGCCCGGCGAAAGCAGGTCCTTTGCCACACCGGTGGAGTGTGTCAGCACTTCGTCAAGCTCCGCAAAGCGCCCTGCCTCTGCTTGTTGAATAAAGCTGTCGTCCGGCAACCAGTTGGAATAAAAGCCGTCCAGCAGGATGTTGCCCGCAAGATACGCATTTAATGTTGTCGCGTAGGCGTCCGAAAGAATGGCGGTTCTCTCCACAATGAGGTTGTTCTGCTCAAGCGCCTGTTCGTCGAGGTAATTCATCGTCGCATAATCGGCCTGAATGGCCTCTGTGTAAGTTACGATGTTTCCTTCCTGTTGCATGAAGGTCAGCGTCAGAGGTTCGACTTCTTCCGGCGCGTCATTCGTACCGTCGTTTGCATCTTTGTCGGCGGAGTTGCCATCGTCTGCATCCGTGTCCGTATTAGCGGAACTGCCGTCATCTGCTGTGCTGTCGTCCGGTTCCTGCGTACAGCCGGCAAAAAGCGTGAGCAGAAGCAGCGCGGCCAGCAGGAGTGCGAGTAAACGTTTGACCATTCAAAACTCTCCTTTCCATATTCCATACGTCGACCGGGAAGCAGTTTGCTCCGCGGCCCTGGTGAATAAAGTAACCTTATATTAACATATAAGTTTTAAAAAATCAATCGTTTTTAACAATTAAATCCGACTTTTCAAAAGATATCGAATATATTGTTTAATATATCCTAAAAATAACACAAAAAATTATAGTATTTTACTAAAAACTATTTTACTTGATTCATATTTGATAACAGAAATAAAGGGGGACACGTACTTTTTCTGTTCGTGATAGTAAAAAAACCGCCGCTGTTTCCGGCGGCAGTTCGAAAGCTTTTGAAGGCGTTTCAAAGGACCCGGAAACAGCGGCGATTGTTCGCATCTAACATCAAATGTTATGCTTTTTTCTTCAAACGCAGGATATTGATGGAATAAGCGGGCGCCTCATAGACAAAGGATTGCGAAGCGCCTGTCAGGGAAAGGGTGACGTCATGGACATTCTCCGGCTTTTCAAAGCTGTTTTCAGCAGTAGGTTCGCCGGTCAGCAGGAGGACTTCATACGCGCTCTCTACCGGGCAATCCAGCGTGATTTCCACAGCATCTGCTTCGCCGGCCATGTTAACGGCTTTAATGATGACCTCGTGCTCGTCATCGCAGACAACAGAGGCAAATGCGTCAAAGTGCGGTTTTTGGGCGCGCTGAACAAGTTCTCCGTTAATGTAGAGTTCCATGTGGGTGTCGGTGACCGTGTAGCGGAACGTATTGTACTCGCCCATCTTCAGGGAAACGGATTTCGGTTCTACCAGATCGGTCGGCTTCGGGAAATGGAATTCCGTCAGCGTACTGACGCCGTCCTGGATGGTCCAGCGGAAAGGACGTACAATCTTGGCATTCCAGTCGCGCGGCGGATGGGTCTCGTCGTTTTTGTATACTTCGTCCGGCATGCGCGAGGTGTAGAGGCCGATGGCAATGTCACGCCCTTCTTCTGCGAAAATTTCGATTTCGAAGGTACCGTTTTTCACTTCTTCGTTGTCGCCCAGCACAATAAGGGAATGGTCAATCGGACTGCGAATGACTGCGCACTCCGCTTTCTGCATTTCATCGGGTTCCACCGTGACAAAGGAATCGCCGTCTTTTTGTACGTAGCCGATAATGTTATGCACGGGTTCGACCGGTTTTCCGTCCCAACGGGCATTTTTATAGCGCATACCATACGTGCCGATGAGAGAAGGCATTCCCTTCAGCGGGCGGTAGAGAATGGGCGTCTCTTCTTCCGAATAGACGACATGGTCGCCGCGCGCCGCCCCGAAGAGTTTCCAGGCAAAGTAGGTCGGGATAACATAGCTTTGCAGGTTATTGAAGATGACGAGGTTCGGATACCAGGAATAATAATTGACGTTTTCCAAAAGCGGCGCATAGGACGCAAGCTTGACGATGTCCTGATTGCGCTCCATCCCGACCATGAACATCCCTTCGCCCAATGCGGCGTAAAGCTGTCCGACCGCGCCGCGCAATACGGCGAATTCTCCTAAGAAGACGCCGGGACCATTGCGGTCATAACTGTCATAGATGTGGATGTTTTCCGCAAAATATTCAGCGGTTGCATAGTAGTGCTCGTCGACGATGTCGGCAGGAAGTCCATGTTTCTCCACGTGGGTATTGGCGACGAATTTCATCCACGGATAGCGCTCGCGGATGGCGTTATAGCAGAGCATATAGCGCTCTTCATATCCCGGGCCGTGGTTTTCGTTGCCGATTTCCACGTAGTTCATCCGGAAGGGCTCCGGATGTCCGGCGGCGGCGCGCAGACGGCCCATTTCGCTGTCCGCAGGTCCGACCGCGTATTCAATGGCGTCGAGCGTATCCTGGATCATAGACTGGAGCTCTTCACCCTCAAAATAGATCTCACAGCGTGCCTGGCAGGTCATGCCGCAGTTGAAAACGTAAAGCGGCTCCATGCCAAGGTCTTCACAGAGTTGGAGATACTCATGGAAGCCAATGCCGTTATATGTGCGGTAATGCCACATGAGCAGATGGCCGGGACGCTCCCAGACCGGACCGATTACGTTATGGAACCGCATGGCGGTATCCGACGTAATCCCCTCAACGATACAGCCGCCGGGGAAACGCAGGAATGTGGGGTGCATATCGCGCAATTTTTCCACAATATCCCGGCGCAGGCCGTGGCCGTTAAACGTATCGGCGGGCATCAGCGAAATAAATCCGAGTTTCAATTCCCCTGCTTCTGCCGAGGAGAGGACCAGGCGCGCGTCGGAAGTCGTTGTGTTGGAGACCAGCACGGCGTCGTACCGGATGTATCCGTTGCCACGCACAAGGAACGACGTTTCGCAGACGGTTTTGCCGTCAGCTTCCACGGCGACACGGAGCGTCAGCGGTTTTTCCGTTTTGGCAAACATGTAGAAATTGTAGGCTTTCCCGGTTTCCTGCGGGACGCCCGTGTAACCGATGTTCCATACACGTCCGCCGGGAGCAAAGCGGATAGCAAGAGCAGCGCCGCGGCGATCGTTCAACGTATCGGCTGTATCCAGCGCAATTTCTGCGTTTTCCGCATACCAAGCGGGAATGGGGGTATAGGCGATATTGTTGACGCGGATCCAACGGTCGAGACCTTCGCCGTGATTGAACTGATCGCGCCAGCCGGAAGGCGTGACGACAACGCGGCCGTCTTCTTCCAGGATGCAACCCTTCGGCGGGATGGAGTCTTCAAAGGTTCGGTTGCGCAAAAGTTCCGGATAAATGCCGCCGTCGCCCGCACGACTGATATCTTCAAAGAAAATACCGTAAAGGTTCGGCTCTGTCGGCATCAGCTTTTTTTCAGTTTGAATTCTGATTTTGCTCATTTGTTCTCTCCTTTCCGAACAACCGCCGGTAGTCTGACTACGCGGGGGCTTTGGAGATATTATATGTACTGTAAAGAAAAAATTCAATTCATTTTAGCAAATCCGTCATGCAAAAGATACAAATTGACCTGATTTTCAAGTTTGTACGGAAAAGTTGCCGCAAGCAGTGAAGATTGGGTATTTACAAGCGCGGAGTTCCGTTATATAATAAAAAATCATATGTATACGAATAATTTCAGATTGTTTTACGGGCAGTTGATTTTAATTTGCCGTTAAAAATAAAAGATTGTACGTTTTGCCTGAAGGAGTATGGAAATGTAATGCCGCCGGGCCCTGGCTTTTGGGGCAGATGACTTTCAGTCATTTTCAGGAGGATATATGGATGTATAAATTTGGATACAAAGACCGCTTTTCTTTTTTCGTAGACGACTATTACGACGGACCTGTCAGGTATACCAATAATCCCGGACCGTTTCAGAACAGTTTTTCACGGCTGCGGGAGCGGTACCGCCTGATTATTGCGCACAGCTTTGTATACAATTTGCAGGGAAAATTTGAAATTCGAGTGGAGGGCTCCCGGTATTTATTAAACCCGGGCGATCTGTTTATCGCGAGAGAGTCGGAAGGTCATACGATTACGCCGGCCGAGTATCCTTGCGAGTGTTTTGATGCGTCTTTCAGTCTGCACTATTTCACCATACCGGATCCGGAATTCCGGCTTTACAAGCCGTTTACCGATCGGGCGCTGGGTGTGGGAAACGTGATTGGCGCGGCGCACTTAAATCATGAATTAATCCGTTCCTGCTGCAAGCATATCGCGACGGCGGATGATGTTTACCTGCGCCGGATTACGGTGATTGGAGCACTGGAAACGGTGTTGACCGAATTGGCTCGTGTTCATAAACCGGAAAATTTCGCGGCGCCGGTAGAACGCGATCCTTTAACGGTGGAAATTCTGGATTACATAAACGGCAACCTTAGCAGCGACGATTTGGAACCGGATGCGCTTGCCGCACGGTTTTATGTCTCCCGTTCGCAGCTGAACCGCATGATTAAAAATGGGACCGGTTTTACGCTTTGGAATTATATCACCTGCAAACGTCTCAGCCGTGCTTATTATTTGATTCAGGCGGGCGTCAGCAATAAGGACGCCGCGCATATGTCCGGTTTTCAGGATTATTCTACGTTTTATAAAGCCTATATCCGTGTCAAAGGCTTTTCCCCGAAAGATGACCGGCCCAGCGATTCGTTTGATCCGCTGCTTACGAATTTTTACCAAGTGGATGAGTCTGCTAAAATTTTTTAATTGAAATTTGTGATTGAAAAAAATTATCCCGGACGCGTAACCTTTTGGTTACGCGCCCGGGTGTTTTCTTTGTGGGATACAAAACGCTTTTTAATATTATTCTTCGATTTCTATCGCGTCAAAGCCCATGGCGACCAGGAAGCGGTTATACCGGGCCTGCATGACGTCATAGTATTCCTGAAGACCCAGATTGTCATAGGCGTACTGGATTTGCTCATCGATCTGCTCGATGGAGCTTTGACCAGTGATGGCGTTGGTGGTCATCTCCAGCAAATAGGTGTCTACGAGGTCGGTCTTATATGTGCTGATAACTTTTGCTTCTTCTGCTGTCGGCAGAGTGACGAAAGAATAGACAATGGTTGGATTGAAGTTTTCCTGACCAAATTCGGAGAGGATATGCAGGAATTTGGTGGCGGGAGAGTCATCATCCCAGTTATAAACTTCTTGCCACTCTTCCTTTGTCATGAATTCTTCCGTATAGCACTCGTTGTTGGCAATTGCTTCGTCAACAGAAGCATACTCCTGGCACTGAATTCCCCAGACATTGTCGATGTGGACACTGGGGAGTCCGTTATAATCCAGATACGTGACGCGAGGAGCGGCATACTGATCCTGTTCTTCCGTCAGCGGATAGGTTGTGATCGTGCCGTCATCGTTCCAATCGTAGGCAATGCCTTCGATACCGTGCTCAAACAGCATGGCAAATTGCTGGCTGTGCGTGTAATCGACAAAACGTGCCGCCGCTTCCAAATCGACGTCCGCACGGAACGTGATGCCGGGGCCGCCGGCTACGCACTCCTGTGCGATGAAACGCGGCGTAATATTGTCCATAGCCTGAATCAGCGGCATGGGTTCATAGTCTGCGTTCGGATCGCCAGTTTCAGTACGCCACAGGTAGTCCTGCATCATCGTGTAGGCGGAAACGTAATCGCCGCCGCAGTAGACGCCATAACTCCAGGTGGCGCCGCCGTCGTTATTGAGGATCGTCCCGTCGTTATACAGGGTATTCATGTAAGTAAGCCAGGGCTTGTAGCCTTCCATCAAGCACGGCACTTCAATGACACCGGTACCGGGATTTTCCTTAAATTCACCGTTTGGAAGACCAAACCATTGCGCAACGCCCTGATACACAACGTCATAACCGAGGTGCGCAACATAACGCTCGTCGGCCGCACCGTTGCCGTTGACATCGTTCTGCTGGAAAGAAAGCAGAGCCTGCCGGAATTCCTCCGTCGTCTGCGGCATGGCGATGCTCAGTTTATCCAGCCAGTCCTGGCGGATATTGACGCTGTATGCGCCGTGCACCTGAACGGCAACGCGCTGTTCCATGGTGGAATTGGAGAGATCCATGGATTTGGCGGTATTGTTGCCAACCTTGATATAATACCAATTTCCATCTTCATACATGGCCCAGGCCTTTAAATATTCCAAAGGACCGTCCGGCTCGAAAAATTCCGCGGCCAGTGTCGAATAGGCCAAAATGTCATCCATTGCCGCAAATTTACCCTGAGTAATCATCTCTACAACAGTGTCATCCGACAGCGTTGTAGCGTTTCCCTGGGAAAAGAACGAATCCGGCAACGTGTTACTTGCAATTAATCCATTGAGGGTCGTCAAGTAAGCGCTGGAGTCGACGGTATCCCAAACAACTTCCAGGCTGAAATCCTCGTTGGCAATGCGCATGAATTCTTTCCAGGTGGCGAAATCCTGTACGTCCGCCATGACATAGTCCCATTGGTTCGCCTCGTAGCCAAGCCAGGAAATGGTTTTCATTTCCAGCTCTACGGGAGCGTCTTCTTCAGCGTCATCCGATTCAGTACCGTTGGTGTCCGGATCCTGCTGGCTTTCCGTTCCCTGATCATCCGACGGAACATCCGAATCGGAGCAGGCACTGAAAAGCGTAAAGAGCAGACAGAGCGCGAGCAGCATCGCAAAGATCCCTCTTGTTTTCATCTTCCTTTCCCTCCTGTATTAAAACTTGTGGCATAATCCTGTATATACAGGCCTTATGGTATTATCATACCGCATTCCCGACAAGATGTCAATGAATTATGAATATTTTATCTGACAATTAGAGGGAAAGTGCGAAATCTACTGGACTTTTATCGGCAATATTGCATAAAATCTGAGTTGAATTTTGTTAGGATACGTCATTTTTTTAGGAAAAATATCCCTGCACATTGCCATATTTTCAAAGAAATCACTCGTTTCGCTTAAAACATAGACTTTATCGGCAAAACTTGGATGAGATGAACGGTTTATTGCCCTGCGATTGGTTGTTGTTTGTGAAAAATGTTTGAATTATCTTGCAATTCTCGAGATTTTCCTACTGAGGAAACGGCAAAGGCTGTGAATATTTTGCCAGGATTCCACCATCGGCTTGTACAGTTTGCCGAGGAATGATATAATTCCATCAGAATAATTGTGGAGGTATGCTTATGCCCAAGAAAGCAAAAGTGGTGATCCATCCCGCTTATGAGATCGGTGAGATCGACCCCAGACTGTACTCTGCCTTCTTAGAGCCAATTGGCAATATGGTGAATGGCAGCATGTACAATCCCAAACATCCGACTGCCGATGCGGATGGCTTGCGCCATGATTTTATTGACGCGTTGAAGAAGACGGATCTTCCGGCAGTTCGTCTGCCGGGCGGCAACTTTGTTTCCGGTTGGCAATGGAAAGACTCCATTGGCCCGAAGGACAAACGCAAAGCGCATTTGGATCTTGCGTGGCATCAGTACATTGACAATCAGGTTGGTCACGATGAGTATCTCAAGTGGGCGGAACTGGTTGGTACGGAACCGCTTTACACCATCAATCTTGGAACCGGCGGGATTCAGGATGCGGTGGATATCGTTGAATACACAAACCACAAGGGTGGTACCTACTGGTCGGATCTGCGTGCGGAGTACGGCCATAAGGATCCTTACAATGTAAAGACCTGGTACATCGGAAACGAGCCGGACGGCTACTGGCAGATTGGTTCCTGGGAGAA
This sequence comes from uncultured Clostridia bacterium, assembly GCA_944376195.1. GTDB lineage: Bacteria > Bacillota > Clostridia > Oscillospirales > QAMX01 > Allobutyricicoccus. The sequence continues at coordinate 3,696 of CALWBW010000033.1, read as the reverse complement.
GGATCCCCGCGGCTACGGTGTTTTGACCAATGAGGTCTCCAAGCTCATGAAGTGGACCGATCCGCGCATTGAAACGATTGCCGCTGTGTCCTGCTCCCCGAACATGCTGCATTATCCGGACTGGGATCTTGCCGTGATGAAGGAGTGTTATCACAGCGTCGATTATATTTCCATGCACCATTATCAGTCTGTTCTCGAGGGCGACCTGCCGACGTTCCTTGGCGCGTCCCGTTATTTTGAGGATTACATCAATACGGAAGTTGCCATGTGCGATTATATTGCGGCAAAGCTGAAATCTCCGAAGAAAATGATGCTTTCCTTCGATGAATACGCCACCATGATGCGTCCGGGCGGAGAGCTGCACTATGGGCGCGGCGAATATCTGCACTATAAGGCGCACTATGTCTTTGATCCGTCCCGCGAGCATGTCCGTCACGATCCCGACAACATGCCGACCCGCGGCCGCCGTGGGAGCGATATGTTAAACGCACTGTCGAACGCTTCGACCATCATGGCCTTCATCCGTCATGCGGACCGCGTGAAGATCGGCTGCATGACCGGCGGCTTGGGTGTTCTGGCTTCAACGGACCGTGACCATGTCTGGGCGACTGCGTCTGCGTATCCGTATACCCAGCTCATGCGTTATGGCCGCGGCACCTCGCTGCGCACCAGCGTGGACTGCGACACCTATGATATTCCGAGCTACATTGTGGACGATACGAACCAGTACTATGAGCAGGAAGGCGTCGACTTTATCGACACCGCGGCTGCTTACGACAAGGCTTCCGGCGAAGTCAATGTGTTTGTTGTCAACCGTAACTGGGAGTCCTCCAACGATGTGGAACTGGATCTCACCGGATTTGAGGGACTTTCCTTCATCGAGCATCTTGAGATGTACACCGATGATCTTGAAAAGGCCAACACCTGGGAGACGCCGGACGCCATTCATCCGGTGGTCAACACGGCGGCGAAATTTGAGGGCGGCAAGCTTTCCGCCAACGTCAAGCCCATGTCCTGGAATGTGTTCCGCTTTAAGAAATAAGTTTCAACAATCAAAAGCCCCGGAAACATCAGGTTTCCGGGGCTTTTATATGGGCTTCATATCGTATGCTTTTCAAAAGGTCAGGCTTTTTTCAAATCTTCGCCGCGGAAGTAACGGCCCAGCGGCTTATAAAGCACTAAGGCTGCGGCAGTTGTAATAATGATTTCCGGCACCATGTAGGAGGCGTTGTAGGCAATGGACCAGATCGGCGCAGCCCAGCCCAGCTCGTTCGGAGCCAAAACTTCCCAAATGATCCAGCCGGAGATGAAGTGACAGGCCAGACGGCCCAGGAGAACAACAATAGTGCCGATTGCGATGGAGGCGTAACGGTTCTTGATCACGCCGTTAAAGCAGGCGGCAAACCCGATGACGCCAAAGGCGATGATGTAGTCAAACAGGATGATTCCGATAGCCTGCAAAGCGTTTTGCGCATACTGGACATTGGCAAATCCGAGAATCATTTGAATGATGGCGTAAACCACGGCGGTGAATACGCCCCATTTCGTACCGTAGCGGTGCGCCAGAATCACGAGCGGCAGCATGCTGCAAATGGTGATTCCGCCGCCATAGACCCACGGACCGGAGAACGTGAACAGGCTTAAAACGGTGCCGAGTGCAATCATAATTGCGCTTTCCACAAGACGCTTGGTGTTGAAGGACATAAAAAACCCTCCTCAAAAAAAGTACCGCACCCTGACATACCAGTGCGGTAAATGTTTCTTTGAGAAGAGCCATCCGGCTCCAATTTGCGTCATCAAAACAATCTCCCTACGTTGGCATTACCCAAATCAGGTGTTAAGGGACAGGAAAAATTCTCATCTCAGCCGTCTAACCGGCGCCCCCGATTATTCAGTTTGCGGTCCGGGAAGTATTATAGCACCGACTTTTTTCGCTGTCAAGCGCTTGACAGATGCGGCAGAACTTCTGCGCCGTTTGGACGCAAATCCCTCGTCCATAGCAGTATGCCGGCTATATTTCCCGGCGCAGGCGCGCCAGAAGCGCCGCAAAATAGTCCGGCAGCTCCGTCTGAAACGTCATTCGCTCACCTGTACGCGGATGAAAAAAGCTCAGTTCCCGCGCGTGGAGGCATTGCCCGGCCAACCCGAAGGGGTCGCGGCGCGCGCCGTAAACCGGGTCGCCCACGACAGGATGGCCAATTGACGCCATGTGGACGCGGATTTGATGGGTGCGGCCGGTTTCGAGGCGGCATTCTACGAGGCTGTATCCTGTAAAACGTTCCAATACCCGGTAATGCGTTACGGCGGGTTTCCCGCCGTGCATCGTGACTGCCATGCGCTTTCTGTCATGCGGATCGCGTCCGATGGGCGCGTTGACCGTGCCCGGATCGGGGCTTGGCGTCCCCACCAGTATGGCCTGGTAGATCCGGTACATGGTATGATCCGCAAGCTGCGAGGCCAATCCCTGATGGGCAGCGTCGTTTTTTGCCGCGACGAGCAGGCCGGATGTGTCCCGGTCAATCCGGTGAACAATGCCGGGCCGCAGCACGCCGCCGATTCCGGAAAGACTGCCGCCGCAGTGATGCAAAAGCGCATTGACAAGCGTCCCGTCGGCATGTCCCGCCGCGGGATGGACCACCATGCCCTGGGGCTTGTTGACAACAATCAGGTCGGCATCCTCATAAACAATATTAAGCGGGAGATCCTGCGCGACGGCGTGGTCGGGTTCCGGCTCCGGAATATCCACGAGGAAGCGGTCGCCCGGTGAAACTTTGTCATTTTTGGAGACCGGCTGCCCGTTACGCGTGACGGCCCCCGCCGCCATCAGCTTCTGTACGCCGCTGCGCGTCTGCCCAGGGAGCAGTTCCGGCAGCACGGCGTCGGCACGGCGGCCGGCGTCTTCCGGCCGCGCTACACACTCAATCCGCATGATGGTCCCCATCCCCGGAGGAATTCCGGCGGTGATCCTGAATAGCGGTCTGAATGATGAAAATGCCGAACATCACGCCGCCGATGGTAATAAACGTATCCGCAACATTAAAGACGGGGAAATCAATCAGCCGGAAATCAAAAAAGTCGATGACGTGTCCGCCCGGACGAAAGGCACGGTCCAGGAAATTCCCGATTGCGCCGCCCAGGACAAAGTAAATCCCCCAGCGTCCGATTTTGGTGTTGACCCAGCCTCGCCGGAGAATGAAGAAAATGAGCACCAGCGCCGCCACCGTCACAAGCAGCAAAATGACGCGTTGCCCGGCGAGCATACTCCATGCCGCGCCGTTATTGGTGGCAAAGGACAGGTAAAATACATTTGGTATGATTTCGATATCGCCAATCTGCAGCAGCGAGGACACAGCCCATAGTTTGGTGAGCTGATCGAGTAAAATAATTAGAACGACCGTCAGAAACGGAAGATATTTTTGAAAGCGGTTTGTCATATCCAATCTCCTTGCCGGCCCGAGTTTCCATAGAAAGGATTGCTTTTTTGCCGGCCCGGTGTTATTATATCGGAAATACGGCGTTTGTACAAGTGCTTCCCGCAGGGGAAAAGATAAAATTTGAAAATTACGCTTGACAAATGGGTTTTCACCTGCTATACTAAACAAGCGCTGATTCGAGAGCCTGTGCTGGTGTAGCTCAGCTGGTAGAGCAGCTGATTTGTAATCAGCAGGTCGGGGGTTCGAATCCGTCCACCAGCTC
>CALWBW010000032.1 GCA_944376195.1 uncultured Clostridia bacterium | reverse complement strand
GAGCGGGTTACGAGATTCGAACTCGCTACCTCCACCTTGGCAAGGTGGCGCTCTACCAAATGAGCTAAACCCGCAAACTGCCGAAACCGGCATAATAAAATTTTGGAGCGGGTTACGAGATTCGAACTCGCTACCTCCACCTTGGCAAGGTGGCGCTCTACCAAATGAGCTAAACCCGCAAACTGCCGAAACCGGCATAATAAAATTTTGGAGCGGGTTACGAGATTCGAACTCGCTACCTCCACCTTGGCAAGGTGGCGCTCTACCAAATGAGCTAAACCCGCAAAATTGGTGCCTCCGGGCGGAATTGAACCACCGACACGGGGATTTTCAGTCCCCTGCTCTACCAACTGAGCTACAGAGGCATATTGGCGACCGAGATGGGGCTCGAACCCACGACCTCTAGCGTGACAGGCTAGCGTTCTAACCAACTGAACTACTCGGCCAAACTCCTGGTGGGAACAACAGGGCTCGAACCTGTGACCCCTTGCTTGTAAGGCAAGTGCTCTCCCAGCTGAGCTATGCTCCCTTTTTTTGAACTGCTCCGCTCGGAGTCAGCTTTTATAGTATACACATGAACCGCAGATTTGTCAAGAGGTTTTTCTAAGAAAAATCAAAAAAATTATGAGGCACCTAAATTTAATCCAAAGCCGCCAAAAAAACCTCTCTTATTTTTTCCAGAGTCGGTACCCCCTCCATCATCTTTGCTTTCCCAATATAAAGACAAGGGACGAAGTAATAATCGTACTCATTGGCCAAATCAGCCTGCTCTCGTTCCTCTATTTTGTTGATTGGAACAGCTGAAAATTTTGTTTCCTGCGCAACAAGCTCCTGGATCATCTGATCGGCCTGGCGGCAAAAGGGACAATTCTTCAAATAAAAATAAGTGATTTCTTTCATGTGAATTCCTATGCTTTCTGGTTGTTAGACAGACGCCTTACTTTGCAAAATCAATCTCACATTACCTGTTCTCTTTCCAGCGTAAGAAAAGAACCACAGTGCGAGCGTGTTCTGACTTTTACAAAAAAATCGGAGCAAGTCATACAAAAACTTGCTCCGATTTGGTCGGAGTGAGAGGACTTGAACCTCCGGCCTCTTGGTCCCGAACCAAGCGCTCTACCAAACTGAGCCACACCCCGGTCGACTTTTGTATTATAAATGAAACTGATGCGTTTGTCAACACTTTCTTTCAAAAAATTTTCTGTTGCTTTTTTATATTGGTGGAAACTGTAAATAAATTCAGGCTTTTTTCGACAGAGCCCGACAAAATAACAAGCGCCGGGAGAATTGATAAAAATAAGCTTGCATGTATATATACACGCAAGCTTATTTTTCTTGTAAACTGTATTATTTGAATTTTGATTACGTTTTGTTATTTCTTAAAGCTTCCATATCCACAGTATCGTGAAAGGAGACAAAATCGCCGTCTACCAGAATCAGGTGATCGAGAAGTACAACGCCAATCGATTCCAGGATTTCTCCGGCTTTTTTGGTCACGGCAATATCCTCCGGCGATGGACGCGCAATACCGTCCGGATGGTTATGGCAAAGGATTGCGGCGACTGCGTTGTTGCGCACTACAGCCTCAACAATTTTACGCATGTCCACCTGCGTCGCATTGATAGTTCCTTCTGATATGTAGCAGCACTCCACCGGGATACCGGAATTATTGAGACAAATGACGTAAAGCGTTTCTACAGTCCTGCCGATAAAATAAGGCGCTGCGTATTCATGTGCCAAAGAGCTGTTTGACAACGGTGTGATCCCTTTATCCTGCACACTGGAAAGTAAATACCTTCTGCAGACGGCCGGCATGATTTTTAAATATAACGCCGCATGTTCGCCTATACCATCCACTGTCATTAACTCATCATAACTGGCGTTGAAAACACCGGCAAGCGAGCCAAACCGGTTAATTAAGCGATGGCCGATATGATTGACATTGGATCTGGGTATTACATAAAACAGAAGCAGCTCCAAAACCTCGTGTGGTTCAAAGCTATCAAGACCTTCGTTCCGAAAACGCCGACGCAGTCTTTCCCGGTGCCCATCGTTTAATGACATAATGCCGTATTCTCCCGCTATCAGTTGATGAAATCTTTCAAACGCTTTGAACGGCTGGGATGGCGAAGCTTGCGGAGTGCCTTTGCTTCAATCTGACGAATTCGTTCACGTGTTACATTGAATTCACGACCGACCTCTTCCAATGTCCGGGTTCTTCCATCTTCAATGCCAAAACGGAGTTTCAGGACTTTTTCTTCCCGCGGGGTCAATGTCTTCAATACATCCATCAGCTGCTCTTTTAACAGAGTAAAAGAAGCGGCGTCAGAAGGCTCCGGCACATCGTCGTCAGAGATAAAATCTCCCAGATGGCTATCCTCTTCCTCGCCAATCGGCGTTTCAAGAGATACCGGTTCCTGGGCAATTTTCATAATTTCCCGAACCTTATCTACCGGCATATTGATTTCAGCCGCAATTTCCTCCGGCTGCGGATCGTGGCCCAGCTCCTGCAAAAGCTGACGGGAGACACGCATAACCTTATTGATAGTTTCGACCATATGCACTGGAATCCGTATGGTACGTGCCTGATCTGCAATGGCGCGTGTAATGGCCTGACGAATCCACCAGGTGGCGTAGGTGGAAAATTTGTAGCCTTTTGTATAGTCAAATTTTTCAACGGCTTTCAATAGCCCAAAATTACCTTCCTGAATCAAATCGAGGAACTGCATCCCGCGCCCGACATACCGCTTGGCAATACTGACAACCAGACGAAGGTTGGCATCTGCAAGACGCATTCTAGCTTCCTCATCGCCTTCTTTCATCCGCTTTGCCAGTTCGATTTCTTCATCGGGATCCAGAAGATCAACTTTGCCGATTTCCTTCAAATACATTCTGACCGGATCATCCAAAGCATAGTTATCCGCCATCGCAGTGGTTTCAGCCAGCTCTTCCTGAGAAACTTCCTCAACGTCTTCGTAAAAATTCGGTGCTTCTTCAACAGGAGCATCATTGGTATATTCATCTGTAAAGACTTCAATTCCCAAATTTTCAAAAGTGTCATACAGCTTATCAATCTGATCGGAATCCAGTTCAAGCTCCTCCAAAACATCCATCAGTTCCTTATAATTGAGCTTTTCTTTTTTCTTTCCGTACTCAATCAAATCCCGAATTCCCTGTTTTTTTTCTTCAATCGTCATGAAAGAGAACCTCCGTAAGACTTTTTTTCTTTATGTAAATCACGCATGGCAAGCAGCGGATCCTCGCCGGATGCCACGGCGTGTTTTGCCTGAGTTTCTTGAATAATGCGAATATAATCCCGGCCGGCAGATTGATGATCGCCCATATCCGGCGCGGAGAGGATGCGCCCCAGTTCCGACATTTCCTCCGGCGCTAAAAACTGAGATAGCGCACCGGAGGAGACGCTGTTTCCTGCCTGTGCTTGTTCCAACAGGAAAGCACAGATTTTTTTCAGGAAAGGGGATGTAAAATCCTCCGGGCCAATACCGGCGGCCTGCAACGTTTGAGCAAACGCTGGTTCACGTGATAAAAGCGCAATGATCCCTTCTTCTGCCCTTGCGGTCCGTACGTCTTCGTAACGAAGCGCCCGGCTGACAGGTTGTACACTTTTTTCCGGGGAAAGCAGGCGCCGCGTTTCTTCATTTTTTACTCGTCTGAGATAGGCACGCCGGTTTCGTTCAATTTCAGACAGCAGCGCATCTTTTCCGACGTTTCCAGATTCCGCCGCGCGGGAAGCGTAAATCTCGCGCTCTATCGGACTGGAAAGACGCGCCAACGCTTTTGCCGCTTCTTTTAAGAATCCAACTCGGCCCTCATCGGTTGTGAGGTCAAAATTGTTGCGAATCCGTTCCAAAGTGAACTCCATGTGATCCTCGCTGCGCTCCAGCAGGGCGGAAAACGCTTCTCGTCCATGCTCCCGGATAAACTCGTCCGGATCTTTGGCGCCTGGTATTTTGAGGATTCGGACTTTTAAATCTGCGGGCTTTAAAATTTCCGCAGCACGCGCAGCTGCATTTTGTCCTGCATTGTCCGCATCATAGGAAATCACCACTTCGTCGGCAAACCGCTTCATGAGTTTGGCTTGTTCCTGCGTTAGCGCCGTTCCCAAAGAAGCGACTGCTTCCGTAAATCCGGCCTGATTCAGTGCAATGACATCCATATATCCCTCTGCTAATATTAGACGGCGGGAGGCGCTCTTTTTTGCAAAATTCAGCGAAAAAAGATTGCGACTTTTGGAAAAGAGTTTTGTCTCGGGCGAATTTAAATATTTGGGTTTACTGTCGTCCATCACGCGTCCCCCAAAAGCAATCACATTGCCGCGAATATCAATAATCGGAAACATGACGCGATTGCGGAACTGATCATAAAATCCGCCGCGTTGATTGGGTTTAATCAGGCCTAGTTCCCGCAATTCGGATTTTGTATATCCTTTTTCTGTCATGGCGTTCAGCAGACTATCCCACGAATCCGGCGCGAAACCCAATCCATACCGTTTTATGGTACCTGGTTTTAGCCCACGGCCGAGCAGATATTCGTAGCCGACTCGGCCTTCCGGGGACGACAAAGTTTGATAAAAAAAGCGGGCAGCGTCGCGGTTTAATTCCAGTAATCTCTTTCGGTTGTCGGAAACGCCAGCATCCTGAGCGGGCAGCGGCACGCCCGCAAGATTTGCCAGAAATTCCACAGCTTCCGGAAATGTCAGGTTTTCGATTTGCATGATGAAGTTGTATACGCTTCCCCCTGCGCCGCAACCGAAGCAGTGATAAATCTGTTTTTCTGTATTGACGGAAAAAGATCCGGTTTTTTCCGTATGAAAAGGACAGAGTCCAAACCAGTTGGATCCCGATTTTTTCAGAGTAACGTAACGGGAGACAATTTCATAAATGTCACATCTGGCTGCCAGCTCGTCCAGAAATGTATCGGAAAATGCCATGGTTCCTCTCCCCTCCTTTCTGGTTCCTGCGCGGGTGGCCGTGTATATTTATATCCAAATATACAGAAAAAATACTGTTTCAAAGTTTATTCCATCCTTTTGGAATGAAATTGTCACGATAAACGGCAACTGCATAAGTGTCAGACATGCCGGCGATATAATCGCACACAGCCCGGTCAACATCCTCGCGGAACGCTGTTTCAATATATTGCATGGGCATCATATCCGGATGGGCGCGGTAAAATTCATACAGCGCCTCAATCATCCCGTCTGCCTTCACTTCTTCACCTTTGACAATCGGATTGGTGTAGACGTGCGCAAACAAATAGTCTCGCAATTCCTCCATGGCGGTTTCTACCTCTTCGCTCATCATCAGTTCAGGAGAGTCAACGCTGTTTGTGACAATATCCGTCACAAGCGTGTTGATTCTTGCGGTATAGCTTTCTCCCAAAATTGCGCGGATTTCTGCGGGAAGATCTTCTCCGTGCAACACGCCTGCGTGAATGGCATCGTCAATATCGTGATTGATATAGGCAATCCGGTCTGATATTTGAACGATTTGCCCTTCCAATGTGGCGGCGGGTGAACCGGTATGATGCAAAATCCCATCGCGCACTTCCCAGGAAAGATTGAGGCCTTCCCCGTTTTTTTCTATAGAATCCACAACACGTAAACTCTGCTCATTATGGGCAAACCCTGAGGGTGACAAACGGTTTAATGTACGCTCTCCCGCGTGTCCAAACGGTGGGTGCCCCAGATCGTGGCCAACGGCAATCGCCTCCGTAAGATCTTCGTTTAAACGCAGGGCGCGAGCGATAGTACGCGCAATTTGAGAAACTTCCAGGGTGTGCGTTAAGCGAGTGCGGTAATGATCGCCGTCTGGTGAAAGGAATACCTGGGTTTTGTGCTTCAGACGGCGGAAACTGGCACAGTGAATCACACGCCCGACATCTCGCTGAAATATGGTTCGAAGTTCGCACTGCGGTTCATAAATCCGTCTGCCGCGTGATTTGGAGGCGGGAACCGCATAGCGGGAAAGCACTTTTTCTTCAGATTGTTCATAAAATTCGCGTATATTCATCAAGATCACCTACTATTTTTTATATTCGCAGAATAGAGGCAAAATCCTTCTTTCTGCAAATGTTTTTTACGAACTGTTAAAATATACGATTTTTTGCAGAATAATTCGGTGAGAATTTTTTTAAAAAAAGACTTGCTTTTTTGCCTACTATGTGGTAATATAATCAAAGTGTGTTATCTAGTTTCCCGTGGAAAGAGGTGTAAGTGATGAAGGAAGGTATCCACCCCCAGTACAATAAGACAACGATACGTTGTGCCTGCGGTGAGGTCATTGAAACGGGCTCCACAAAGAGCGATATTCGTGTTGAAATCTGTTCGAAGTGTCATCCGTTTTTCACGGGCAAACAGAAGCTCGTGGATTCCGGTGGACGCGTAGACCGCTTCAAGAAGAAATTCGGTCTTTAAAATTGTGCCGTTTGATATGCTGCTGCGTATCAAACGGCCTTTTTTTACGTTGTTTCAGCGATATTTATTTGCTGTATACAGGTTTATAGATTTGAGGAAAAGGCTAAATTAATATGGGCAACTCGCATGGATCGGATGGAACGTTGGCCTACATTAGATGCTTTTATACATGCCTGGCATACACTACAACGATAAATAATAAAAAATAAACGAGGTATCGGGATTGCAAACAACAGAAAATTTTACGAAAAAAGATGTGGCTGTGCTTGCGGGGCTTGCCTCCCCTGTTTTTTCTCTTGATGAAAACGCAAGCAATGAAACATTGGATGAATTGGAAGAATTATTGAAAACAGCCGGCGGTATTTGTGCCGCGAAAGTGCTGCAGCGCCGCCCTTCACCGGAACCGCGTACGTTGCTCGGAGAAGGAAAACTACGGGAGATTGCGGAACTGGCCGCTTTGCATGATGCCAACCTGATTATTATTGATAATGAGCTCTCCCCTGCACAATCAACAGCAATTGAAAAGGTGACAGGATTGCGGGTGATGGATCGTGCGGCCTTAATCTTAGATATATTTGCACATCGTGCCCGCTCGGCTGAGGGAAAATTGCAGGTAGAACTGGCGCAATACCGCTATCTCTTGCCGCGTCTGACGGGTATGTGGACGCATCTTGTCCGTCAGACCGCATCCGGCGGTTCTAGTCCGATCGGAACGCGCGGACCGGGTGAAACGCAGCTGGAGACAGACCGCCGCCATATCCGGCGTAGGATCCAGAAGTTGGAGTCTGAATTGGAAAACGTACGGCGGGAACGTGCAGTGCGCCGTCACAGGCGGGAGAATACGGAAATCCCTGTTGCGGCGCTGGTCGGATATACCAATGCCGGAAAATCCACGCTTTTAAATGCTTTGACCGATGCAGGCATTCAGGCAGAAAACCGCTTATTTGATACGCTGGACCCCACGATTCGAAAATTGAAAGTTTCTGATACGCTGGAAATTTTAATTTCTGATACGGTCGGATTTATTCATAAGCTGCCGCATAATTTGATTGATGCTTTCCGTGCAACGCTGGAAGAATTGGAGTTTGCGGATCTTCTGCTGCATGTAATTGACCTGTCGAATCCGCATTGGCTGGAGCAGGCGGAAGTGGTACGCCGGCAGATTCGGGAATTGGGATTGGAAACTACGCCGGTGATCGAAATTTATAACAAGGCAGACCTGGTGGAGGCGGACCTTATGCCGCATGGGACGGATATTGTGGTCGTTTCTGCCCGTACTGGCGCAGGGCTGTCTGATTTATGCGCATTGATTGCCCGGCATTTAGGAACCGGACGCCGCAGAGTTCGAATTGAGCTGCCGTATCATGAGGCAAGACGGCTGGACATCTTATATCAGGACGCACGTGTGGAACAAGTGGAATATGCACCGGAATTTATTTCCGTTCAGGCTGTTTGTGAACCGCGTACGCTCGGTTGGATTCGTTATTTTATTAAAGAAGATCAGGGAGCGGTAACATGAGCACAAGACTTCCTTTTCAGGCCAGTGAAATTGAGTTTGTCGAACGGAAATCTCGATTTATCGGAAACGTATTTACCGTGTATTCGGAAGCGGAAGCACGGGAAATGATTGCTATGGTTCGAGAACTGCATGATGGCGCGAACCATGTTGTATATGCCTACGATATTTCATCAGAAAATGCGACGCGCTTTTCTGATGATGGGGAACCAAAGGGAACGGCCGGAATGCCGGTTTATGAAATTTTCCGGCGTGAGGGGCTGACTTGTTATTGCTGCACGGTAACCAGGTATTTCGGCGGAATTTTGCTGGGAGCGGGCGGACTGATTCGCGCCTATGCGAATACGGCAAAACTTGCTCTGGAAGCAGCAGGTATTGCAGAGCTGACGCCTTATGCCGCAGTTCGAATTGTATGTGCATATCCGCATTATGATCTGATTCGCGCCTTCCTCCGGAATCGGGAACATACGGTGGAAAAGACGGAATTTTTGCAGTCTGTCACCTTGGATATTTTGACCCCTCAGGAAAATTTTGAGGAGATTCGCAGTGGAATTTCTGATTTAACTTCCGGTCGTGCGCTTGTGGAACAGACAGAGATTCGGATGCGCCCGCAACGAATCGAAAGAGGATAGAAACATACGTTATTAGGTAATCGGGAGGCCCATCCATGAAGCGATTATTTCTCATTGGTGGTACCATGGGCGTTGGGAAAACAGCGACTTCGCAGGAATTGAAAAAAATCCTTTCCCACGCCGTATTTTTAGATGGGGATTGGTGTTGGGATGCGGACCCTTTTATTGTGACAGAAGAAATCAAGGCCATGGTTCAGGAAAACATCGCTTATCTATTGAACAATTTTTTGCATTGCTCTGCCTATGAAAATATTATTTTTTGCTGGGTGATGCACCAGCAGGCAATTCTGGATACTTTATTGGCCAGTTTGGATACGCATGAATGTGAGGTGTTTCCAATTTCGCTCATTTGTTCGGCGGAAACTTTGACGCAGCGCATACAAGGAGATGTTGCGGCGGGACGGCGTACGCCGGATGTGTTGGAACGTGCACTTCCCCGCCTTTCACTTTATGACGAATTACATACGATCAAAGTTGCGACAGACCGCCTTACGCCGCTTGAAACTGCGAAATATTTGGCGGAGTTGCGTGGAAAACAATATTTTTAAAACAAAGAACTGGTCCGCAAGGAGGATACTCCCTTGCGGACCAGTTTGTTTAGAGAGCAGATGAAACCGCCTGTTTTTATTTTACAGCGTAAACTCTACGGGCTCGTTGCCGCTCAGTTCAAAGGGACCAGGCATCACATTTTTCTCCGGCCGTTGTGTGCCGAAATAATCGCGGTCGAAACGGTATGGTGTGCCGTCCGGCATTTCATAACGCATTTCTGCATGATAGGTTGTCCCAAGAAGATCCGTCGTAATCACGTTGTTTGACATACCGCGCAAAATAGAAGGATCTATGCGGAACCGTACTTTTCCCTGCGCAGCATCTTCTTCAAAGGTTATACCGACGGTTTCCTGAACTTTTGCATTGACATCGATCCGGCTGGGCACAGCATTTTTCAAATACAGGTTATTTTGGATGGATGAAGGCAAGTGTGCTTCGCGCATTCCCGGACCGAAAGGCTTTTCCCAAAACTTATCATCTGGGCCCGGGTATTCCTGATAACTGCCCAGTCCAACCGGATAAAGAGTGGCGTTATTTTTGGTAGGAAGCCCGTCCATTTTCGCTTTTTTTTCGGCTTCCTCTTCCTCAGCTGTACGTGGTTTGAGCGGGAGATGTTCAAAAAATCCCATGGGGACCGGGTCATTATTCGGGTCGTCGTCGCGCAGAAAGACGTTGTTATAATACCGGTCGTCTCCGCCGATAATATTGGCATAACCGGCGACAGCTGTCTCATGCGGAAAATGATAAGGCGTTTGACGGCCGCGATCCGGATTGATGACAAAACGTCCTGCAAACAGGTTATGCGCAAATGCACCGCCTTGCGCTACGTTACGGAAATTCATTTTAGAAAGGAATATGTTGTGGTCGACCATATACGGACCGTGGCAGACCTCCACAAACAGATCTTCAGAGAGACTGTCAAAACAGAGATTTCGATATAAATGGGTTCCCTGAGCCTGCCAATCAAACCACACCGCACGATAACAGCTGTAAATTACATTATCGTGGATTTGCGTATCCAACGAGGCGTGCAATTTAATTCCGGCTACTTCCGCACCGTGGAACAGCTGTTTGTGATGAATTCGGTAAATTCGATTTCCATAAATTTCACTGAAAACTGCACCCAGATGTCCGACAATACCGGCTTGTTCGCATTCAAAGATCTCGTTATAGCGGACAATATGGCTGCCGATATGTTCCTTGTTCCAGTTCCCGTGAACCGCGCGGAAAATGACTTCCTGCTCCCGCTGCGTCCCGAATTTAAATTTCAGGTTCGACCATTCGTTGTCCCCTGTACTGATATCTTTGCCCAGACTAACGCCGGTGCATTTGGAATCGCTGATTTTGTTGTGTTCAATGATCCATCCACGGCTCCAGTGAGGGCCAATGAGCCCTTCCTGCAGGGCTGTAGGAGGAGCCCACTGCGTGGCTGCCTGCTTCAGCGTAAATCCCCGAACGGTGATATAATTTCTCCCTGTTTTCTCCGGCCAGAAGCAATAAGGCCGGACGTTGATTTCCACCAGTTCCCGGCGCGGATCTGCATCGCCAAAGTTTGCCCAGATAATCGTATATACTTCGTTGACTTCACAATACCAAGTGAGAAGCGATTCCTCTGGAAATTTGGCATTTGGCCAGACGGACGGATTGCGAACATCGTCGATCGATTGACGCTCATAAAGGGATTTTCCGTTTAAATAGACTTCCCCTAAATGATTTCCGGTATGTTCATTGAACAACCAGTCCCCATAAACCAGGGTCGCGTACGGATTTCGGACGGTAAAAAGCGTATTTGGCACTTCCGCACGCCAAACGCCGTTTCCTTCTTCGATCCAGTTGGAAATAGGCTCCGCACCGGAAATAATCACTTCACCGTCTCCGGCAGATTCATACACAATTCGATGTTCGGCCGTGCCTCCGTTTGCGGGACTGACCCATTCACGATATGTACCGGCGTGCACTTTGACGGTGTCGCCGGGCAGGGCAATGGAAGCGGCTTTGGAAATGGTTCGAAATGGTTCGGTGGCTGTACCAGGCGCATGATCGCATCCGGTTAACGAAACATGAAACTCCATATTTTTCCTCCCGAAAGTTATTTTCTGCCACCATTATAATATGATTTGTCGATATTGTCCAGATTTCTTTTAAATAAAGCCCTCTTTTTTTGTTAACTACTGAAATCCTCCAGGAAACTTACGAGAGCTTCTTCCGATTCCAGTTGAAGTCCGCTTTCTAAAGCCAATCGATCTGCATCACGCAGCGTGCGGGGATCAATTCCTTCCAATACGGTATAAGAATCCGTGTTCCCGTCTTTGCAGAGACGAAGCTCACCTTCTGAAAGAATAATGGTGTAGAAGGGCTTCTTTTCCGTTTGATTTTCCGGAGTGGACACAATCTCACTCTCTGGCTCGTCTAATAATAAAGAGGCGCGTATGGACGGAGCTTCTTTTCCTGATTCTACTCCATCATCTGTCAGAAGAGAAATGGAAAAGAGCAGAAGAATCGTTGCGGTTGTACTGAGCAAAAGCATAAAATAGGGAAAAAGTCGCGCGCCATGTTTTTGTACCCCTGTCATATGGGTCACCTCCTAGTATACAATTCTTTCCAAATTAAAGTGCCTTATACCTGTTCACAATATTCCGTTGGATTTTTCACAAAATTATGCTATACTACGAAAGATAATATTGTTTGTACCTGAGAAATGTTCATTTGTAAATTTTTGCAAGTCTTTTGCAAAAAAAGCGGTGTGGGTATAATTTGTCTGTGTGTACGCCGCATGAGAAAGGAGACTCCGGTTTTGAGATACAGTTCTGTTAAAAAGGCGACATGGTTTTTTTCTGGGGCCTTGGGGTGGATTGTCAAGATCATTGCCACCATTCTGGTCATTGGAGTGGTGACAACCGCAATTTGTGCGACAGTATTTGCACTCTATATTGACAATTACATCCGGCCGTATATCGATAATCTTTCTCTGTCTGATCTGACGCTGAACGCAACCAGTTTTGTTTATGCGACAGATAGTGAGACGGGAGAGTATGTGGAACTGGAACAGCTTTATAGCGAGGAAAATCGTATTTGGGTGGACTATGAGGAAATTAGCCCCAATATGTTTGATGCGTTGGTTGCCGTGGAAGACTCCAGGTTTTACTCTCATCATGGGGTAGACTGGATTCGTACAGTCGGCGCCATGATCAATATGATAGTTCCCATTCGGGATAACTATGGCGGTGGCTCTACAATTACGCAGCAGCTCATCAAAAATATCACAGGTGATGATGATGTAACTGTGCAGCGTAAAATTCAGGAAATTTTGCGTGCATTGGAGTTTGAGAAAAACTATACAAAGGAAGACATTTTAGAGTACTATTTAAATACAGTCTATTTTGGACACGGATGTTACGGAATTGAAACGGCAGCCAATACGTATTTTGGCGTACATGCTTCGGAACTTACGGTGGCGCAGGCCGCTTCCATTGCGGGAATTACGCGTTCCCCTACCTATTATGATCCTTTAAAATATCCGGATCATAACAAAGAACGTCAGGAACTTATTTTGAAACTGATGTATGAGCAAGGCTTTATTGAAACGGAAGAGGAATATTTGGCTGCGGTGAATGAAGAACTGCAATATGGCGGAAACGAGACGACAGAGACAGAGACTTCGCAGATGCAGAGTTACTATGTCGACCAGGTAATCAACGATGTCATTGCCGATTTGATGGAAGAATACGGTTATTCTGAAACGGCTGCGACCCATTTGGTGTATTCTGGCGGATATCGGATTTATGCAAACGTGGATCTTTCCGTGCAGGCGGTAGTCGACTCGGTCTATCAGGATGAAGCAAGTTTCCCGGATACGGAAAGCGCGCAGATTTTGCAATCCGCTATGGTAGTGATGGATCCTTATACGGGCCGGGTGTTGGCTATGGCGGGAGGCGTCGGCGAAAAAACCGTTAACCGTGCTTGGAACCGCGCAACCATGACAAAGCGCGCACCGGGTTCTTCTATAAAACCATTGACGGTGTATGCCCCTGCCATTGAATATGGATTAATCACACCGGCTTCGGTGTTTGACGATTCCCCATTTGATGAGGAGACCATGTGGCCGAAAAACCAATCCAGCGGTTATACGGGGCGTATGACCGTGAAACGGGCTGTACAAAATTCTACCAATACCGTTGCGGTAAAAGTACTGGATTTGGTTACGCCGGAGCGTTCATTTACGTTTGCAACGGTGAATCTTGGTCTGGATTTGGTACGGTCTGAGGAGATTAATGGCAATGTATTCTCCGATGTAGATTATGCGCCGTTGGCGCTGGGCGGCTTGACGAACGGCGTATCCGTTCTTGAAATGACGGCTGCGTATTGCGCTTTCCCCAACCAGGGAATTTTCACGGAGCCCACGACTTATTCGAAAGTCGTCGATTCGAATGGAAGGACCATTCTTTCCAACGATCCCGAGTATACAGTCGCTATGAAGGAGAAAACCGCCTATTATATCAATAATCTTTTGAAAAACGCAGTGGATAACGGCACCGGACGGATTGCGCAAATCCCCAATATGGCAGTAGCCGGGAAAACCGGTACCACAACGAACGATTATGATCGTTGGTTTGTAGGATATACGCCGTATTATTGCGCGGCAGTTTGGGTAGGATATGATAGCCAGGCTGAGATTAAACTTTCCACATCCGTCAACCCGGCGGCGAATGCCTGGAAACTTGTTATGGATCAATTGCATGAGGGGTTGGAATCCAAGTCATTCTTTAATATGGAAACCGTTCAGGTGCAATATTGCCTCGACAGCGGTCTGCTTGCAACGGATGCGTGCCGCAATGATGTGCGTGGCTCCCGCGTAACAACCGGAACCTTCCTCCCGGAAGATGCACCTACCAAACGCTGCGACGTGCATGTGACGGTGGAAATATGCGATGAGTCCGGTCAGCGCGCATCCGATAAATGTCAGGATACACATGAAATTTCTTTAATTCGTGTGGAACGTACCGGCAATGTCAATATGAGTGACGATGCATATCTTTATAAAGACGCTGTATATGCTGATCTCTTTGGAAACAGTACAGAATCTGCGTATAATACGTATTGTACGTATCATTCCGGTTCCAGTCCCTATGATCCGAATTATCAGGAAGAATATCCCGACGATCCGGAGGATGACGGCTCTGGAATTGATAACGGAGATGCCGACGCAGAATCTGGCGATCATGGCAGTACAGATGAGGATGATTTGCCTTGGTGGATGACTGAGGAAAATTCTTCCTCCGGAGATCGGGACGTTCCTACTGAATAGGAATCCTGCGATTTTTGGAGGTAGGCTTTATGGTGCGTATGCGTACGGTAATTCCAGCTTTTTGTATGACAATGGTGTTTTTCCTGAGTGGATGTTCCGGCGATCTTCCCGTGGGAAATATTATGGGAGTACCGCGCCGTACGCAAAATGAAAAGCAAGATGCAGTTTTTACAGATGATTCCGTACTTTTAGAAAAACTGCAGCAGGGAGAAATCAGTGTAGATCAGGGTACACTGCCGGAGATTCGCATCAATTTGTGTGCAATCGGGGATATTATGGCACATAATGGTACCTATGAAGCGGCGCAGGTGGGAGATTCTTATCAGTTTGACTATATGTTTGAAGACATTGCACCCTATGTGGAAGACGCCGATTATCTTGTAGGGAATTTAGAGACTGTGTTTGCGGGGCGAGATCGTACCTATTCCTCCTACCCTGCTTTCAATACACCGGAACAGATGGGAGAGTCTCTGTCGAAGGTTTTGGGTTTGGATCTTTTATCCACTGCCAATAACCATAGTATGGATCGTGGTCTTTCCGGCCTGGAGACAACGCTGGATTTTTTAGATTCCTATGGTATTGCGCATACCGGTACCTATCGAACGGAAGAAGAAAGCGAAGAACTCTTTCTTGCGGAGATTAACGGCGCTCGAATTGCCTTTTTATCTTATACGTATGGCTTAAACGGCGCGGCGCCAAACGACTACAGTGTCAATATCATTTCAAAGGACGCGTTGCGGCAGGACGCTTCAGCTGCGCGGGAGGAAGGCGCCGATTTTGTCGTTGCTCTTCTTCACTGGGGAAACGAATATCAACGTACTGCTTCAGAAAGTCAACGGGAACTGGCACAATGGCTGTTTGCCAATACGGAGATTGATTTAATTATTGGGAATCATCCTCACGTCACGCAACCGATTGAAGCTTTTGAGGTTACGTTTGATGGGCGCGAAAAAATTGGGTATGTCTTTTATGCACTTGGAAATTTTACCAGTGAGCAGCTTTTTGCTTATAGCAATACGGGAATTATCGCCAACATTCATTTGGTCATAGATCGAGAAGACTATCGTAAAAATCGAGTGGAAGCAATTACCTATACGCCGGTATTTGTGGATCCCAATCCGAAGGCAACGGGAAAACGTTATCGCGTCATTTCTGTCAGCCAGGCGGTTGCCGATTATGAGGCTGGAATGGATCCGTTGATCTCTGCAAAGGAATATCAGCAGTTGTCTTCGTATATAACAGAATATGAGGAATTGCTTGCAACATTGGAGATTGTACGCGAATATCGTCTTTCTTAGGGGAGGAGCCGTATGAGGATTTTGAAAAAACTGCTTTTGTTTTTACTTGCCATGACACTTTTGCTCACGCCGTTTGCCTCCGCAGCAGATGAGGGCGTTTATGTATTCTTAGACGGTGAGGAGGTCGTCTTGCCCGATATCAACGCGTATTTTGATACGGATATTGGCATTATTATGGCGCCAATTACCCTGTTCTCCAATGAATTGGATGTCGATGTGGATTATGATATTGAAGCGGGAACGGTTATCCTTTCTCGAGAAGACACAACCATGCTCTTTACGGTTGAGGAAACTGCCGCTAAACTCAACAGCCGCAATGTGACGCTTGATACGCCGCCGGTTTTAAAGGATGGCGAGGTATATGTACCGCTTCGATTTGCCGCAGAAAATTTGGGCTATGAATTGGATTGGAACTCCGAGGGAAAGCGCGTCGAAATTTCTACTGTTTATGACTATGAATTGGGTATTACACGTGAACAGATGCTGCAAAGTTATGGGACACCTTCAGGCACTTTGACGTCTGAGAAAGGCTATGTCTGGCAGGTTTATCAGGGAGATGATGCAAATTATCAGTTAATTGGACTTGACGGGGACCGCGTTGTCGCGTATTATGTAAATAGTGAGACGTGGAAACTACCGTCTGGTGTCCAATACGGTACAAAGCTTGCAACCTGCCAAACAATTATGAATGGCCTTGGTTATCAATCTACGGCCGGTTCTGGATATACAACCTATACATCTGACGATGCTAGTTTGACAGTATATTATCAGGAAACCGGTGATTTTTTGATTTACGCGGCTCGCTTGGAAAATGCGGAATATACCTTTCAATACGAAATTACGCCGGCCGCACTTTCCGGAATGGAGCAGATTCTTGCCGACTTGACCAATGTCATGCGTGTTCGAGCGGGATATGAACCGCTTTCAGTAGAATCAGGATTGTGTACTGTGGCAAAGAATCATTCTAACGATATGGCGGAGCATAATTTTTTTGGACACTTGGGGACGGATGGATCTGATAAGGCTGGGCGTCTGGAAGCTGCGGGCTATTCTGCGACCTATGCCAGTGAGGCAATTTCCAAGGCTTATCCGGATAGTTTTTCCACGTTTGCATCTTTTTACTCCAATTCGACTTATCAAGAAATTCTGAACGCCAATTATGATGCTACTGGAATTGGATACTCCTATAACCCTGATTCCGACGGGGTACTCTACTGCGTACAGCTGTTCTTTGCTGATGTCGATTAAAGACTTTTCAAAAGAGGTGTATGATATGAATCTTAGTTTTTCAACTTTGGGATGTCCGAACTGGACTTGGCGTGAAATCATTTCTGCCGCAGTGGATCTGCAATACAATGGAATCGAGCTGCGCGGGTTGGGAGAAGACATTTTTCTGCCGAAGATCGACCTGTTTTCGCCGGAGCACATTCGCAATACCCGTGCGGACCTTGCTTCCAAAAATCTGGTGATTCCGTGCGTAACATCGGATGTCTGTCTGCATTTGGATGATAAGGACTATACGGCATCAGGCCGGCTTTACATAGCGTTAGCGGCCAATATTGGCGCAAAATATGTCCGTCTTTTGGGCGATACGGGGCCTGCTCCCCTCCCCTTTGTTGATGATGCTTTGGTTGCTTCGCGATTAAAAGCGCTGGCGCCAATTGCAGAAGCAAGCGGCGTTACGCTCCTGGTTGAGACGAATGGCGTTTATGCACAAACAGAGCGTCTGCGTAAATTAATCTTAGAAGTGAACAGCCCTGCCGTACAAGTATTGTGGGACCTGCATCACCCTGTCCGGTATTTTCAGGAGCCGGTATCGCTTACCTACAAAAACATTGGGGAATTTGTCCGCCACCTACATATTAAAGACAGCTTGATGGAACATGGCGTTTTGCACTATAAGATGGTAGGATATGGAGATTTGCCGATCAGTGATTGTTTTCAGGTCTTGAAAGCGAATGGATATGACGGGTTTATTTCCTTGGAGTGGACGAAGCGCTGGAATATGGAATTGGAAGATGCGGGAATCGTATTTTCCCATTTTGCCCATGCGGTTCGTCGTATTTGGGAAAAAGCATGACGATCTCCACCCTTGCGAAATTTGGGTTTAAACGCGGCGACTATCTGATAGTCGCCGTTGTTTTGCTGTGCGCAGGATTGCTGTTATTGGGGTTTGCGGGAAAAAGTGTGCCGCAGGTTCTTTCTGTCAGTGTGAACGGAGAAGAACTCGCGCGCTATACTCTCCCCTTTTCTTCGGAAATTTCTTTGGATGAACTTTTGTATCCTTGTACGCTGGTGATTGATGGCACAACGGTTTTTTTGCGGGATACGACTTGTCCCGGACACGATTGTGAAATTTGTGGAACGATTTCGCAATCCGGAGAAACGATTGTCTGCCTGCCTAATCGTTTATTGTTGACGCTATCCGGCGGAAAATCTAATGTGGACGCGGTGACGCAATGAAGTCAAAAAAATTGGCGCTTTGCGCCCTCTTTACGGCGCTCGCTCTAACGCTGTCCTATGCAGAGAGTTGGTTGCCCTTGACGTTGTTGATACCAGTTCCAGGCTTAAAACTGGGCCTTGCCAATATTGTAACCCTTGCTGCGCTTTACTTGTTTGGTTTTCCTTTTGCGGCAGTGGTTACCTTTGCGCGTTGCTTCCTTGGTGCTTTTTATGCAAGCGGTCCTACTTCGTTTTGGTTTTCCATTTGTGGCGCGGCGTTTTCTCTTGCCTTAATGAGCGGACTCAAGGCTTTGTTCCCACGCAGTATTTCACTTTGGGGGATTTCTATAGCCGGCGCTGCTGCGCACCACATTGGGCAGATGTGCGCTGCGGCTGTTCTCATGCGCACGACAACGATTTTTTCTTACCTTCCAATCTTACTTTTGGCCTCCCCTTTTACGGGTGCGATTACTGCTGCTGTTTCTTTACCGGTTATCTCTCTCTGCGCAAAATTGAGGGATAAACCTTCAATTTAAGATTGCATAGATAATAACAAAAAAGCCCAGCGAAGAATTTTTCTTCGCTGGACTTTTTCTTTGTCAAACACCTATTGCTGTGAGCCAGTCTTTCAAATCATCAGTTACTTGGTAATACTCATTGAAAACAGAAATTAGCTCTAGATCTTCATAGTAAGAGAGTGAAAAACGCATACCGGATTGTGTAGTGAACGTAATTGTTACCGCATCCGTAACCGCTGCTTTGTCTCCTGCATTAGAACAGGCAGAGAAAAACTCACAGAGCTGCGTAATTTCCTCAGAATCAAGAGGTATTTCCGTTCCATTTACTGTCACAATTTGTGCAGAAAGGATATTGGAAACTGCGTGGATTCCATACATAGGCAGTATAGTATCTAAAGTCGGCGCTTTGGTATCGTCCGTAAATCCATCCAGTACACAGAAAGATCTAGCGTTATCCTTCCCCGCAATCAATACAGCGCGGCAACCATAAGCAGGATATGCATAAAGCACTGTCTGATCATCGGCTGTTGCAAACGTACCGCCCACAATATCGTCGGTAATCGTTTCAGGAAGCCCCCACGCAGAAAGCTCTTCTGGTTCTGTAATCATGCGATAGCGGTAGCCGTCATATGTACAAGTCGCTGTTTCCAATGTCTCATAAGAGTCCGGCGTTTCTTCTACATCTTCATTGGCTTCGGAAGAAACTTCTTCACCAGACGTATCCGAAACAGCACCGTCCGTTTCTTCCGCATTATCTGCAGAACGATTCATGGTAAAAAACTGGGTAAAAAGAAGGATGGCAATCAGGCAAACCGCAGTTACAATATACGAAATGGCAACGCGGCGTTTTACTTCAGGTCTATCCATAGAAACTCCAGTCTCAGTTTTTGCTGCGGATATATTCGTCGATAGCGCGGGCGGACGTCTTTCCGGCACCCATGGCAAGGATAACGGTTGCGGCACCTGTCACGGCGTCACCGCCGGCAAAGACGCCTTCACGCGTCGTTTTCCCCTGTTCATCGGCGACCAGTACACCGCCACGTTTGGTTTCCAAGTTCTCTGTAGTGGAGCTGATAAGTGGATTTGGACGCGTACCGAGCGCCATAATCACGAAATCGCACTCTAATTCATATTCAGAACCCGGGATTTCAATGGGTCTGCGACGCCCGGAAGCGTCCGGCTCTCCAAGTTCCATACGGACACACCGCACAGCGCGAACACGACGGTCGCGCCCATCTGTACCGAGAATCTCCACAGGATTTTGCAAAACCCGCATTACGATTCCCTCTTCTTTCGCATGCTCGATTTCCTCACGACGGGCAGGCATCTCCGCTTCACTGCGGCGATATACAATGGAGACTTCTTCCGCACCCAGACGTTTGGCACAGCGTGCCGCATCCATCGCAACGTTACCGCCGCCTACCACGACCACGCGATGCGCACGATAAATCGGCGTGTCCGTATCGTCGCGATACGCTTTCATTAAGTTCACACGAGTCAGGAATTCATTTGCGGAGCAAACGCCGTTCAGGCTTTCACCCGGGATTCCCATAAACATGGGCAATCCTGCGCCGGTGCCAAGGAAAATTGCTTCGTATCCGTCTTCAAAAAGCTCATCCACCGTCTCAGAACGACCGATGACCGCATTCGTGACAATCTCAACGCCAAGCGTTTTAAGATTTTCGATCTCTGCTGCGACAATTTCCTTCGGGAGACGGAACTGCGGGATACCATACACCAAAACACCGCCGGCAATATGCAGCGCTTCAAAAATAGTTACCTGATATCCCATTTTTGCCAGTTCACCGGCACAGGTTAAACCGGCAGGACCCGCTCCTATTACCGCGACCTTATGCCCATTTCCCGCAGGCTTTTCCACGGGCTTTCCGGGGTGATGCAAATGATAGTCAGCGGTGTACCGTTCCAGACGGCCGATTCCAACCGGTTCGCCCTTCAGCCCACGGACGCACTTGGCTTCGCACTGCGTTTCCTGCGGGCAAACACGTCCGCAAACAGCGGGAAGCGCGTTAGAAGCAGAAAGTACATGATAAGCACCGTCCGGATCGCCTTCGCGCAATTTTGCAATAAAACCAGGAATATTGACATGTACAGGACAACCTGTCACACAAGGGGCGTTTTTACAATTTAAGCAACGCGCCGCTTCATCGGCAGCCAACTCGGGAGTATAGCCCAGCGCCACTTCCTCAAAATTTTTGTTCCGGACATCCGGGGCCTGTGACGGCATTTCATTCTTTTTTGCACTCATATTCGGCATATCACTCTACCCCCTTGAAAAGATTACAGGTTGCTTCATAGCTATGACGTTCCTGCTCACGATACATGGCGCTTCGTGCAATCGCCTCGTCGAAATCGACCAAATGGCCATCAAATTCCGGCCCATCCACACAGGCAAATTTCGACTCACCGCCTACTGTCAAGCGGCAGCCTCCGCACATACCGGTACCGTCAATCATAATGGGGTTCATGCTGACAACCGTTTTTATCCCGTACTCTTTCGTAAGCAGAGAGACAAATTTCATCATAACCAGCGGACCGATTGCAATAACTTCGTCAAATTTTTCACCATTTTCAATCAGAGCACGAAGCGCATCTGTCACCAAACCCTTCGTCCCCCATGTTCCATCGTCTGACATCCGGACAAAGTTGTCGCTCACTGCGGCAAATTCATTTTCCAAAATGACCAAATCTTGCGAACGGAATCCTGCAATGGTAGTCACACGCGTTCCGGCTTCATGAAGCGCTTTGGCAACAGGATAGGCAATTGCGTTCCCAACGCCTCCGCCAATGACCGCAACATTTTTCAAGCCCTCCGTATGAGTGGGACGGCCAAGCGGCCCCACGAACGCATAAACAGACTCTCCTTCTTTCAGATGCTGAAGTTTCAGCGTACTGGTTCCCACAACTTGAAAAATTACGGTAACCGTACCGCGTTCGCGATCATAATCCGCAATGGTAAGCGGAATACGTTCCCCTTTTTCATCCGGAATGACGATCACAAATTGGCCGGCTTTCGCGCGCCGCGCCGCCATCGGCGCTTCCACTTCCATTAAGGAAACGGTCGGGTTAAGATCCCTCTTTTTTACGATTCTGTACATGGCTCAAACTCCTGACTTCTAGGATATTTCACAGCAAACTACCGTATGCCGTTACTTGTATAGCATTAAATGCGCGCTACACCAGTCTTTTTTGCTGCAAGTACAACTGCCTCAGCAACGGTTTTTGCAACACGTTTATCAAGCGCAGGCGCAATAATGTTTTGTTCATTTAGTTCCGCATCTGGAATCAAAGCTGCAAGAGCATAAGATGTGGCAACCTTCATCTCCTCGTTGATGCAAGAAGCACGACAATCTAACGCGCCACGGAAAATTCCGGGGAATGCCAGCACATTATTAATCTGATTGGGGAAATCAGAACGCCCCGTACCGACAACGCGCGCACCGGCGGCCAAAGCTTCGTCCGGCATAATTTCCGGTGTGGGGTTTGCCATCGGAAATACGATGGCGTCCGGCGCCATAGATGCCACCATTTCCCTGCTGACAATATTGGGTGCGGAGACACCGATGAACACATCGGCACCTGCCATGGCGTCAGCCAGCACGCCATGCTGGCACGAGAGATTGGTCACCTTTGCAATTTCCTGATGCGCTTCGTTTAATCCATCCATATCGGACGCAATGATACCAAAGCGATCCACCATCGTCAAATGGCGCACACCCATGTTCAACAGATGTCTGGCAATTGCAATACCGGCTGAACCGGCGCCATTAATGACAATTTTTACAGATTCCATCTTTTTTCCTACCACTTTCAGCGCATTAATCAATGCAGCTGCAACGACAATGGCCGTACCGTGCTGGTCGTCATGGAAAACCGGGATATCGCAGACTTCCTTTAATTTTCGTTCGATTTCAAAGCAGCGCGGTGCAGAAATATCCTCCAGATTAATTCCGCCGAAGCTGCCGGAAATCAGCTGGATTGTGCGCACAATTTCATCTACATCTTTGGATTTTACGCAGATTGGAAAGGCGTCCACATCGGCAAACGCCTTAAAAAGCGCACACTTTCCTTCCATGACGGGCATACCGGCCTCGGGACCAATGTCTCCGAGGCCCAGGACTGCCGTCCCGTCTGTAATAACAGCGACCAGATTGTGGCGCCGTGTTAATTCGTAGGATTTTTCGGGATGTTTTTGAATTTCCAGGCAGGGCTCTGCCACGCCTGGCGTATAGGCCAATGAGAGCTCTTCCCGGGTATTGATCGGGCAACGGGTGACAATTTCAATCTTGCCACCCCACTCTTCATGTTTTTTCAAGGATTCTTTTCTAATATCCATATACTTTTCCGTCCTTTATGCTTCCCACGGGAAGTGATATTGCGTCAGACCAAGACGGTCGCGCACCTCGCAGATTTCCTTCTGAACAGACTCTGTGACCGGAACACCGGAATTTTTGCGTTCCTGCCAAACCAGCCACTCTTTTTCTCCTGCCGTATAAATACGGTCATGACCAGGCGCTTTTTTGGAAGCGCGCAGAGCACGAAGTATATCGCCTGTCGTTTTGCGGAAGGAATCAGAGCCCATAAAGGCTTCCGTGTCGATTGCAATAAAGAAGTGTCCCAGATGAAACGGAACTTTCTTCCCGTTTTCAAGGCCCAACAGCATTTTCATATAGTTGCCCTGCTGAAGTGCAGCGGAGAGAATTTCGACAACCGCGGCATAACCATACCCCTTATAACCCGCCAGATCTTCGCCGATGCCGCCGAGGGGAGCAAGCGCAGCTTCGCCGGTGTTAAAGTCTTTCAAAATCTGCGCGGAATCCGTTTTCGGCAGGCCGTCATTCCCGACCACCATTCCTTCCGGCGTGGGCAGGCCAAGACGTTCAAAGTATTCAATTTTGCCGCGCTGCGTGATGGATGTGGCACAGTCGAGCACAAACGGGAATTCCTCGTCGGTCGGCATACCAAAGGTAAGCGGGTTGGTGCCCATCATAGGCTCTACGCCGAAAGTCGGCGCGATAGAAGGACGGGCGTTTGTACCGGTAATCCCGATCATACCGGCCTTGGTCGCCATCGTGGCGTAATACCCGGCAATGCCGTAATGGCAGGAATTGCGTGCGGCTACCATCCCCATGCCGTACTTTTTCGCTTTTTCAATTGCCATGGTCATGGATTTATAACCAATGACCTGTCCCATACCGTCGTGCCCGTCGACAACAGCGGTCGTAGGGGTCTCGCGAATGATTTCAAAGTTTGTGACAGGCTGCTGAATTCCGGCAACGATTCGGTCAATATAAATGGGTTTGAAACGGTTGACGCCATGCGACTCAATACCACGACGATCGGATTCAAGCAATACGTCGGCACAAATTACCGCGTCCTCACGCGGCACACCAACTCCGACAAACGCGTCGATGACAAAATTATTAATAGTATCCCAATCTACGATGACTCTCGACATAATGACCCTCCTCTTATTTTTGATGATTCTCCACAGAATATGATACTATTTTAAGAGGATAATGTCAATGACAGGGATGACAGATTCCCCAAATGAAACGCGGAATTTATCATCAAATATTCGCGCGCTAAGCCGATCCTTACCACTTTCCAATCAAAAAATGCCCCCGAAAAACGGGGGCATTGGAGAGACAGACCGGCTTCAGGAAGCAAGATAATCTTTAATTGCGCCTACATAATCGTCGAGATCGTAGGTTTCCATATAATGACTCTGGGATTTCCGCATAGTATTGGACGTTAAAAGATCAGATGAAACGCTGATGGTATCGTCTGGTTCAATGACGAACAGCGTACTCGGATTCAAATAGACGTTATTTTCTGACAGAAAAAGGAGGACACGGTCGCCGACATCTAGCTTTGGATAACCCTCGGCATAATCATAGATGGAAAATGTCCCATCTTCGTTAATTTTGATTGTTTCCCCTCCCTGTTCTTTATAATTGACGGTTTCTAAATCTGTGTCACCCTTTATAACGCGCTCCACTTCAATTGTTACATCTCGATAATATTGCCGAAAAAGCAGCTTTCCAAGATCTTCATCGTATATTTCATCATATTTTGTTCCACTTTTTTCAGCAACCGTACCGATAATAATTCGGTGGGCTTCCTCAATGGCGCCTTCAAAATCGTATCCAGGCCAAAGAGCCAGATTGGGGTATTTGATATATTCCTGCACCGGAATTTCAATAGGGAGTTTCTGTACAAAATAAAGCAGGACGCCGCCGACAACCAGAAGTGTCAGGACAAGGACGCTGCAGACGGTGATAATGAATTTTTTATTCATGTCGTTCACCTCAATCGTAGATGGAACGGACCGCTTCACGTTCATTTGTAGGAAAAGAGCAATTAAATGTAAGGGTGCGGGGCGTATCAGGCCAATAATACCACAATGTTGCGGCACTACAAGTTGATGTAATGAATCATACACAAATCATTAAAAGAAATAAACTTTTAAGTTTCCCTTTCAAGATATTACCTCCTATCAATTTAGTTTATTTTTGGGATGTTAAAAAAACATTGGAATCACCCCTAATTGTTAACTATATATTATAATTATAAATGGTATTCTGTGTTTGTCAATAAAGGTGCTCACATTCTTGAGCCCTTTTGCTCGATTTCTATTTTACCGAAAACAATAGTATTCTATCTTTTGCTGAATTTTTTATTTAAAAATTGACAAAAATATGCACATATAACGGTATCAGTTTAATTTGGCCGCCGGGTGTGCGCCATATATGGTGCTGTTTGTATTGTTTTTTCCCGCTTTTAGTTGCCACCTGGCTATAACCAGAGCGATCTTTGATCGTTATTTCCGGAGTATTGCAAGCATCTGTCAAGAAACAGTCTTAAAACGCCAGTCTGGAATCTCTGATAAAAACTTTGGAAACAGGCTTGACTTCCCCATTGGATTTGGTATAATAAATAAGTCAGTTTCTGCAGGATAAACAGGGGCCGTTGTTGGAGGAAACTATGGCGTACGAAAAAAGAGCGTATCTGGATCATATGGCGATCTTTGTGAAAGATTTGTCCTGGAGCGTCGATTTTTTTCAAGATGTTTTTCATATGTCGGTCACTCGTGTTGCAGGTTCTCCGGAGAGCCCTGATCAAGTTTGGTTGTCGGGCGGTTTGCAGCTTGTCTCGATGCCGGAGCTTTCCGTTGGGGAAGGCCGTTCCGCGCATCTGGGAATTAACGTAGAGGATTTGGATGCCTGTCTGGAGGCTGCGTATGCGCGTGGCGTTCGGGAACTTCCGAAGGGTCATAATTGGATTGAGCTTCCGGACGGTTTGCAAATAGAAGTAATGGCTGCTCCTCAGTCCTCTATGGATTGGTATTTCACAGCCCGGTGAGTGGGGCGTTTCGGTTGTGCGAGTGATGTAAGTTTTCTGTAGGCGTTGGATAATTAATATTTTGTAGTTATTTCTGCTGTTCTTGATCAGGCTTTGATAAAAAGTTTATCGGGACGAAGAGCTTGACAAATACGGAGAGGTATCGAAGTGGTCATAACGGGGCTGACTCGAAAACGAATGACCTTTTTGGAAGCTCACCTCTGAAAAACCTTGATTTTACGGGGTTTTTCAGCTATCATTGAAAAGTGAATATCCCTTAGTTCTCTCCATCAGTTCTCTCCTTTTTCCGAGGTGTTTTTGAGGGCTGATGTGAAGATAAATACAC